>JBGUZF010000095.1:0-13662 GCA_045222795.1 Bacteroidales bacterium
ACACTTCCGCCGCTATCACACTCCGGCTTTCTCGGCGGGCGAGACCCTCAATACGCTGTTCGACACCAAGGATGCTTCCGACGCCACACCCATCCGTATGGTCATACTGACCCCGAGCAGTCTTAAATGCAAGCGTCTCAATGCCTTCGCCGACTGGAAACGCACGCAGGGTATGATGGTCGACATCGTTGTTACCGATGAGCAAGGTCTCTCTACCAATACGGCGATGGCCAACTACCTCAAGGGCCTATATACCAACGCCACCGCCGCCGCCCCGGCTCCCACCTACCTGGTCATCTGTGGCGACAACGAGCAGATACCCGCTTTCGCCAGCAAGATTAGCGGCAGCGGTTGGAGCGGCCCCGGCAACGACCATATCACCGACCTCTATTTCGTCTCCTGGACCTCGGGCGACTACCTGCCCGACTGCTACCAGGGACGCTTCTCGGCTACCGACACCACTACGCTGGGCAACATCATCATCAAGACTATACAGTATGAGAAGTATATGTTCGACGACGACAGCTATCTGGCGAAGGCTGCGCTCATCGCCGGTGTCGACAATACCTATTACACCAACACCAGCGACAACGGCTACACCTATGCCGACCCCAATATGGACTATGCCGCCAGATACTATGTCAATGCCGAGAACGGCTTTACCACTGTAAAATATTACAAGAACAACACCTCCTTCGCCCCTGACGGTGTCACCGTCACCGGCAGCAGTCGCCCCGCCGCCACCGCTACCGCCCTGCGCAACCTCTACAGCAACGGCGTGGGCTGGATCAACTACACGGCCCATGGCGACTGGGACGAGTGGTCGTGCCCCGAGTTTACCGTCAGCCAAGTCGGCAGCATGAACAATATCGGCATGCCGTCGTTCATGATTGGCAACTGCTGCCTCTCGAACAAGTTCGACAAAGGTGTCTGCTTCGGCGAGGCCCTCATCCGCCGCAGCGCCCGTCAGGGTGCCATCGGCTATATCGGCGGCACCAACTCGACCTACTGGTCCCAGGACTTCTACTGGAGCGTCGGTATCCGCAGCAGTATCTCCAACACGATGAACGCCACGTACAATGCCGCCAACCTCGGCATCTACGACCGCCTCTTCCACACCCACGGCGAGGCCTTCACCGACTATGCCGTCACCGCCGGCAAGATTGTCTACAACGGCAACCTCTCCGTCCAGCGTTCCTCCTCCAACGAGTCGATGAAGAAATACTACTGGGAGATATACGAGTTGATGGGCGACCCCTCGCTGATGCCTTGGTTGGGCACCGCCTCGGACCTCCCCGTGACCGTACATGCCGACAATAACCCCATCACCGTGCACACCGTGCCCCATGCCTATGTGTCGGTTATTGACTCTGCCACCCTGCAGGTCTACGCCGCCACCTTCACCGATGCCAACGGCGACGGCACGCTCACCATTCCCTCGTCTGTCAACATCGCCACAACTTTCATCGCCGCTATCGCCCAGGGCTACAAACCCTATTTCACCGGCGGCGCGCATGTGGATATCGACGATCCCGAGATTACCCCGTCGCAGCTGTCGGCTGTCCAGCTCTACCCCAATCCTGCCACCTCCTCCTGCACCGTCAAGTGTGAAAGGATGCGTCTCGTGCGCCTCTACGACGCCCGCGGATGCTTCATCGGTGCCTACCTGCCCTCCGACAGCGTCTGCGTCATCAACCTCGCCGACCTTCCCCGCGGCATCTACATGGTGCAGGTGCACACCTCCGACACCGTCGGCACAACACCGCTGATTGTAAGGTAAAAGGTGAGAGGTGAGAGGTGAAAAGTAAAAAGGGCTGACGCAATACTTGCATCAGTCCTTTAATCTTTAATCATTAATCATTAACCATTAATACCCTAGGATTTTCAGCATCGACTTGTAACTCTGCTCCTTGGCGAAGAGCTTGGTGGTGTATTCGCCGTTCTCGTCTTTGTCGATGATGACGTGCTTCGGGGCGGGGATGAGGCAGTGCTGTATGCCGCCGTAGCCGCCGATGCTCTCCTGGTAGGCGCCTGTGTGGAAGAAGCCAATGTACAGCGGCGAGTCCTTCTGCAGCTTGGGCAGGAAGATGGCGTTGGCGTGGGAGTCGGCGTTGTAGTAGTCCTCCGAGTCGCAGGTCAGGCCGCCGAGGAACACGCGCTGGTATTCGCAATCCCAGTGGTTGATGGGCAGCATGATGAAGCGCTGGTTGATGCCCCAGGTGTCGGGCAGGGTGGTGATGAAGCTCGAGTCAATCATGTACCACAGCTCGCGGTCGTTCTGCTGCTTCTGGTCCAATATACTATATAATGTAGCGCCGCTTTCGCCCACGGTGAACGAGCCGAACTCGGTGAAGATGTTGGGCTCCTCGACTCCGCGCAAAGTGCAGATGTTCTTTATCTGCGCCAGTATCTCCTCGGCCATGTACTCGTAGTCGTAGGTCGCCGCCAGGCTTACTTTAGACGGGAAACCGCCGCCTATGTTGAGCGAATCGAGCTCGGGGCATACGCGCTTGAGGTCACAATAGACGTTGACGCACTTCGACAGTTCGTTCCAATAGTAGGCGGTGTCGCGGATGCCGGTGTTGATGAAGAAGTGAAGCATCTTGAAGTGGAACTTCTTGTTCTGCTTGATCTGCTCCTCGTAGAACGACACGATGTCGTGGTAGCGGATACCAAGTCGCGAGGTGTAGAAGTCGAACTTCGGTTCCTCCTCCGAGGCGATACGTATGCCGAGCTGCATGGGTTCCTGCGTGTCGGTCAGGGTGCTGTCGAGCTGGTGGAACTCATTCTTGTTGTCGAGGATGGGTATCACGTTGCGGAAGCCCTCGTTGAAGATGCCTACGATATTTTCGATGTATTGGTCCTTCTTGAATCCGTTGCACACGATTACTTTGTCTTTGTCGATAAGGCCCTGCGCGTGCAACTCCTGTATGAGATTGATGTCGAATGCCGACGAAGTCTCGAGGTTGATGTCGTTCTTCAGTGCCTCTTCCAGCACGAATGCAAAGTGGCTGCTCTTGGTGCAGTAGCAATAGTTGTATGTGCCGCGGTAGTCGGTTTTGGCGATGGCGACGTTGAAGAGGCGCTTGGCCTTCTGTATCTGCGAGCTGATTTTCGGCAGGTAGGTGATTTTCAGTGGGGTGCCGTACTGTTTGATGATTTCCATGAGTGGGATGTCGTGGAACATCAATTCGCCTTCTTCGGTGCGGAATTCGTCCTGCGGGAAGTCGAAAGTCTGGTCAATCAGGTCGTAATACTTGTTTTTCATTGCAACTAAATTAATTAATTTACAATTATTTTGCCAATCCGACTCACTTGGATTGCGACTGCAAATATACAACTAATTTAATTACTTGTGCAAAAAATGTTGTTTTTGTACAAAAAAAGCCTGCGTTGAGGCAGGCTTAATTACTCGATGGGGATGTTTGTTAGTCTTTGTAAAGCTCGTGGAGCTCAATCTCGTAGACGAGGGGGGTGTAACCGGGGACGCTGCCGCTGCCGGTGGGACCGAAGGCTAGCTGGTAGGGGAAGTAGAAGCGGTAGATGCTTCCGGTGTTCATCAGTTGGAAGGCCTCGATGAGACCGGGGAACATGGGGTTGCCGATGACATGTATGATGGGGTCGCGTTTGCCGTAGGTCTGGTCGAAGGGTTCGCCGGAGAGGAGGAGGTAGCTCTTGTAGTCGAAGCGGATGCGCTGAGCGTAGGTGGCGTTGGGTCCGCGGCCCTCGCGGAGCACCTCGTAGTAGAAGCCCGAGGGGTGGCGCTTGACGTTGGGATTTGTGCGCTCGAGGTTGGCGAAGTATAGCTGCTGCAGCGAGTCGACGGAGGATTCCATAGCCTTTGCTTTCTTCCTCTGCTGCAGCTGGACTGTGGAGTAGATGTACTGCATGACTTGGTCGTAGACGGAGTCGGCGAGGGGCTGGGGCTTGCCCTCGAGGGTGTGCTTGACGGCGGCGAGGAAGACCTGGTGGTCGATCTCGAAGGCGTCGCCGGTGAGGATGCTGTTGCCGACGTTCTCGCCCATGGCCCAGGAGATGGTGTCGGTCTGGGAGTCGAGAGTGGGGGTGGTGTTGCTGTTGCAGGCGGAGAGCAGGAGGGCTGCGGCTGCAGCAATGAGGAATGAGGAATGAGGAATGAGGAATTTATGTTTCATGATTTTTAATTTTTACTTTTCACTTTTTACTTTTTACTTTTCACTTTCCTCTGCCTTGGAGGATGATGAGTACGGTGTAGAGGAGTATCTTGAGGTCGGTGGTGAGGGACATGTTGTCGAGGTAGAGGAGGTCGTAGCGGAGGCGTTCGACCATTTCGTCGACGGAGGAGGCGTAGCCGTACTTGACCTGGCCCCAGGAGGTGATGCCGGGCTTGACGCGCTGGAGGAGCTGGTACTCGGGTGCGCGGCGGACAATCTGGTCGATGTAGTACTGGCGCTCGGGACGCGGGCCGACGAGGGACATGGTGCCGCGGAGGACGTTGTAGAACTGGGGTATCTCGTCGAGGCGCACCTTGCGCATGAAGCGTCCGAAGGGGGTGATGCGGGGGTCGTCGTCCTTGGAGAGTGCGGGGCCTGCCTGTTCGGCGTCGACATACATGGAGCGGAACTTGTGCATCTTGAAGGGGCGGCCGAGGTAGCCAATGCGCTCCTGGGCATAGAAGACGGGACCGGGGGAGGTGGCCTTGACGATGACGGCGGTGATGAGGTAGACGGGGGAGAGGACCAGCATTGCAAGAAGGGAAATCACTATGTCGAAGAGGCGCTTGAGGGAGTACTGCCACTCGGGCATCAGGCGGTTGTTGATGACGATGAGGGTGGAATGGAAGATATTGTCCTGCTTGATGGAGCCGACGATGATGTCGCGCGCGTCGGGCGTAATCTTTATAATAATGTCGCCGCTGGTGGCGGCAGCCTGAATGATGGAGTTGATCTGCTGCTGCTGTTCGGGTTCGAGGGCTATGATGACCTCCTCGATGTTGTGCTGCTGGACTATGGCGCGGAGGTCGGCGATATTGCCCAGGGAGGGCATGATGTTGTTCAGGTCGGAGGTTGGAGGTTGGAGGTCGGAGTTGAGGCTGATGTATCCGACGAAGAGGTTGCCGGAGTAGATTTCCTGGTTTTCGAGGTCGAGGTAGGCCTGCAGGGCGCGGGGGCCGTTGCCTATCATGAGGGTGGGGAAACCGAGGCGGCGCTCGTGGACGCTGTCGACGGTGTGGGTGGTGATTATGAGGCGCGGGATATAGGTCAGCGTGAAGTGCACCGCGAAGAGGAAGAGGAAGGAGGCGTAGTGGTAGCGGTAGGAGGCGAACTGGTCGTCGATGAGCAGCAGGAAGTAAATGACGACGACGCCGATGAGGGTGGCGATGAGGGTCTCGATGAGTTCCTTCAGACGTGCTTTGCGCAGCACGTTGCGGTAGGAGCCCTGAATGGTGTAGAGCGCGAGCCATCCCGCGGGCACGAGGATGAGGCCGGCCCAGAAGTTATGGTCGGAGAAGATCTGACTGAAGAGTTCGCTCCAGGGGGTTCCCTCGAGGGCCGCCTTGCGGAAGACGAACAGCGCGCCCCATGCCAGCATGGCTGAGAAGAGGTCGCAAAGGATATATTTAAGTGTTTGTCGTTTTTTCACAATACTACGTTAGTCGTTAACAGTTTCACGTTGTCGAGTCGTACCTTGCCCTCGATGCCGTCGGTGTTGAGGGCGGTGAAGGAGAGCTTAAAGGTGGCGTGGTGGTTGAAGTAGGCCCAGGTTTTGCCGAGGTTGATGTACATGTGCTGCCATTCGCTGGAGGGCATGATGACCATCACCGGCAGGACATCCTCGGCGCCGCCGTTGACGTAGGCCGAGTGCATGTAGACCTGCAGGCGCACGTCGCTGCGCGAGTCAAGTTCCAGATAGATGATGCTGCTGGGGTCGCTCACGGAGAAGGGGTCGCCGGTGATGGAGGCTCTCTTCGTGAGGTCGGCGGCGGTCACCGTCATCTCGCCGTAGCCGTCGCCCGTGCAGGCGCCGTCGCCGCCCATCACCGTCGTCAGGGTCGAGTCGAAGCGGATGCTGCCGTCGTCGTGGTCGAACGAGGCGTAGAAGAGTTTGTGGGTATGCGACGCATAGTGC
This sequence comes from Bacteroidales bacterium, assembly GCA_045222795.1. Classification (GTDB taxonomy): domain Bacteria; phylum Bacteroidota; class Bacteroidia; order Bacteroidales; family P3; genus Colimorpha. The sequence continues at coordinate 6,109 of JBGUZF010000095.1, forward strand.
GTCGTCAAGGTGCCGAGGTTCAGGGTGTCGCCGCTTACGAAGGCCGTGCTGTCGGCGGCCGTCAGGCGGATGCGGTCGTAGAAGGTGTAGTAGGGGAGGGTGCCCGAGACGCCGCTCTGCTCCACGGCGGGGTAGATGTCGATATAGTCGGCCTGGCCGTTGTAGAGTATCGGCGTGGTGAACGGCAGGCGGAAGAGGCCCACGGTGTCGACGCTTATGCTGCCGGGGTAGTGCGCCACCACGTAGGCCGCCACAATGTCGCTACGGTAGAAGCCCATGTTGTACGACAGGGGGTCCACGTCGCTGATGTCGACGTTGAAGCCCTCGATGTGGAGGAACGACGGCGGGGTGAAGTCCTCCTCCTTGCAGGCGGCCAGGAGGAGTGCCGCCAATGTCAGCACAACTGCAAGATATCGTGTTTTCATCAGTTGCTTATTACAAATTGTACATCTATTAACGACAAGGGTTGAAAAATATTATTCCCGAGTTTGAAAAAATATGCGTATTTTTGCATCCCGAAAACTAATTGGACTTTAGATGAAAGAACTGGCAATGCATGTGTACGACCTGATGGAGAACTCCACGGCCGCCAACTCAAAGGATGTCAAGCTGACCATTGTGGACAGTTTGAAGAACAACGACTTCCACTTCACCATCGAGGACAACGGCAAGGGCATGAGCCCCGAGTTCCTCGCCAAGGTCACCGACCCCTATACCACCAGCCGCACCACCCGCAAGGTTGGCCTCGGCCTGCCGCTGATAAAGATGAACACCGAGAAATGCGGCGGCGGCATGAAGCTCACCTCCGAAGTCGGTGTGGGCACCCGCCTAGAATTCTGGTTTGAACACAACAACTGGGACCGCCCGCCCATGGGCGACCTCCCTGGCACCCTTGTCATGCTCCTCTCGGCACACGAGGACATCCATTTCGTTATCACCTACCGCACCGACGAGGACGAGTTTGTGCTCGACACCGACGAGCTCAAGGAGGCCCTCGACGGCATGTCCATGAACGACATCCACATCATCAACTACCTCAAGGAGATGATCTCCGAAAACCTCAAGGAAATCCACGCCAACGAATGAAGCGGATCGGCGTTTTGAGCGATACTCACGGCGTGGTGCCCAAGCAGGTGTACTCCTTCTTCAACGACTGCGACGAGCTGTGGCACGCCGGCGACCTCGGCCCCGGGGTGCTCGAGGAACTTCGTTCGTGGAAGGAGGTGCGCGCCGTTTTTGGCAACTGCGACAGTTTCGCCCTGCACTACGAATTGGAGGAGCGTGCCTTCTTCGAGGTCGAAGGGCTGCGGGTGCTGATGACGCATATCGGCGGCTGGCCGGGCCACTACCCCCACGAGCTGCGCCGCACGCTGGAACTGGCCAAGCCCGACATCTTCGTCTGCGGCCACAGCCACATCCTCAAGGTCATGTACGACAAGGATATGGGTTTCCTGCACATCAACCCCGGTGCCTGCGGCCATCAGGGCTTCCACAAGGTCGGCACCCTGGTGCGATTCACCATCGACGGCACCCCCAAAGACCTCGAAATAATGGATTTCCCAAAATAATAAAAGAGCCGCAACCTGCTTGGTCGCGGCTCTTCTTCTTTATCCCTTAATTCTGCTATTGTTTATTCGGCAGGGGTGACGGTCTCTTCTGCGGGGTTGCCCTCGCCTTTGGGGTTGAGGCCGTACTTGTTGGGACCGTAGTTGGAGTCCATAAACATCCATACCAGGAAAACGATGCTTATCGCCAAAGCTATCAGCGCAAGCACTAAATAGAGTGCCGTGTTGGACTGCGATGCCAGGCTGGCGAACATGCTCAGTACGCTTCCGCCAACGGGCAGGAAATACCAGAAGCCCGACTTGCCGATGTCGTGCAGACGGCGCACGCTGACGGCAATGCTCGGAATGAGTATGGCGAGATAGTAGATGATGTAGATGTACAGCAACGGGCTCTTCAGCAGCATGAGGGTGAGCGCCTCTATGTCTGGGGCATCTGCGCCTTCAATGCCGGCTTTAATACTGACCGAAATGATAGGCCATATCCAACAGCTGACCAGTATCATCCCAATGATGAAATTAATCAGAGTGAACCACCAGAATTCCTTGCGACGTGCACGGCCGCTGAAATCGGCATACTGCTTGAAACATTTAATGAACCATTTCATAATTGTTGATGTTTTGGGTTAATAATAATGTTATTTATTGTTTTTTGCTGGTATCTGCGAAATGACGACACCGGCGATTACTATGCACATGCCGGCTAGTTTGCCCCACGAGAAGGTCTCCTGTCCGATGAGCAGGGCGGCTATCAGCGAGAAGATGGGTATGGCGTTGTTGAAGATGCAGGCCTCCGAGGCTCCCAGGTTGCGCACGCCGTAGTTGTAGCCCGCATAGGCCAGCGTCGAGCAGAAGAGGCCTAGCACGAGCAGCAACAGCAGCATCTTGGGGCTCCACGACAGCAGCGGCAATGCCGAACTGTCGAAGGCGAACGTCAGCGGCAGGAAGTAGGCGAGGCCTATGACGTTCTGCCAGGTGGTGACCACGAGCGGGTGGTATTTATCGACTACTTTGACGAGGAGCAAGGTATATACAACTGCAATAATTACAGCGCCGGATAGGAAGAGCAAGCCTTTGAAGTTGCCAGTGAGTCCTTCGCCGCCCATCAGCATGATGAAGACACCCGTCAGCGACAGCACCACACCGATAATCAGCGGCAGACGTATGCGCTGGCGGTAGGCAATCCACATCCCGAAGGGAACAAAGAGCGGTATGGTGGCAATAACCACCGAGGCCAGCGAGCCGCTGACGAGCTGCACTCCCGACGTCTCGCAGAGGTGGTAGATGAATGGCTCGCAGAGGGCAAGCAGCAAAAACCATTTTATGTCCTGCTTCCGTATCCGTTGCAGCCGCCGTGTAAGCGCCAATGCCGGCAGCATGACGAGCGACGCTATCGCCAGTCGGATGGTAATCAGCACCGTGACAGTCATATGCTCTTCAGTCAGGAACAGCTCCTTGGTCATGATGAAACTGATGCCCCAGAAGATGACAGAGAATGTGATGAGAATATATGTGAGCAGCTTGGAATTCATTGCGCTATTGCTTGAATGTCTTATTTCTTGAATACTTGATTGCTTAATTTCACCTTTCACCTTCTTAGAACGGATAGTTGATACCGAAGTTCGTTACTATCTGGTTGAAATGCCAGTGTGGCGGACGGAAGCGGTGCGAGAGGGCGTAGCCGGGGTCGTAGAACGGTATGCCGAAGTCGAGGCGCAGGGTGGCTATGGAGACCGACACGCGGAGACCGAGACCGATGCCCACGGCTACCTCCGACGGCAGGCTGTTCCATTTTATCTCGCCGCCGGGGTACTGCTCCGAGGCGTTGAGGAGCCACACGTTGCCCATGTCGGCGAAGAGGGCTCCCTCGAAGGCTCCCGCTATCGGGAAGCGTCCCTCGAGGTTGAACACCAGCTGAAGGTCGCCCACGCGTTCGAGCATATCCTCGCTGCCGTAGTACGAGCCTGGACCGAGGTGGCGCAGCTGCCAGGCGCGCATGGTCGTCGGACCGCCGCCGAAGAAGCTCTTCTCGTAGGGCATGGATATGGAGTTGCCGTAGGGCAGGCCTATACCCACCAGCAGACGGGCCACCAGCGAGCTCTTGGTGCCCAGGTAGTGGTAGCGTGTCCATTCGCCACCGAGGCGCACATACTGAGCGTAGGGCACGCCGAGCACTTGGCGCACACCGATGCTGTCGGCTTCGATGCCCGCAATGTCGCCGATGGCGGCAAGCAGGTTGCCTGCTGTCTCGAACGAGAGGTGCAGCATGGAGAAGTTGCGCCGCGAGCCGTAGACCTGGTTGCTGTAGGTGAAGTCGTAGCGGGCGTCGAGGATGAAGTGCGAGCTGTACTGGTATTTCAGGCGCAGGTCGGAGAGCTGGTTGAGGCGCGCGAGGAAGTTGGCGTCGAGGTTCAGTATGCGCACGAAGGTCATCTCCACGGGCAGCAGCTGGTGGGTGACGTTCTTGTTCCAGCGCCAGTTGTAACCGAACGAGGTGTTGGCAAGCACCCGCTCGTAGTAGTAGCGGTACTGGTAGCTGCCGCCGAGGGTGAAGAGGGTGTGGGGTTTGGTGCGGTAGAAGCGGATGCCGTTGGCGAAGGGCAGCAGGAACACCGGCATGTCGAGCGACATCTCGAGGTCGGCCTCGAAGGCGCTGAAGCTGTCGTAGAAGCCGCCGCTGCTACGGCTGAAGATAAGCTTGGGCAGCTCGAGGAGCATGGAGCTCTTCACGCGCAGCAACTCAGCGCCGCCGAAGAGGTTCTTGTGCTGGTATTCGAGCGAGGTCTGCAGGCCCAGGTTGCCGCCGAGGAAGAACGAGCTGCTGTCCGACGAGCCGAGAGGCGATGCATTGGTGAGCTCGAACGAGAGCGACAGCCTCTGCATGGTGCTGTTGATAAGTCGTATGTGGGCATCGACGAGGGGCAGCGTGTCGGTCGACGACGGCGATTCGGTGAATTCGATGTTGATGTACTTGAAGGTGCGCAGGCCGATTAGCGAGTTGTAGGTGTCGGTGATATAGCGCGGACGGTAGGTCATACCAGGGAAGACCGCCAGCGAGCGACTGATGGTCTGCGGACGTATGGCCATCGGGCGGTCGTAGATGTACTGCAGGTCGATGCGGCGTGTGGCACCGGGGTAGTTGTAGATGAGGGTGTCGAACTGGCGCGGCGCCTCGCGCAGGTTGGCGGTGCTGTTGGGGTAGATGTTGATGTTGTTGATATGGTAGATCTTCAGCTCCGAGCCGTCGACCACCACGTCGATGCTCAGGTGGCCGCTATGGTAGGTGGTGTCCACGAGGAACGAGATGTTCTCGCCTGTGGCGTGGAAGTAGCCAGATTCGCGCAGGTTCGACACCAGGCGTGCCCGCTCCGCTGCGAGCACCTCTTGGTCGTAGTAGTCGCCCTCGTGCAGCGGCGAGTCGCTGCGCCATTCGTCGAGCATCTTCGCTATCGTGCTGTTGTCGGTGCGGTACAGCACCTCGTCTATCACATAGCGCTGGGTAGCGTTGACGTGGTAGGCTATGGTGATGTCGCGTTTACGGCGTTTGGTCTTCAGCTCTGCCGTGTCGAAGGTTACCGTGGAGCCGAAGCAGCCCTTGCTCTCGAGCAGCTGGTGCAGCTGCTGCGCCGAGCGGTAGGTTTTGTTCTCGTCGTAGGCCACCGTGGCCTGTCCTATGCGGCGCCAGTAGTTGCCCCAGAAGGTGCTGTCCGTGGGCGATGCCCAGTTGTAGACGTACATGCCCACGCGGCCGAGGAAAAGGATTCTGCTGTTGGGTTTCTGCAGCAGGTAACTCTTCGATTTCTTCAAGGCTGCCGACACCTCCGACGGTACACTGCTGCTGTCGGCCATCGTCACGTCGATGTTCTGCCTATAAAGGGCATACTCGTCGTCGGCGAGGTAGCGCGTGTTCGTGCAGCCCGCAAGTGCCACTGCCAACAGTAACAATATTATGGCATAAAACCGCCTCATCCTTGAACTTCCTGTGGTGTGCCGTCGGCTTTGCCGACAACTTCTTGAACTTTCTGAACTTCTTGTGGTGTGCCGTCGGCTCTGCCGACAACTCCCTTTAAAATTATTTCTGTGCTTCCGAGGTTGGCGTTCATATAGTCGGTGCAGGCCTGCGAGGCTTTCCTGTAGAACTCCTCATCCCCGAGCAGCCGTTCCAATATGCTCTCCGCTCTCCGCTCTCCACTCTCCACAGCCCAGCCGCCTCCGCGCTCAATGATGTCGCGGGCCTCTTGGAACTTGTGGTAATTGGGACCGAAGAGTACGGGCTTGCCGAAGGTTACGGCCTCCAGTATGTTGTGGATGCCCACGCCGAAGCCGCCGCCGATATACGCCACATCGGCGTAGCGGTAGAGCTTCGACAGCAACCCTATGTTGTCGATGATGAGGACCTGACTAGTCGTACTAGTGCTACTAGTGCCACTAGAGAGACTAGAATATCTGGTGCTACTGGGGAACAGTTTCTCTATCTGCTGCAGGTGCTCCTCGCTTATCACGTGCGGCGCTAGGATTACCTTTAACCTTTCACCTTTCACCTTTAACCTTGCAAGCAACGCTTCATCAGGCGGCCATGTGCTGCCGCATACGAGCACCTTGCCGTCGTGGCCTTGCAGGAAAGTCTCCACCACCTCGTTGCGCTCGGCGGCCTCGGCTATCTGGTGCACGCGGTCGAAGCGCGTGTCGCCTGCTATGCTGAAGTGCTCTATGCCGTGGGACTTCAGCAGATGCAGGCTCTCCTCGTTCTGCACGAAGAGGTGACGGAAGCACTCCTTCAACTGGCGCAGATACCATCTGCCCCAGGGCTTGAAGAAGTACTGCCCGGGGCGGAAGATGGCGGAGAAGATATACGTCGGTATACCCCTACGGCGCAGCGCGCCGAGGTAGTTGAACCAGAACTCGTACTTTACGAAGAACACCGCCTTCAGGTTCTTTATGCGTCCAATGAAGCAGCGCACCGTGATGGGCAAGTCGGGCGGCAGGTAGCACACGGCCTGTGCCTTTGCGTAGTTCTTCCTCACCTCGTAGCCCGAGGGCGAGAAGAAGGTGAGCAGCACCTGGTGCTCGGGATGCTTCTCGATGTAAGCCTCCAGAACGGGCCTCGCCTGTTCGAACTCACCGAGGCTCGCGGCGTGGAACCACACTACAGGGCGTTCGTCGAGCTTCTTTAGCTCCTTGCCCCAATGGTGCCAGCCGCGCAGCATCAGCCGAGCATTGCGGTGCCCGAACAGCGCCGCCACATGCACCCCAAACCCGTAAAACCAAATCCCTATGCTGTATATTAGTCTCATTTGTTTTAAGTTAAGACCTGCGTAGCCACTTAATACTTACAGCTTACAGCTCACAGCTCGCAGTTTTAGTAATAGTAGTAATCATACGTCGTCTTGCCCATCAACGGGAACATCCACGTCAGCTTCATGCCGTAGAGCAGGTCGAAGTAGCGGTTGCTGTCCTTGCCGTTGAGCCCCATGACGTTGTCGATAGTGTAGGGGCGGCTCGACCAGCTGAAGCACTGGCTGATGTCGAACTCGAGGCGTATGTTGACGTATGTGGAGTAGTTGCTCATGAATACGAAGCCGAAGCTCTCGGTCAGTATGGCGCCGTTGCGCAGGTGGTCGTAGAGGCGGCTGTAGTCGCCCACTATCTGCGGCACGGGCGCTTCGGTGTACTCCTGGTGGAACACTGTCTGCTGCATGAACCATCCGCCGCTGAGCTTCAGCAGCAGGCCCGAGTTGGGGTTGCCTTTCAGCACCGGGATTATCTTCCCGCCGCCGATACGGGCTGCCAAGCCGCGGTTGTAGGCGGTGACATATCCGTCTGTGCCGCCCCAGGAATAGGCTACGCCGTTGGGCAGATACACGTTGGGCATACGTTCGCTGCGCTCCTGCAGGTTGTCGCTGTTGAGGCCGAACCACAGGTCGGCATCCAGCGTCACCAGCCAGTTGCTCTTGTACTTGTAGTCGCAGCTCAGCGAGAAGTCGAGCCACGG
>JBGUZF010000096.1:0-42656 GCA_045222795.1 Bacteroidales bacterium
GCGTGTTCCCTCATTAATACATCATGCAAATCAACCTCTTCAATTATTTCGGCATTAACCTCAATGCAATCCTCAAAGGTGCGATGAACACTTTCGATCTGGTCCTCATGCATTTGTGTGTAGTCTTCACCTATTTCCAAAACCCTGGATTCGGTGATAGCCTGATTGACATTTCCGAAACCACCTCCTATTTTGCTGCAAATTCTATTTGCTCCTTCAAAGTAATGTTTTGTATAACCACTCCTATTCAGAGTAACAAGTGGCGAAGCATATAATGTGGGAAATATGAGCGTAGGGGTATGCCGATTATTTATGGCATTCTGCCGCATCCTTAACTGTGGGGAGGTGAGTTTTAGGTTTCGCTCACCATTGGCGGTATAGTTGTACCATGCCGACATTCCTCCAGTTTCCTCAGAATACTCGGTGTAACCCTGTAACCGGTTATCCTCAGTCCAACACAAATTACGCTGCAAATCTGGATGCTGGCTGTGTGATGTTAATAAATTCCCATTGGCATCCCAAATAAATTCGTGGGCATTGTCCAAATCGTCATGAATAGACTCTACAGCGAAAGGATTGTCCGGAGAGGTGTAGGAATAATGATTCTTATAATTGACAGGGTAGATACCATTGTTGTTAATTCTTTCACTAATAACCTCTTTATAGTTTAAACGTCCAGCATCAGAATACTGATAGCTGGCAGCATAGTTAAGTGTGTCATGGTTTATCCATGTTCCGTCGGAACTACTGATACGATAGCAATCATCGTATGAAAAGGTCTGTATTCGGGGATGGCGTCCGCTATCCGTAATAGAGATTATGTTGCCAACATGATCGTAGGCATAGTGGTTCTTTTGTAAAAGACCTTCTGTCAATGAACTGTCGTACATGGATGTCAAACGGCGGTTGAGGGTGTCATATTTATAATATGTTCTTACGCCATTACCATCTTGCTGATAAGTACGTTGCCCGAATTTATCGTAGTATATTTTCTCAATATATGCTGTCGGATTAATTCCTGCCTTGAAGCCGTTAATCTGGAGCAGATTACCTCCATGGTCGTAAGTATAAACCACCTTTTCATTGTCGGGATAGACGATAGTGTCGATGCGTCCCCAGCTGTCATACTTCCATGCAGTCTTCAGGGTGAATGTCTGCGGGCTGTTCGGCATAACGTATGTATGCCAGTTAGTGTCCACATTCCCCATGCAATCATAATGGAAAGCCTGAACACCAGATGCATCTTGCTGACGTATAAGACGGCCCGCCTGACTTCCAGTACCTGCGGCGCCATATTCATACCATACGTTATTCCATGGTCTATTGGAATATGCAATGTGAATAGGACGAGAATAGTGGTAATAATAGCTAATGCCTTCACCGCTATTTTGCGTCTGTTCAATCATGTTGCCGACGGCATCATAATCCCATCGAGTATGACCAGCCGAAGGGTGTATGCGGTCCGTACGCCGTCCTAACATATCATACACATGCACCGTGCTGTCACCGTCGGGGCTTATGGTCTTTGTAAGTTGCCCAATATTGTCGTAACGGAACACAGTTGTCGCGCCACAGGGGTCTATGGTGGTGGTATTGTTTTCGCGGACATTGGAGAATACGTGCGAAACATTGCCGTTCTGATCCGTTACTGTTGTTGTCATGCGAAGAATGCCATCGGCATCGTCGCCAAATGCATATTGATTCTTTGTGACTGTATTGTCTGGATATATGGTTTTCGTTACACGATCGAGACGGTCGTATGAGAATAGTGTGTATGGTGTTGAAAGAGGGTGACAGAAGGCGGAGTCGGCAGATGACGTGTCTTCGATATCTGGAAGGAACTCGCGTACTTTACGGCCAAGGGCGTCAAATTCAGACCATCCGCCGATGATACGTTTTGTTTGACCGTTCACGTCAGCAACTTTCTTCACGACACGAGGTCGACCTAGGCCATCGCTGATGGTAGTAGTGGCAATGTAATTGCTGCCGTTATTGTCGTTGAGAGTACGTGCCCAATATTTACATGTATCCCAATATCTATCTGTATGCGGATATTGGTTGTAATATTCGTAGCGAATGGTAGAACGCGGTGAATCATACTCAAATGGAGCATGAATAAAAATTAGACGGCCTTGACTATCGTATTTATATATTGCCGTGGCATCATTTACCGACTTTGTCCACGTTGGCTTTTGCCAACGGTAATCGTATTGGGCTTGTGAAGTCAGCGCGTAGGCATTGGAAGTCTCAATGGGAAGTGAATGAATCTCTCCGTCATATTTATATGTTATGAAGAATCGTTGGCCGTTATGGTTCATGGGGTATACGACTGTATCTATATTGCCATATATGTCATAACGGAAGTCATATACAGAATTACTGTTGGCATTATTATTGAATGTCAGTGTTCGTATATCTCCGGTAGTGGCATCGCGAACAGCCGAGCGATGACGGAATACGGTATTACCATATAAGACTTGCTCATCTATTACAGCTGATACAATATGATCTCCAATGGAATCGTATGTTGTGGCGGCTAAATAATCATCGTTAGGGTCGTTGAGCGCTCCGTCGACATAGACAGTATCAATGTTTCCAAAACTGGTGTAGCCAAATCGAAGTCTTGAAACAATCTGTTGATGATTGTTATGGTAATAAATAGTGCTGTCGGATAGGATGGCGGGGAATCCGTCACCATAACATCCAGGTTTAGAGTCGGCAATCAAGTCGCCCGAGACAATCTCAAACAAACGATATTCGTGTCGTTGTGCACTAAGGGTGTCGCCAGTGTTTCCACTGATGACAGCTGTATTATGACAAAGTCCACGAAATAGAATATCCTTGTTATGAAATTGCTGTACAGTGTGCCTGTAGTCAGACAAAGAGGCACTGTCCTCAACAGTAACAACCTCGGCATAACCGTAATCATCCCGTTCTATGCGGTCATAGTGACGACGTTTATAAATAAATGTACGGTGCTGGTCAGGAGTCTGCATACGGTTGTCATTTACTGTTAGTGATGACAGCACATGGTGACGCATATTGCTTTCTGGACCATCGTCGTTTAAAGTGTACGTCATGTTGTATTGTCCGCCTGATGGCAAAGCCACTTGAACTAGACGATTGGCAGTCCCAAGGTTGGAATAACGAACTCCTATCTTATTGTTACCGGCATCCCATATATAGTCTGGCACACCGTCGGCATTCATGTCAGCCCACTGGGCTTCTGTGCAGCTAAGGCTGCGAGAGAGGCCTCCCTTGGGGTTGACTTCAAATTTCAAGGGAATGACACCTAATGTTACACCAACAGTAAAAGCTCCAGTCAGGTCTGTGGTATAAGATGTATTGTCAACATCCTTGGCAACTACAAGATATGCAATAGACTCCCCGAAGCCATTGCCATTATTGAATTGTATAAAATAGATAGAGCCATACTTTTTCAAGCGGTCCGGTAGGCCGTCTCCGTTGAGGTCGATGATAAGTATATCGGTGGTGTTTTCGGACTCGGAAAGACCAAGACCTGCTGTTATACTAACATTAAGTATATTCTCATATTTGAGCAACCCTTCAAAATTTATGCCAAGGCTATTGCTGCTGGCCCCCCCCCGACTGCATGAATGACGAGCCTTGCCATTGGCGAAAGTTGAAATGGGTAACAATCCGTAGCCGACATTTTGATAATAATGGAGTAGGTGACCATCGCAATATACTTTGTCAGGCAGACCGTCTCCGTTAATATCCATCCAAGTGGTTTTGCTGTTGCCGTGACCGCGGGTGCCGCCAGTGTTGGCACCGACAGTGCTTTTGATAGACTTGATTGCATGACGAGTGCTGTTGGCAGGCTCAGCCAGCATGCTAATGGAACTACCTCCATAAGACCCACCGTGAATGGTGTCGTATGAATACTCGCCAGAGATATTTCCATTATGGATAAACCCCTTTCTTCGACTTAAGCCGCCAAATGGCTGTGAGTATTGTGCAAGTATCTCTGAGATTACATCGGGCAGTCCATCGCCATTGAGATCCAGCATATCGGCCGTCTGTCTGGATTCTGACATGGTCAAACTGGCACTGGCGCTTAATCCATAATCTGGCACGCCGGCGCTAACGGTACCACTTATGCCGAAACTGCTGTTATACGATTCCTTGCTCACAACAGTTGCCCCTCTTGTATAAATAGGCATACTGCTTTCGTATCTGGCACTGTCGAATTGTGCTATAGTCCTCCCATCGGCGGGATGTGGCAGATTGGAGAGCATACCTCTTTCAATATAGGCATAGTCACTATAAGCTGACCAACATTTGTGCTTGAAATCAGGTTGCATGATAAAGAATGACGAAGCCAACGGATTGTATGCTGGCAAAGAGCCAATATATGCAGGTGATTCTTGATTCGTAATATCAACATTCAACATGGCGCCTCCTACTAAACTATCGTAAGCAGACTGTCCGGACATATGTATGTTGTTGATATCATTTGTGTTTAGGAGATTCCCCCGAAGAATTTCGGTGTTGCTGTTTGCAGGAGCTTTATATCCAAATTGTCCCCAGTTACGGTACATGGTTCCAAACTTTGAAAATTTTTCCACATCATAATCATCATACATGTAAATCGTGTTGGGGTCATCAGTTTCTCTGTAGACTAATTTCTGAATTTGAGGATAGTAGTCGAAGAAGTATAATGTGCTGTCATCATAACTAAGAGTGTCAATACAGGGAATGAGGGAATCGTTATCAGTGGCATTGTTTTTTGTGAGGTATATGCGACATTTGGAATCGATGTTACTCCAGTTGATTTCTGCATCAGCAACAATTCTAACCTGAATAGAATTCGACTTGTGCAATGGGATATTTACTGAATCGGTATGAGGGGTGCCATCTATAAAGAAATGCAGAATAGAGCCACCATTGACTAGTACCTCAAGTTCGGTTGGAGCTGCCGGTAAATGACCAGTACGATCGTGGGCGGTAGCCTCAATATGCACTTTAGCATCAAATGGCATTTTTATTTTTTGAAGACCACTTAGCAGGAAATCTTTCTCATATGAAAATATTTTCTCATACTGTCCTACACTGTTAGTGTAATATGATGTAGTGGTGTCGTTGGGGCCATTACAGTAAGCTATTGTTGGGTTCCACATCAGTCGGTCTGACGTACGAGTACCCATAGAGAGCGCTCGGAAATAAATGTTTTTGCCCTCTGTCACGTAGATGATTGTGTCAGTAAAGGATGTGTCAACATTGGGTAGCAATGTGTCGGAGTTTACAATTTCATTATTGTATTGCACAATCAGACGTACACCATCGCTAGGTTCGATAGTATATGGATACATACGGGCAGAATCGGTGATGTGCACATATCCTGTTTGTGGAGGACACCAGAAACGCACATTCTCAAGGTTGGGCTCATATGGATGTGGTGCTGTATATGGTATACAATTAATTTCGATAATAGTACTATCTATTCCCTCCTTATATATTGTATCACAATAAACAGAGTCAATGTAATTGGAAAATAGCTGTTCATCGACAGGTTCACCAACATATACAGTATCATAATAACCACAGGAAGAAAGAACAACATATTCCACTCCTGGTCTTCGAAGAATAAAAACACTATCGCCGTGATTTTCATTTATGCGATTATATAATACATGTCCTTTGCTGACTATGTCAGGAAGACCATCACCATCCATATCGCTGAAATAGGTGGTTGTGGCACTATTACCGTAGGACCAGTTGAGCCCAAAGCAGACGCCGCCTGCGCTGTCTGCTCCAACATTTCCTTCTATGCCCCAAGAATTGTTGGTACTGGTGCTATTAAGAAAATCCGAGATGCCTGCAATACGATGTTCCTCTAAGAAGTGTTTTTGATTGGAAATGTCACGTAAGCGAAAATACACGTCATCGCCACGCTTGTATATTTTGTCAGAAAAGCCATCTCCGTTTAGGTCTATAAGAGAGACGAGACCTTCGGATTCGCTGCTGGAATACAAGTAGCTACCACCCAAACTTGCAGATTTTATCCACGTTTCCCAGCCAAAACCTGCAGCCACACCGCCTCCAACATTCCACGAACGTGTACCAGAACCTTCGATAAGCCCTGCATTTCCATTTACTACGAAAAGTGGACCATGAATTTTATCAATAGTTTTGTCGGCATTGGTAATATACGTCGGATCCGAGAGCATGTCAGTGGGCACATCAGAATAAGTGAAGCGGTGTTCTGTATATGCAGGATGGACGCAGGTAGTATTCATTTCAGTGCAACGTTCGTAAACATCGCGTGAAAATACAGGAGAGTTAGAAATACCGCTATCAACACGATGGTCGAAGTATTTATTCGTGTCTAGAATGCATGAGTCAAAGAATGAGATTGCATCAGGGTATATGTATGAATTGGTGTCGTACTGACGTTCCCACCTGGCTTGATTAATGCTGTCAAATAAACCAGTATCGCCGCAAAATTCAATTCTGGGTTCTTGGAAAATAGAGAACCCACTGTAGGGTTCACCGTCACAATTAGAGCATTGTGAAAAAAACACATCTGAGGAGGCCTCGATGATATTACACAACAGAGTCTTCCCAAAAGCACCGTATTTGTAGCCAAAGACATAGTACTTGATGGGTGAATTATCGTAATCCACTATAATATGGTCAAGCAGCGCAGCATCGGCCTCCAGAAAGCCAAAACGTGCCGATGTGACGGCATCAATCTTGTCACCGTCTGCATAAATGAAGCGAACATTATATTTACCTGATTCCATTGGGGATAATCCATAGGCGGTGTAATTGATACGCTGTAACAGAATCTGCCTGCCCGTATTGCCGCTTCGCGGGACACCATAGTTACGTTGAAAATAAGTATAGCGAATCTCGTTGCCATATGTGTCTTGTACTCGTTCTAGGCACCATTTGGCAATATTGCCATTATCATCCACGAGGCATGCAGCGGATGTCTCACCATAAAAAAACTTTACGCCGCTCTTGTCTGTTACGACCCAATAGTAACTGTCTGTAGTTGTGCCAATACGTTCAATCTTGCGAAAAGCACCTTCGACACGTGGGTAGAAACGCATGGTGTCAGCATTGCTGCGTGGCTTCCACGGAGTGGAGTATGCTGGTTTACTAAGATGAATGAGGTGGTTTGAGTCTGTATAGGCTGTAACAAGCACTTCTCCATCTAGCGTATATGTCTCAGATTCCAATGTGTCACTATACCACGGCACACCGCGACGTGTGTCCACGCTAATTTCGCTAATCGGCAGGCTCCAACCTAGCCCAAGTATACCACTCCCCCCCGCACTATTATATGAGACTGCAAGCTGAGGTTGCATACCATGACGGCCAGCAGGAATGGTGAGTGGGTAAGTGAGGTTGGCGGTTCCCATATTGTTGGCTTCTGGCGGCGCTATTAAGGTTATGCCCTCCATTGGGTCGGCAGCCTTAAGGTCTTTGATGCTGGTGGGGGTGTATGCCATCGCATCGCTGTTCTCCGGTACTTTAAGAACGCCGTTTATATAGTCTGTGAAATGATTGGTACGTGAGTATACAATCTGGTTCCTGGTGTCAACACTATCGCGTTCTACTTGTTGCCACATGTGACGTTGCTCATTATAGAAAAATGTATAGATGTCGTCGGCAGTGTAGCCGTATGGTAGTGCTGTGCTGTCATAACGCATGGCAATTGTAATATCACGGTCGAATTGTTGTCCGTCAGGGAGCATTCGATAAACAGCACCGTCGGCAGTGAGATTTGTGAGGTTCTCTGGTATTCGGCCAGAATTATCCTCTGTAGTGGCTATAATGGAAATTTCCACTTCATTGCTCACAGCACCGCTGTCAATAAGAAGCGTTACATCTCCAGCCGAGATTGTAACATGTGCGTCTGTGGAAACATGTTTGCTTCCAATTACGCTACCCATGAGTGTTTTTGGTTTGTAAGCGGTGTCTGTGAGCGGCAAACAGGTATTGTTTGATGCTGAGACTGGCAACTCCTTACATACTTCCGTACTTTTAACGGGATTTGTCGCAACTTGTTGGGCTTGCTGCTCGGAATGCCGGAGACAACCTGCAAATAAGTACGATATCAGAAGTAAATAAAAAATGATATATACGCTTTGTTTCATGGTATACTTAAATTAATTGGACTTATCGGACAACTATTAGTTTCATGGTTTTTTGTTGGCCGTTGCAACTGACGGTGACATAGTAAGTACCGTCAATATTTAGATGACCGTTATATATGTATTGTGAAAGTGATTTGGGTGTAGTATACTGATCAACAATTCTACCCCAAGCATCAACAACTTGAACGTTGACAATATCATCATCGTCAAGTTCGATGTAAACCGAATAAGAACCCGTGGAGGGATTAGGCGAGAGTTGTAAGTTCAATGTGTGGTGCTCGTCGCTATTTGACAGAAGTAGGTCTGCCGCACTATCGCTGTGCTGTCCCTTGCCACCTTTTGTTGCATCTGAGGACATGGCTGTTGTGTCGATAAGGAGTGTTATATAATAGTCCTCGTTAGGGGTAATAATAATGCTGTCAAACTTAAGATTTCCCGTTGGAGAGAGGATGTATGTACCTTGGGATGAGGCAAGCATCATACGTACAGCCTCTGATGGCAGTGGAATATTGGCTGTGAGGTTGACGGATGTAGAAGTAAAGTTGCCATGTGCCCGTAATTTCCAATGGCGAGATAAAGCTACATGGTGAATAGTGTCGTCAATGATGATTTCATCGCCGAGTTCAAGAGCACTACTGTCGCATCCAAGCATGACGTACTCAAGGTCGGATAATTGACCTGATGTTTCGATGGCAAGGATGTCATTTCGGATAATGCTGCGAGGTTGAATAAGAGACATGCTGTCATCGCGACCAATGCCGCATACTCCAAAGCTATAAAGACTGTCTATGCCAATCGTATTCCATAGAGTGTCAATATTACTGTTAATGTATGGCCCGTGGAGCAATGCGCCGTAGCGTATTGCAAGTGATGATTCAATTTGTTGCAGGTATTGGTGATTTAGCCGATATGGGAAATACAGTAATTCACAAAAGTTTTTTTCTCCGTTATTCACTCCTTCATGACCTATATATATGGTATCATGACCATTGTATGTGCTGTCTGTGGCAGGATATTTATACTGCATGGAATGTATTACTACACCATGTTCTGTAGTATTGCGATATTTGAGTGAGTATTTTTCATAACTTACACGTTGTGAGTTGAGCCATAAAGACCGGTTTGCATCTGCACCTATTTGCCATAAGCCGACAATGCTATCTTCGTCAGTTTCATAAACTGTGATGATGGATGCAATACTATCTGTTCGGAGACTGTCTAAAACAAAAACAAGAGAACTGTCTTTAAGATTCACCGAATGGTTGAAGTTTGTGATACGGTGCAGATTTGCCGGTATAATAAAAGAGCTATTATTTGCCATATTAAATACCATTGTATCCGAGACTTCAAGGTGGATTTTCGGTGATATAGGAGTTTGCCCCAATACACCCGTTACCATGCAGACTGACAAAACAAAGATTATTAATACATTACGCATATTGAAACAATTATTGTCATTATTGCAAAGTTACAAAAAAAATGATAACTTTGCAAAAAAAACTTACTATTGCATCATGAAACAAAAAATATCATCATTTTAAACGTTCAGAACTATGATTATTAAAATCAACTCAAATTATCATTTTTCGGTATCATCCATACGATACCTTCCTAGTGGTGAATTACATATTACCATCGCTGCCAATTGCGAATCTGAAGATAATCGATATGAGTTCACAGCAGATTTAGGCAGTGGTGAAGCTAAAGAACTCTCGATGATCAGTTTGTTGGATTACGTTTACAAATATGTAGAGAATAGTAATCTTAAAGAAAAGACCAAAAACTCATACATGCATATGAGCAGTCATCTTTCGAAATATGGAGATTGTCCCCTTGACAAGATAACGACTTCCTACCTGCAAGGATTTGTCAATTATCTACAATCCCAAGACATGACTCCAGGTACAGTACGCCTGTATTTTCAGAAGGTGGCTTGTGTATTGCATGATGCTTATAAGAACGAACTATTTGACGACCGCATACTGCAACGGGTGAAACGCCCAAAACGGGAACAGGAGAAGCGGTGTTTTCTGTCAGAGACGGAACTGAAGAAACTAACCAAACACAAATTGTCTGACAAGTACAACAACATACAAAACATGTTCCTGTTTTCTTGTATGACTGGACTTCGCTACGGCGATGTGCAAGGATTGCGGTGGAAGGATGTGAAGCGCAGCGGCAAGCATCTGCAACTGGAGTTCCACCAACAGAAGACCGACACATACGAAAAAATTCCATTATGCGCAGAAGCAGAATCCTTATTACGAAGCTTAAAACGCAGAGGTGAGCATGTATTTATGGAAGAAACGAACCAACGCACAAACACTGTGCTTAAGAAGTGGTGTAAAGAAGCCAGAGTACAGAAACCCGTCTCCTTCCACAGTGCCCGCCACACCTTCTGTGTATTATTATTGACAAAAGACGTTCCAATTTACACTGTGCAGCAGTTGATGTGCCACTCCGACATAAATTCCACTAACATCTATGCAGATTTACTCAACAAAACCAAGGC
The DNA here is from genome assembly GCA_045222795.1 of Bacteroidales bacterium. Lineage (GTDB taxonomy): Bacteria > Bacteroidota > Bacteroidia > Bacteroidales > P3 > Colimorpha. The sequence goes on from JBGUZF010000096.1 coordinate 10,642, forward strand.
CAAAGCCGTGAGGAAACTGCCGACATTCACAAGTTAATATTTGATTGTATTTTCTGCATTCAAAAAAAAATCGTACTTTTGCAAAACTAAAACAATGGTCGTGGAACTATTGTCGACATACCTGAACAATATTTTTTCATTAGGGCATATGATGAAAAAAGATGTTCTTTTTGATACTTTTAAGCAAAAAAAACATGTCGCGTATTGTTCGGAAGATGCTCATACACATGACAATTACACCATTTCAGCCTCATACTCTTTCAACGGGAAAGAGAAGGACTATGAATCAGGCTTCCACTACTACGGTGCGAGGTACTATTGGAGCGAACTCCTCACCGGCTGGTTGAGCGTCGACCCGATGATTGATAAGTACCCGTCAATAAGTCCGTATGCTTATTGTGCGTTGAATCCCGTAAAGTTGGTGGATCCTGACGGCAACGATATTTCTACCCATACGGACGAAGATGGTAACGTAATTAAAGTATATAATGATGGTGACAACAGAGTTTTTAAACATAATGGTGATAGAGAATATACAAAAAAAGAGCTTCAGGATAAATATAGTTCATCAAATACATCGGCAGGAGGCCAATTAATGGGAGAAACTGCGTATTGGGATGAATTCATGTCGCACAATAGTCAAACAGGAACACCACAAGAAGCCATGGGCCGTATTCGCTTTGGGGAAACTTGGGATGGTATTATTGATGACTATAATAAGCAGAGCCGCCTACTTGGTTTAGAGGCTACAGCATTATTGTCGTTACCTAATGGAAGATTTGATATAAAAAATAACCGAACGCTTGCACCAGATGGGACCCATACTGGAAAACTATTAAATGGCAAGTATGCGAGTGCTGAGAGTGCAGGAAATTACCTGGCTGGAATGAATGGAGCCTCTGGAACAACTATTTTAGGTATACCTGTATCGAGAGATGTTTATATGTTTATGGCAGGTGCACTTCATTCTTCACAAAATGGTTCAGCCGTAACTAATAAATACAAGGGTGAAATACCATATGCTGGCCGCAGAATTGACGCTGGATTTCAAAACGGAAGAAAGAACCTTCAATTCCCAATCGTTAGACCATTGATGTTTTAATTTCATTAATAATATCAACAATGAGAAAAGGTAAGTGGCTATTCTTTATCGCAATACCGATGTTCTGCTTTTTTCTATCATGCAACCGAGTTTTAGGAGAGAGAAGGATTGTGTCTGTTAGAAATGATACTGGGGGGTATACTATTATTTACTTGAAAACAAACTATGACATTGCTGTTATTTCTGAATCTCCGTCAATGAAAGTTGAGGCATTGTATAATGAAAAAGAAACTGCACATTCAGACCAACCTTATTTTTTATACAAAGACATTCAAGACACGCTATTTATTGTATGGTTTAGCACTAATCCAACAGCGTTAGCCCCCCTTAAAACAGATGCCTGTATCTATTATATCTGGGGTGGAGACTTCAGATATGAAACCGAAGATAAATATAAGAATGACGGGTTTGAAAAATTTCCAGATTAGTTTCACATATATCAAAATCCAACACGAAGAAAAGTCTAAAAAATTAAAATGAAAGGCAGTACTTATTGCGCAAAAAATACATACAACAATCTCGCTTGACATCATTTCGAAAATGTGTCTCACTCGCCCAGATTCCAACGGGAAAGAGAAGGACTATGAGAGCGGCTTCCATTACTACGGGGCGAGGTACTATTGGAGCGAACTTTTGACCAGCTGGCTGAGCGTCGACCCCATGGCCGATAAGTACCCCAGTATTTCGCCGTATGCCTACTGTGCCTGGAATCCAATAAAGTTGGTTGATCCAGATGGAAAAGATCCAATTTATGGAATGATTTGGTTCAATCTTCGAAAGATTGGTGATGATGGACAAACAAATGGTAAAGCATATTTCGTAACAGGAGGTAAAAAAATAAGTGTTCTATTCTCCCATATACGTGGACGAACATATTCTGGCTCATTAATGCCCTCTGAAAATGTTTTTAGCGTACCGACAGGTGAAATCGCAAAAGATGTTCAAGCGACAATTGAAATGGTCAAACAGAGCGGAGATAGCCCAGATTCTCAAGTTGAATTTGGAGCACATGCGATAAGAGGTGCCCGGAATGCAATAATATGGGATCCAGGAGAACCCATGAGAAGTGAGGAAAATGGCACAAGAAGATGGTCAATTAAACCTTTTGTAAAAAACGGAAAACCAATAGGAGGCAATCCCGCTGATGTAGAATTTGTATGGCATGTTCAACCGACATCTTCAAAACCATCTGCGGCAGATTTGGACGCAGTTTTTGATCAAACACATAACAGAGATATGAAAAATTCCACATGGTTTGTTGTGGGTGCCCAAGACAATAAGGTATCATTTCTAAGCGGACTAGGCAAGCGTCACACAATTGACATGACCGATTTTCAAAGAATGAGTCGTCAACAATAAATTAGTGGTTATGAAAAAAAGTATATTGATATCTTTGTTTTTATTCTTGACGTACAACCATTTAGGAGCACAGTGCGAATGGTGGTCGGATATATATGACGGGATTATTTTTTCAAAGATGCAAAAAAAGGAATTGCGTCTTGTTGAAAGGTTAAAAAGAGATACAATTTATACTATTTGGTTCAATGCGACCGTACACGAATCAAGCAAAGTTTCTCCCCATATTTTATGGTACCATAAAGGAGACTCCATTATAGCTTATAAGATAATGCCCTACTATAAAAAACGATACATTATTATAGACACGTCCTCAATAATGTGTATAAATAATCTTCAACATTTTGAATGTTTTGATAAAGATGGTTGGGATTTGTTAATATTGTATTCTAATGGGAAAAGAATTAAAAGTACTATTTTAAACCAAGAATGCATACTAAATAATCATGCCGAAGATGAATTGGAAAAGAATCTTCAACATGACATTGCAATATTAAGAGATTATATACCCGGATGGATTAGTCATATTCCCACAACACAGTCTCGGAAAAGCATTACATCAGAAACCCGTATCGTTCCATAGCGCACGACATACTTTTTGCGTGTTGTTGTTGACAAAAGATGTCCCCATCTACACCGTTCAGCAACTCATGTGCCACTCTGACATCAACACCACCAAAGTATATGCCGACCTGCTGAACAAGACCAAGTCCAAAGCGGTAAGGAAGATGCCATATATTTTGGCCTAAATCTCCACCATCTTCTTTTCGAAGCCGGTGAGGGTGAGTTCGTCGGGGGAGACGAACCAGAGGAGGTCGTCGTGCTGGAAGACGGTGTGGCGGTCGGGGTTGACGATGCGCTGGCCGCCGCGCTCGATGGCGATGACCATAGCATGGTGCTTGACGGCGAGGGCCGAGGTGCCGATAGGCAGTCCGCAGAGGGGGCCGCCGGCCTCGACATGATAGCGGTACATGTGCATCTCGTGGTCGGAATGGTCGTGGACAAGCATGTCGGCTTCTTTCTCGATGTCAGCGCGGATGGCGCTGACCTGGTCTTCGGTGCCTATGACGGTGAGCACGTCGGCGGGCATGAGTATCTGGTCTTTGCCGGGCATGTCGATGATCTTCTCGCCGCGCTCGATGGTGACGATATTGGCGCCATAGCGTTCTCGCACCTGGTTCTCGGCGAGGGTCTTGCCCGCCAAGGGCGAACTGGGGGTGAGGCGCAGGCGTTCCATGGCGAACTCGTTCTCCATGCCCTTGGGGATATGGAAGGAGGCCTGTGCCTGACGCGAGTTGAAGTTCTTGGTGAAGCTCTCCTCGATGCGGCTGTAGAAGCCGTCGGCGCGGCGTGAGAAGAGGACCACGGCGACGACGATGATGGCGAGGACGAGGAGGAAGCCCACGGCGACGTCGACATAGCCGGCGATGACAGCGCCCACGGCGAAGAGGGCCACGAAGTAGCGCAGCACAAAGAGGGGTATGATGACGGCCTGGGAGAAGCGGTAGGTGTCGAAGAGCTCGCGGATTTTCTTGCGGCTGACGTTCTTGACGGACACGGCCCAGAGGAAGGGGGCCATGAGGACCAGCGTGCCGGCGAGGCCTATGAGGCGGCTCCATATCTGCGGAATGCCTATATCGCCGAAGATGCGGTCGAGGAAAGGACGCAGCAGGCCCAGCGAGAGGAGCACAATGGCGGCGAGGATGACGCTGTGGAGCAGGATGCCGGTGAGCTGCTTGCGGATGAAGAGCGGCAGGGCGGCACGGTCGGTGTCGTCGCCGAGGGCGTGCTCGCTATAGTGGACGAGGTGTTTCTTGACCTTGTCGGAGAGGCGCGGCTCGAGCCAGTTATAGAAGGGCGTGGCGCCCTTGATCATGTAGGGGGTGACGAAGGTGGTGAGGATGGAGACGGAGACGATGATGGGGTAGAGGTTGGAGTCGATGACGCCGTAACTCAATCCCAAGCCCGCGATGATGAAGGAGAACTCACCGATCTGGCAGAAGCAGAAGCCGCTCTGCACAGCGGTCTTGAGGGGTTTGCCGCTGAGGAGTACACCTGTGGTGGCGGCCAGCGACTTGAAGATGATGATGCTGGCGGCGATGATGAGCACCGTGAGCCAGTGCTGGCCGAGGACGGCGGGCTGGATGAGCATACCCACGGAGACGAAGAAGACGGCGCTGAAGAGGTTCTTCAGGGGGGTGATGAGGCGGTGGATGACGTCGGCCTCGATGGTCTCGGCGAGGATGGCACCCATAACGAAGGCACCGAGGGCTGTGGAGAAACCCGCCTTGGCGGCGAGCACCACCATAGCGAAGCAGAGGCCTACGGCCACAAGGAGCAGCGTCTCCTCGGTCATGTATTTGCGCATCCAGCGCAGGAAGGTAGGTATGAGGTAGATGCCGAAGACGAACCAGACGATGAGGAAGAAGACCAACTTCACCATACTCATGGCCAGCTGGCCGCCGTCGAAAGTGCGGCTGACGGAGATGGTGGAGAGCACCACGAGGAGGAGGACGGCGATGAGGTCCTCGACGACGAGGACGGCGGTGACGGTGGAGGTGTATTTCTGCTGCTTGAGCTTGAGGTCGTCGAAACTCTTGATGATGATGGCCGTCGACGAGATGCTCATCATGCAGCCGAGGAAGATGCAGTCCATGGAGGAGAAGCCTATGAGGTGGCCCACGGTGTTGCCGATGAGGAACATGATGGCCAGCTCGGTGAAGGCTGTGATGGCTCCCGTGGCGCCCACTTTCTTGAGCTTCTTGATGCTGAACTCGAGGCCGAGGGCGAACATGAGGAAGACGATGCCGATGTCGCTCCACACGTGCACGTTGGAGGGGTCGGTGATTACAGGGAACCACTTGAAGTAGGGGCCTATGAAGAAGCCCGCGAGGATGTAGCCGAGCACGAGGGGCTGCTTGAGCCACTTGAAGATGACGGTGATTACGCCAGCGGTGACGAGAATCAGCGCCAGGTCCATGAATATTGAGGGGAGACTTTCCATGATCTTTTGAGGAGTTAAGGAGTTAAGAAGTTAAGGAGTTAAGACAAATGTTCTGTATCGCAAACGGCTTTGTTTTCTGCAACGGAATTGCAGTATGCGTTGAGCAATTTGCTGGCCTCTTCTATTGAGTAACGCATTTCTTCGGTTGTGGTGTCGTCAATATAATGTAAATCGTGTGATAGGATAATGTAGTTGCGACATTCCTCAAGGCTTCCCTGTGCTATATTGAAGAAGCGTAGCTTGTCCGGTTTTGACAGTTTTTTGTAGCCCTCTGCTATATTGGCTGTTATTGATGATGCTGCCCGTCTGAATTGTGAGGTAAGACCAAACTTCTCGTCCGGTGGGAAATTGCGCGTACTTTGATACACAAGCAATACAAATTTATGTGCTTTCTGCCATACAATCAAGTTCTCAAAACTAAAAGTCATATCTGGTGTATTATAGCTATTGTCTTAACTTCTTTAACTCCTTAACTTCTTAACTCCTAAATTTTGGTACCACAAAATTTACGGCGTGGTGGAGGCATTCGACGTCGAAGCGGCGGCCGGGGACTATCTCGCCGTCGGTGGCGACGTAGGAGTCGGCGAGTGGGTCAATCTCTATGTGGCTTCCGCGGCGGTAGCTCACCAGAGAGCGCAACTCCTCGCGGTCGAGCAGCTCGCCGTTCTTGTAGTATTTTATCAGTTTGGCAAAACGGGGGATGGACATGGGCTTGACGGCCATCACCTCGAGCTGTCCGTCGTCGTTCTTGGCGCGCGGGGCGCAGTGGTAGCCGCCACCGGCATACTGGCCGTTGGCCACCGAGAGGAGCAGCACCTCGCCGTCGAGCCACAGCTCGCCGTCGACGGTCACACGGCAACGGTTGTGGCGCCCTGTGGCGAGGCTCGCCACGATGCCTGTGGTGTAGGCCATGCTGCCGCCGAGGAGTGGCACGCGCCGCACTTCGGCCATAGTGTGGCACACGGCGGCCTCGAAGCCGTAGTTGAGGGTATTCACGCAATAGCGGTCGCCCAGGCGCATCACGTCGACAGGCACCGCAGTGCCGTTGACCAGCGCTTGGATATTGCGGAAATCGGATTCGGGCCAGTAGCGCACGAAGTCGTCGCCACTGCCACAGGGGAAGCAGGCGACTTCCACAAGGTGAGAGGTGAGAGGTGAGAGGTGAGAATTTTCATCGGCACACCTTTCAGTTTTCACCTTTAACCTTTCACCTTTCATGATGCCGGAGACGACCTCGTTGAGGGTGCCGTCGCCGCCGCAGGAGTAGAAGCGCAATGGCTCGCTGGCGTCGCGCAGACGCTCGGCGACGAAGCGCGTAGCGTCGCGGGTGCCGCGGGTGCGGTAAATCTCTATGTCTGCCTGAATATTGACTAACGCATTGGCTATCTCATCGCTGCTGTCGTGCCCTCCGGCCATGGGGTTGACCACAAAAATATGCTTCATGCCGCTATCCTCAAATTAACTTGATAAATAACGGCCGCAAGACCTTTTTATTGTATAATTTTTTGTATGTCGGAAAAAAGTCGTATCTTTGCACCGCAATTAATAGCGTTTTGATATGTCAGACACACTGGTTATAACCCCCACCTACAACGAGAAAGAGAACATCGAAGCCATCATCCGCAAGGTCTTTTCGCTCCCCAAGGAGTTCGATATGCTCATCATAGAGGACAACTCGCCCGACGGCACCGCCGACATCGTGAAACGGTTGATGCAGGAGTTTCCCAACCGCCTGTTCATCGTGGAGCGCAAAGGCAAGCTGGGTCTCGGCACCGCATACCTAGAGGGTATGCGCTGGGGCAACGAGCACGGTTACGACTACATGATTGAGATGGACGCCGACTTCAGCCACAACCCCGACGACCTCATACGCCTCTACGACGCCTGCTCGACGGGCAAGGGCGACGTGGTGGTGGGTAGCCGCTATGTCGACGGCAAGATCAGTGTTGTCAACTGGCCCATGGGCCGCTTGATGATGAGCTATTTCGCCTCGAAGTATGTGCGCATCGTCACCGGCATGAGAGTGTGCGACGCCACCGCGGGCTTCGTCTGCTGGAGCCGCCGTGTGCTCGAGAAGATGAAGTTCGACAAAGTTAAGTTTGTCGGCTACGCCTTCCAGATAGAGATGAAGTACACCGCCACGCGCCTGGGCTTCAAGGTCTACGAGGTGCCCATCATCTTCACCGACCGCGTGCTGGGCGTCAGCAAGATGAGCATGAAGATCTTCAAGGAGGCTTTCTTCGGCGTCTTCAACCTGCGCTTCCGCAACTGGCGCAACTACTAAATGCCCCTAGCCGCTGGCGCGGCAGAAATCTATAAATCTTATAAATTATTTCGCTTCGCGGATAATGATAGATATTGAAGATTTGATATTTGAGGTGCGCGGTGCCGCGATGGAAGTATACAATTATTTCGGACCAGGTCTTCTTGAGTCGGTATACGAAAAGGCCCTTGTACGGGAGTTGGAACTAAGGGGTATGGATGTACAAACACAACTCCCTGTGCCGATAGTTTACAAAGGTGCTGTTGTTGGAGATGAGCTAAGAATAGATATATTGGTCGAGGATGAGTTGATTGTGGAATTGAAATCCGTTGAGGAATTCAAGCCCATATATTACAAACAACTCCGTACATACTTGAAGTTACTGAACAAAGATGTTGGTCTCCTTATCAACTTTGGTGAATATGACTTCAAAAAGGGAATGAGAAGAATATCATTGTGACTGCGTAGCTTCCCGCCGAAGGCGGAATTAATCTATAAGATTTATAGATTTCGCGAACTGCGGTCGGCGACCTTGTGGAGCCAGCGCAGCGAGCAGGAGAAAAAGAAAAAAGATATACAGAGATATGAGAAAGATTTTACTGACATTGGCGGCGGTGCTGTGCGCCGCGACGATGATGGCGCAGGAGAAGCTCCTGCAGTGGGACCAGCTGATGGACCGCAGCCTCTATCCGCAGCGCGAGATGATGAGCTTCATCTTCGCGCCCGACGGCAAGACCGTCACCTACTACAAGGGCGGCGAGGACAAGGGCTTCTATGCCTTCGACGGCAAGAAGGAGTTCAAACTCACCGACGAGCAGCAGGAGTGGCGCAAGCCGAAGAACAACAACCCCAAGCTCGAGGAACGCGTAGAACTGAAGGAGGGCAACCTCTATGTCGACAGCACACTCGTGGAGCGCGGCGACGGATATAACATCGTCCTCGGCGAGAGCGTCCACCGCAACGAGTTCGGCATCGACGGCGGACTCTTCTGGTCGCCCAAGGGCAGCCGCCTGGCCTTCTACCGCATGGACCAGAGTATGGTGCAGGACTATCCGCTGGTGAATACCAAAGCTCGCGAGACCGAACCCATGCCTATCAAGTACCCCATGGCCGGCATGAAGAGCCACGAGGTGACCGTCGGCGTATGGGACTGCGCTGCCAAGAAACTGGTGTACCTCAACACCTGCCGCGACACCACGGTGCATGAACGCGAGATGTACCTCACCAATATCGCTTGGAGTCCCGACGAGAAGTATCTCTTCATCGCCAAAATCAATCGCGAGCAGAACCACATGTGGCTCGAGCAATACGACGCGGCCACGGGCAACTTTATGAAGGTGCTCTTTGAGGAGACGAACCCCCGCTATGTTGAGCCTTGCGACCCCATGATCTTCACCCCCAAGGGCGACCAGTTCCTCTGGTTTTCCATGCGCGATGGCTACAAGCACCTGTATCTTTATAACCTCGACGGCACCCTCGTGAAGCAGGTTACAAAGGGCGAATACGAGGTCGAGGGCTTCATCCAGTTTGACAAGAAAGGCGAGAATATCTTTATCTATGCCAACAAGGACAACCTCGCCGGCCGCGACGCCTACCGCGTGAACCTGAAGAATGGCACTATGGAATGCCTCACCATGCAGGAGAACGGCCTGCATGGTACCCACAGTATTGCCCTCAACGAGAACGGTACGATGTGGGTCGATGTGTGGAGCAGTGTCGATGTGCCGGCTCGTGCCGACTTGCGCGACCTCAAGCACAAGAACGTCATCCATACCTTCTACACCGCCGAGAACCCCATGAAGGACTATGCTATGCCTGAGGTGAAGCTCGGCACCATCAAGGCTGCCGACGGCAAGACCGACCTTTACTACCGTCTCATCACTCCTCCCAATATGGAGAAGGGCAAGAAATATCCCACGCTGGTGTATGTCTATGGCGGCCCGCACTCGCAGCTGGTCACCGACAGTTGGCTGGGCGGCGGCAACCTCTACTTCCTCTTCCTCGCCCAGCAGGGCTATGTGGTCTTCACCGTCGACAACCGCGGCACCGACAACCGTGGCTTCGAGTTCGAGAGCTGCACGCACCGCCGCCTCGGCGAGATTGAGATGGCCGACCAGATGGAGGGCGTCAAGTTCCTCAAGAGCCTGCCTTACGTGGATGAAAACCGCATGGGCGTTGAGGGTTGGAGCTTCGGTGGCTTCATGACCATCACCATGAAACTGGCACACCCCGAGGTGTTCAAGGTGGGCTGCGCCGGTGGCCCCGTCATCGACTGGAAATGGTACGAAATCATGTACGGCGAGCGCTATATGGACACCCCGCAGGAGAACCCCGAGGGCTACGAGAAGGCCAGCCTGCTTGGCAAAGCCAAGAACCTCGAAGGCCGCCTGCTAGTTATCCAGGGCGCCGAAGACAATACCGTTGTTCCGCAGCACAGCACCGAGTTCATCGAGCGTTGCATCAACAACCTCAAGCAGGTGGACTATTTCATGTACCCCCACCACGAGCACAACGTCCGTGGTCGCGAGCGCAATCACCTATACTACAAGATGTTCCAGTACTACGAAGACCACCTGAAATAGTTTGAATAAGTATTAAGCTGTAAGCTGTGAGTTTTAAGTGGCCACCGCCCCACTTACAGTTTAAAACTAACAGCTAAAAACTCCAAAATATTATGTTTACGGGAATTATAGAGACGACTGCACGGGTCGTCAAGATAGAGAAAGAGAACACCAACTACCACTTCACCCTCGAGGTGCCGTTCGGCGACGAGCTTGCCATCGACCAGAGCATGGCGCACGACGGCTGCTGCCTGACGGTGGTGAAAGTCGACAAAGAGAAGAAGCAGTACGTCGTCACCGCTATGGACGAGACGATGCTCAAGACCAACCTCGGCACCTGGCAGGTGGGCACTGAGGTCAACGTGGAGCGCTCGATGCGTATGGACGGCCGCTTCGACGGACATATCGTTCAGGGCCATGTCGACCAGACAGCCACCTGCACCAAGGTGGTCGACGACAACGGCAGCTGGCGCTTCTACTTCGAGTACGACCAGAAGAACGCCCCCAGCATCACCGTCCCCAAAGGCTCGATAAGCATCAACGGCGTGAGTCTGACGGTGGTGGACAGCGAGCCTGGTATGTTCAGCGTGGCAATCATCCCCTATACCTACAAGGTTACCAACTTCCATAATTTCAAGCCCGGCACGGTGGTGAACATCGAGTTCGACGTTTTTGGCAAGTACGTCCAGCGCCTGCTCGAACAATACCTCGCCGCAAAGAAGTGACACGGCTCGTCATCCTAGACTTCGACGGTACGCTGGCCGACACCCAGCCGCTTATCGTCAGCACCCTGCACCGCACCCTCGCGGAACTCGGCCTGCCCCCGCGCACCGATGCCGAATGCCGCTCTATCATCGGGCTGCCACTAAAGGAATGCTTTGTCCGCCTGTCGTCGGTCGACGACGCCACCGCCGAGCGGTGTGCCGAGGTCTACCGCCGCATCTTCGACGAAGACAACCATCCAGGCGTAGTCACCCTCTTCCCGCACGTCCTTGAGACCCTCACCGAGATGCATTCACGAAGTTTGCAGCTGGCCATCTGCAGCAGTCGCGGACGACCCACGCTCGACGGTTTTGTGCGCACCTTTCAGTTGGAGGATTATGTGAATATGATTGTCAGCGCCAACGACGTTGAGCACCACAAGCCGCACCCCGAACCCGTGCTGCTCATCCTTAAGCAGCTTGGCGTCCACGCCGGGGAGGCCCTCGTTGTCGGCGATGCCAGCTACGACATCATGATGGGTCGCAATGCTGGCTGCCGTACCTGCGGCGTCACCTACGGCAACCAGTGTGCCGCCGACCTCCGCGCTGCGGGGGCCGACTATCTCGTCGGCGATTTCGCCGAAATACTGAATATCCTTTGATTACTACGGCACAGGGTCGTATCCCGAGCCACCCCAGGGATGGCAGCGCAGGATGCGTTTCAGTGCCAGCCAACCACCCTTGAAGGGACCGTACTTCTTTATTGCTTCCTGTGCATACTGCGAGCAGGTGGGAGTGTAGCGGCAGGCGGGAGGCGTGAGGGGCGAGATACAGGTGCGGTAGAAAGCTATAAGCCCCAGCATGAGCCACGAGAGAGGCTTGAACTTCATAGCGTAGCCTTTATATCGTTCTCGAGGGCCGCCAGCAGCTTGTCCATTTTGTTGCCGAGCTGCTCGAAGGGCATTATCTCGTTGTGGATATACACCATCGAAAAAACGATGCTGACATTGTGCTCCTGCAGGAAGCTGTATATGGAGTCTTTGCGCAGACGATAGCACTCGCGCGTGAGGCGGCGCACGCGGTTGCGATCCACGGCGTGGTGGAACTTGCGCTTGGGAGCCACAATCATAACCTGTGCGGGAACATCGCCCTCTCCTTCGGGGAGGAGCATCCACTGCACACTATAAGGAAAAACCATCAGCCGGTGACCCTCTGCATAGAGCTGGTCAATCAGCCGACGGCTGCATAATCGTTCTTCTTTACGGAAGGTGAGGCTCATCACGCTTTCTTGGCGGTGGTGCTCTTCTTGGCTTTGGCCACCACAGGCTTCGTGGTCTTTGTGGCAGCTACCTTCTTAGGCTTGGCAGGGGCGGCCACCTTCTTGGGCTTGGCGGGAGCGCTCTTGGGTGCCGCTTTCACCACGGCCACCTTCTTGGCCTTTTCGGCGGCAGCCTTCTTGGCTTTCTCAGCAGCGGCCTTCTCGGCGGCTTCTGCCTTAGCCTTCTCGGCAGCCTCAAGGCGTGCCTTCTCGGCGGCACGGGCGGCACGGCGGGCAGCGGCCTGAGCCTTCTTCTCTTCCATGCGCTGCTTGTAGATCTCCTTGTTGGCTATGACGGGTTTGGTCTTCTTGCCGGCGGTGATGGTGTTCTTCATGCCGTGCTTGGAATATTCACCCTTGGAGGTGACGACGCTGTCCTGCTCCTTGCCGAGGATATAGTTCTCGAGGGCCATAGCCATCGAGGGGGCCGACTGGGTGGGAGCTACAATGCTGAGCTTTATGCCGTGCTCCTTGAGGGCGGCATGGGTCGAGGTGCCGAAGGCGGCTATCAGGATGCCTGTATGCTCCTTGATGTCGGGGAAGTTCTTCACCAGGCTACGCACGCCGATGGGCGAGAAAAGGGCGATGGCATCGAAACTGTCGATGTCGAACTGGGTGAGGTTGCGCGGCTTCGAAGTGTACATCGGAGCCTTGGTGTATTTGAACTTGGCTTTGTCGAGGGCTTTGGTGTACTCGGTCTGTTTCTCGTCGCTGCAGGGAAAGAGGAACTTTTCGTCGCGGTGCTTGCTGAGAATCTCGATGAGGTCGGAGAAGTACTGGTTGCCGTAGAACACCTTGCGCTTGCGGTATTGTATGTAGTTCTGCAGATAGAGGGCGATGGCCTCGGTGGAACAGAAGTATTTCATGTCTTCGCTGACGGTCTCGCGCAGTTCCTTGAGCATGCGGAAGAAGTGGTCGATAGAGTTCTTGCTGTTGAAGATGATGGCCGAATATTCTCCGATATGTATGCGTGTCTTGCGGAATTCACTGGCGGGTATGCCTACCACTTCGAAAAATTTATAGAAAGTGAGGTTGACACCAAGTTTACGGACCAAATTGCGGTAGGGCGATTTCTCCAAATCTGCCGGTTCCGGCTGCGAAATGAGGATTTTTTTGATTTTCATTCTCTGTGTGTTGTTATCCCAACTATCTGAATATTACTCTAAAAGTAGCTTTATCATTACCAAAATCGGTACGATTTCGACGGTGCAAAGATAGTAAAAAAGATAGAAACTGGAGTCTTTTGAGTTTGTTAAAAATATTTTTACCCCTCGTGAGATGCGCAGGATGAAGGTCAGCGCCACCAGCACGACGATGATGACAAGGACGGCATTGTTGCCCCACGGCATGTAGACGAAGAGGAAGAGCAGCGGGAGAAGGGCTGTGGTGAGCACCAGGTGGTAGAGGTAGTTGCTGATGATGTATGACGCTACGGCCTCCTGGTTGCCGAAAATGTTGCCCAGCAGGCGCATCACTCCGTTGCGCAGCATGTAGCCTGCCCCAAGGGCTGCTGCAAGCAGCAGGTAGCCCATGGGGCCCGTGTGGGTCATGGCCGACTGGTAGGCGACTACGGACAGCACAGCCGTCAGCAGAAGTCCTATGGGTGCGAGAGCCCACGGACGGCTCATATTGCACGAACGCACAAAACGTTCGGTGGCATGATGGTCGAAGGTGGCCTTCAGCAGCTCGTTGAGCTTTATCTTGCGGGAATTGTAATAGATGAAGGCGAGCACTGTGAGAATCATCAGCAGTATGAATGTCCACACAGGCACTGCGTCGTTGTTACGCATTATGGGTTGTTCGTGCTGCACTGCCATACCGTGATGCGTGAAGAGCGTCTGACGCAGCTGCGGCTCGGGCCTGTCGATGGGACGGAAGATGGAATCGAGCGGTATACCGAGGTCCACTTCGTGCACCTCCTGCACGGTGTCCACCGCCGCGGTGTCCCACAGGTAGAAGGGCGTTGTCGTTGCTATGGTGTCAGCTTCAGGCATGGTGTCACGGGTGGAGGATTATCAGTTTTGAATGAGCGGTGCCGCCGTCGGTATGCAACTCGACGAAGTAGATGCCGTCGGGCAGCGGCAGGGTGAGTGTCAGCGGCAGGTTCGCCGAACGGAGGTCGGCGGCGTATACGGTACGTCCGTAGAGGTCGCAGACATGCAGGCTCTTTGCATTGCCGTCTGTGGCGGATATTGTCACCTTGCCGTCAGACGGGTTGGGGAAGAGGCGCAGATGGTTGTCTACTGAGGGCTGGTCGGCTATGCCTGCCATACCGTCGGTGGCTTGTGATCCGCAGGGGGTGTCCCATAGAGCCAGCGGCAGGCGTACGTCGTCGAGCCACACACAGTCGCTGCCCGACGAGGTGCTCTCGTCCTTCACGTAGCGCCAGCTGAGTGTGTGTGTACCTGCGGTGATGGGGTAGGCATAGCGGCGCCAGTTGAACTCGCCCGATGCTTCGGTGTGTTTGACACCGTCGATGGCGAAGGTCAGCTTGTCGTAGCTCTGCTCCGTGGAGATACGCATCCAGAAACTGATGCTGTCGTCGGAGGGCATAATGACGTCGAGCGTAAGGGTCGAGGTCTGACGGTAGTCGATGGTTCCCGAGCGCAGGCTGTAGCGGCCACTATGGCTCACGGTGCTGTCCACCGTCCAGGGCAGTGTGCCGCCCGTCTGCCAGGGGAACGCCTGCAGGCCGTTGCCGAAACCGTCGCGGCTGGTGCCTACATTGATGTAGTATTCGTAGCTGCGGCTATAGTTGCCGCGGGCAATATATCCGTTGAGGCGAAGGTGCGTGGCGCTGTCGCCCACGGTGACGGGCAACCAGCCGCCGTCGTTCTCGAACGTGGTGCCGTCGGGCAACGAGGTGGCACTGATGTGCATGGTGTCATAGTAACCCGTCGGTGTGGCGCTAATCAGATAGCTGCCACCCCGATGAAGTTTGTTGACGGCTATGGTGTCGGTATTGCGGAGCTCAAAGGACAGCTTGGGCAGCATGTCGTTGAGTGTTGTGCTGAGCAATAGGTGCCAGCTGTCGCCGTCGGCATCAGTGGCCAAGAGGATGGTGGACAGAATCGGTGCCCACCTGTCGATGGTCAACGGCAGGTTCATAGTGTGTGATGCCTGTGGCGGCAGAGTGTCGAAGGTGGTCGGTGTGACCATGAAGGAGGCGTACATTGTGCCACTGTCGGCGGCCTCCAGTGCCACGGTGAGGCCGTAGAGGGTGTCGGTACCAAGGTTCACCAGTGTGAAGGCGACTTGACTTTCGCCAAGGATGGCATCGGTGAAGGCCACCGCCTTTCCTTGCGGCATAGCCGAGGGGATGGTGAGCTCCACGGGGAGCATACGGGGCTTGGTGGCTGTGAAGAGCACCGGCATGGTGTCGGTGGGGCGGCTGAGTCGCAACAGTGCGCTGCGGTGTTCGTCGAGGAGCACCACGCCAAGAAGTTCGTCACCCTGCACTGCGCTTACCATAGCTCCCGGGGTGCCGCTGACACGCAGTTCCATTGTCCCCACAGCGATGGTGTCGGGCACCGACAACTGAACTACTTCAGGCACGCCTAACCAGGGCACCAGCGAGGGATCGCCGAAGAGACAGTAAATCTCCCAATAGAAGCGGCTGTAGGGTGAGCCGAAGGCTGTCACCGCCAGGTTACCGGCCATGAGCATCTGCCCTATGGTGTTTATCTCGCCACTGAGCCAGGGGTCGAAGGCGCCAGGTCGCAGGCTGTCGTATTGAGGGTCGAGGCTGAATGGGTATTTGGGACCTACGGCCCAATAGTAGTCCTCGTTCCAGAGGGTCGAGTTGGTGGCACCTATCACCGCCACGCCGCCGCTCTGGGGCTTGCGCAGCAACTGCTCGCCGAAACAGGTGCCTGTGAAGTTGTTGCTCTGGCAGCAGTTGTTCACAAATACAGTGGGGCGTTGCGTGCTGAGGGTGTCGATGGAGTTGAAGGTTATTGGCGGGTTGCTCCAGCCCGATGTGTTGCAGTGGGCCGTGTAACTGAGCAGACCGACACCGTTCCTGATTTCTGAGAGTATCTGGCCTCCCTGGCTCGTGGAAGCGGGGTTGTAGTGGCAGAGTGTGTCGACGGTGGGCTCGGCAAGCTTTATCTCGCGCTTCAGGTAGTTCACATGTCCGTTGGTGGTGATGGGTGCAGGGTCTTGGTTTTCCTTGCCTGCCACCAGCAGCACGCGGCGCAAGGCGGCGGTGTCGAGGTCGATGCCGCGTTCGTAGCGCAGCGTCTTCTCAACTACGGCGCGCAGCTCGGCGGTGTCGTTCACCGGCCAGCGGCCGAGGATGGCATCGGGCAGGTTGTCGCCGGTGTGGTCGGCGTAGTAGAGGTCGGTGGGGTGCGTGCCGAGGCCCGAGGGACGCGAAGTGCCAATGTAGGCCTGGATCTGTGCGGCGTCGCCGACAATCAGGATATAGGTCGGCCACGGAGTCTCCAAACCGTCGCCGAAAGCGCCGTCTATAAGGGTCTTCACCGCGTCGCGCTGGTTGGTGTCGGCGTAAAGCTCATCCACACGAAAGCCCTCCTGCCGTTTCCACTGCACAAAGGGTTGCAGCCCGTCGCGGAACTGAGGACGCGACACGATGAGGAAGCGCTCGGGGAGTGAGGGGTGAGGAGTTAGAAGTGAGGAGTTGGTGGTAGTTAATGTTGCGGATATATGATGGCTTATTGCCATTTCCTTGGCCAATGGATTGTAGGCCACGGGGTGCACGGTGATGCGGAACAGCTGTCTATCACCCATAATGCCGATGTTCTCGACCTCGACGGGGTTGCCCCAGCGCATGAGGCTGTCGGTGGCGTAGACCGCCTTGTCGGGCTCGGCGGCTGCCGGCTCGGCATCTTTCACCGCTGCGCCCTGCCACGGCGCCAGTACCTTGCCGTCGGGCAGATGCAGCATCTCGACATCGCCTTCCTGCAGACGTTCGATGTGCAGTTCCGTACCGCGAGGCAACGCTAGCAGGCGGCTCGACTGAGGCAACGCGGGCAAGCACTCACTAGGAGCGAGGCATTGCATGCCGTCGGCCTGCAGAGTTATATATCCGTCCTGCCCTTGCAAGAGGGCAATATTTTCTATGCGAAATTCCAGATGATAACCGCCGTCGGTGCCTTTCTTAAGCTCAAGCAATGCTTTTCCGCCCGCCTGCGCCATTGTGGCAGCGGGAAGCAACAGACACAGCATCAGTAGTATGTAGCACCTCACTTGGGGCATAAAGGTTCCCTTTATCGGCGGCAAAATTACGAAAAAAAAACGACACCTTTACAAATTTAATATTGCCCATTTTCTAGAAAAAATGTATCTTTGCAGTTTGAAACATATTGTTATGGCTAACGTTAAATGCTCAATACCAAAGGGTACGCGTGATTTTCTGCCCGCAGAGATGGCGCGCCGCAACTATATTTTTGACACCATCCGCTCGGTGTTCCGCGCTTTTGCTTTCGAACCGATAGAGACTCCGTCGCTTGAGAACCTCTCGACACTTATGGGTAAGTACGGCGAGGAGGGCGACAAACTCCTCTTCAAGGTGCTTAACAGCGGCGACTTTATGGAGGGTGTCGACTTCGGACAGGACTACCACAAGGTGGCACCGCAGATTTGCGACCGCGGCCTGCGCTATGACCTCACGGTGCCCTTCGCCCGCTTCGTGGTGCAGCACCGTGACCAGGTGGTGTTCCCCTTCCGCCGCTACCAGCTGCAGCCCGTGTGGCGTGCCGACCGTCCGCAGAAGGGCCGCTACCGCGAGTTCTACCAGTGCGACGCCGACATGATTGGCAGCACCTCTCTGCTCAACGAGCTGGAATTGGTGCAGATGATTGATATGGTGTTCGGCAGGCTGGGCATCAACGTATGCGTTAAAATCAACAACCGCAAAGTGCTGGCTGGCATCGCCGAGATGATTGGCGCCCCCGAAAAGATTGTCGACATCACTGTGGCCATCGACAAACTCGACAAGATTGGTCTCGACAACGTGCGTGCCGAGCTTGCCGAGCGCGGCCTCTCTGAGAGTCAGATACAGGCTCTCGACCCAGTCTTCTCGCTCAGCGGCAGTGCCGACGAGAAAATTGCTGCCCTCGAACGGATGTTCGCCAATGTGGAGGTGGGCCGCAAAGGTGCCGAGGAACTCAAAGAGCTGTTCGGCTATATCGCCGCCGCAGGCCTGAAGTGCGACGTGGAGCTCGACCTCACGCTGGCACGCGGACTCAACTACTACACCGGTGCCATCTTCGAGGTGAAGGCCAAGGATGTGCAGATAGGCAGCATCTGCGGTGGCGGTCGCTACGACAACCTCACCGGTATTTTCGGTATGCCCGACGTCAGTGGTGTGGGCATATCGTTCGGCGCCGACCGCATCTACGACGTGCTCACCGAGCTTAACGCCTTCCCCGAGGGGTTGGAGCAGGCCGCACGCGTGATGTTCATCAACTTCGGTCCCACCGAGCAGGCCGCCTGCATAGGTATCGCTGCTCGCCTCCGTGCCGCAGGCATCTCGACGCTTATCTATCCCGACAGTGCCAAGATGAAGAAGCAGATGGACTTCGCCAACCGCAAACAGGTGCCCTTCGTGGCTTTCGTGGGCGAGAGCGAGATGAAGGACGGCACGGTGACCCTTAAGAACATGGCCGACGGCACACAGGAGACGCTGACCGTCGACAAACTCATAGAGAAAATGGCATGAAGAGACTGCTGACGATAGCGTTGCTGCTTGTGGCCTGCCTGCCGCTACGGGCACAGGTGATTGACACAATCACCGAAGCCGGCGTAGGAACATGGGAGCCGCAGCACGACACGATATACCTATACCGCACCGACACGCTGACGGTCTACCGCGTCGACTCGGTGTATATCCTGCGCACCGACACCGTCACCGTGCGTGTGGCCGACACTGCAGCCCTCAGCGCCATGAAGGACAAGGAGAAGTTTTACCGCGAGATACTTTCCAACAACGGCGTCGACAAGGAGAAACTGGAAGCCGAGCGCAACTACTATATCCACATGGTCGACTCGCTGCGCGCCATAGTGCGCATCGCCGAGATTGAGGCCGTGCGCAAGGAGGAGGCCAACAAATACCTGGCCGAGAAGGCCCGCGCTGCCGAGGAGAAGGTCGCCATAGCCACCAACCGCAAGAAGAAGGTGCGTCCCATACAGGGTGTGGCCATGCGCTTCTATCGCACGCCCGCCTGGGAGATACGTCTCAATGCCAACAGTGAGCGTTACATCGCCAACCGAAATGCAGGTAATATAGAGTTTGACTATGTGACTGGTGCTTCGGTGATGCTGTGGGACATGACCCGCTATTTCAACAAGCCACATATCATCGGGAACGACAGCACAGGACATCAGATTAGAGGCTTTGACCAAAGTTTTGCCTATGACTTAGGCCTGTATGTTGGCTTCGGCGGCAGCAACCTCTTCAAGAACTTCTATGCCGGCGTGAGCTTCCGCTTTGTCGACTTCTTCTATTTTACGGCAGGTTTCAACGTGGCCGAATACCAAGTGCTGGCAAAGGGTTATGAGTCGGGCGAGGTGCTTCTCGCCGGTCAGAGCATAGATGATATCACAGCCAAAGCATGGCTGCTTAAGCCGTATATCTCGTTAAGCATCGACCTCGACTTCCTAAGCTACATAAAGAGATAGCATCAGTTCCAGATACTGAGCTTGCTTAGGAACGAAATGTTCTCGCGGACTGTCGACAGAATGACCTGGTCGAAGTCCAAGTCTTTGTCTTTGTGGAATGCCACCTCGACAGGTAGCACATAAACTGGCAGATCGCCTGTGAGACCGCGCAGACGCACGGCATCTTTCTCGGTGGTGACGATAATTTTGCGGGTGCCGGGCAGGGACTCGAAGGCCTCGCGGATGCGGGTGATGTCGCGCTTGCTGTAGGCATGGTGGTCGGCGAAGCACAAATGCTGCAACTTGCAACTGCGGTGCAGTTCCTCGACCATGTGCTCCGGGTGCGCGATGCCAGTGACAGCCAACAGGTTGTCGAGGCGCCGCAGGTCGATGTTGGATTTCTTGCCGTCGATGGTCTGAAGAGAACCGTATTTAAGGTAGCTGAAGAAGACCTTCTGGTAGTTCTGCAGCTTAAGGTCGTGGATGATGTTGTGCTTGTCGACGGGGTTGAGGACCGCAGGGCATTTAGTGACGATGACTATCGAGGCACGGTAGCGAGCCATGCGAAATTCACGCAAGTTGCCGTAGGGCAGTATGCGGTCCTTGAAATAAGGGTGTCGGTACTCGGTGAGCAGCAGGTTGATGCTGGGTTTGATGCGGCGGTGCTGGAAGACGTCGTCGAGCACTATGACATCGGGGGCGGTGGAGATATGCACCTCTTCCTCGCCCTGTTGCTCCACACGTTCCTGCTCCATCAGCTGCTTCACGCCATCGACACGCTTCTCGCATACTGCCACCTGCACCTCGGGGTGCTTGGTGGCGACCATGGCGGCCTCGTCTCCAAGCAAGTCTGGGTTATGGCTTCCGTCGTCCACAACAAAACCTTTGCTCTTGCGCTTATAGCCGCGGCTGAGCATGGCCACGCGGTGGTCCTTGGAAAGCAGACGCAGCAGGTACTCCACATGGGGGGTCTTGCCGCTGCCGCCGGTGCACAGGTTGCCCACACCTATGGTGGTGATATGTGGTGCCTCCTGCTTCTTCAGCCCGACGGAATAAAGGAAGTTCCGCACCGCCACGCCTACGGCATACCACATGGTCAGTGGCCACAGGAGGTAGGATATGGTGGTGCGGAAACTCATAGTGGGTAGTTGGTAGTGGGTAGTTGGTAGCAGATAGCCTGTAGTGCTACCCGCTATCAACTATCCACTACACACTTTATTTAAAGTAACGGTTCAGCAGTCCTTCGAGGGCTTTGCCGTGACGGGCCTCGTCGCGGGCCATCTCGTGGACGGTATCGTGGATGGCGTCGAGGTTGAGAGCCTTGGCGCGCTTGGCGAGGTCGGTCTTGCCGGCGGTGGCACCGTACTCGGCATCGACGCGCATCTTCAGGTTCTCCTTGGTGCTGTCGGTCAGCACTTCGCCTAGCAGCTCGGCGAATTTGGCGGCGTGCTCGGCCTCCTCAAAGGCGGCTTTTTCCCAGTAGAGACCCACCTCGGGATAACCCTCGCGGTGTGCCACGCGGGCCATGGCTAGGTACATACCAACCTCTTTGCACTCGCCTTCGAAGTTGGCGCGGAGGTCCATCTTGATATCTTCGGGGGCATCCTTGGCCACGCCGACGATATGCTCAGCGGCCCAGGTCTTGATATCCTCTTTCACTTCCTGCATGGGTTTGCCGCAGATGGGGCACTTCTCGGGCATCTCGTCGCCTTCATACACATAGCCGCAAACGGGGCAGATAAACTTTTTGCTCATAATTGTTTTTGATTTTTAGGATTAATATTCAGATTTTAGTCAAGTACCAAGCTGGGGGCGTTGTAGGTGCGGGCGGCGAGCTCCTGGTTGAGCATGTAAAGGCTCTTGGGGTCGCTGCCGAAAAGTTCCATCTTGGTGATCATGTCGCGGGCGTTGGTCTCCTCTTCACCCTGCTCTTTGACGAACCAGTCGAGGAACTGCATGGTGCGGAAGTCCTTCACCTTGTAGGCGGCATCATAGATGGTGTGGATCGAGGCGGTGACATACTCCTCGTGCTCCAGGCCGGCCTTCAGCACATCCATGTCTTTCTTGTACTTCTTGTCGGGCTTGGCGATGGCGTTGAGCACGATGGGGCAGTCGTTGTTCTGCATGTACTTGTAGATGAGCATGGCATGGTCGCGCTCCTCCTGGGCCTGGATCATGTACCAGTTGGCGAAGCCGGCGAGGCCGCGCTTGTCGAAGTAGTTATTCATGTCCAGATAAAGATAGCCGCTGTACAGCTCTTTATTGATTTGCTCGTTGAGCAGGTCGGAAACTTTTTTGTTCAGCATGATTGTATAATGTTTAATGTTTAACGATTAATGTTTAATGATTGTTTATTGTTTCTCGAAGTGAGATTTATCTACAGAGCAGAGCGGGCACACCCAATCGGCTGGCAGGTCCTCGAATTTGGTGCCAGGGGCTATTCCGTTCTCTGGGTCGCCCTTCGCTGGGTCATATTCATACCCGCAGACGTTGCAAACATACTTTTCCATTTGTTTCAGATTTTAGGATTAATATTTTGGGTGCAAAGATACGACTATTTTCTTATTCAGCAAAAATATTTTTTATTCCACCGGTTTGAAGTCGCTGGCGGGATGCTTGCACCATGGGCAGATGTAGTCGACGGGGAGTTCGTCGCCCTCGTAGACGTAGCCGCAGACTTCGCAGACCCATTTCTTCTTGCCACCCTCGGCTTTAGGTGCGGCAACAGGTTTGGGCTTGATATGCTCCTGATAGTAGGCGTAGGTCAGCGACGGGTCGTCGCTCAAGTGTACCGCCTCGGTGATGTCGGCGATGAAGAGGGTGTGTGTGCCAAGGTCCTTGGCATAGTTCATCTGGCCCGACAGGTAGGCGTTGACATATTTGGGCAGGTAAAGCAGACCATTGGAGGAGCGCATCTCGACGTCGCAGCCCTCGAACTTGTTGACATCGCGGCCACTCTGGAAGCCGAAGTGCTGGAACACCTTCATGGGCGCATGCTCCGTGAGGCAGCAGACGTTGAAACGGCCGGTGCGCAGTATCATGTCGTGTGTCAGGTTTTTCTTGTTGACGCATATCATCATTTGCATCGGCGACGAGGTGAGCTGTGCCACCACGTTGCAGATGCAGCCGTTGTCCTTGTCGCCCTCGCGAGCAATGAGCACGTAGAGTCCGTAGCCTATCTTGGTGATGGCGTCGTTGCTGAGTTTGTCCATACTATAATTCGAATTTAAGGTTGGCAACAATAAGGTCGGCCAGTTCTGCAAGGTCTTTCTCCTGCTCGGGCCGCATGGCGCTCTTGAGAGTGAAGGTATCGCCCAGCACCGTCATGTCTTTCATCTCCTCCACCATGGCACGCATCAGCTTGCCGCTATTGGGTGCCCAGCTTCCGTTCTCTATCAGTGCCCAGGTGCGGTTCTGGAAGGCGTGGGCTTTAAGGTCCATGAGCAGGTTCTCCACCGGTGTGAAGATGCCGTTGTTGTAGGTACTAGCCGCGAGTACGATATGGCTGGCACGCCAGCATTCGGCCAGCAGCTTGCTGACATGCGTGCGGCTGGCGTCGTAGGCCTTGATGTTCTTCACGCCGCGCTGTGCCAGCAGGGTGCCCATGCGCAAGGCGGCGGCCTCTGTGTGGCCATAGATGCTGCCGTAGATTATCACCACGCCTTTCTCTTCAGGTTCGTAGCGACTCCACACGTCGTGCTTACCGATGAAATATTCCAAATTGTTGCGCCATACGGGACCGTGCAGCGGACAAATTATCTTGATGTCGAGCGCGGCGGCCTTCTTAAGCACCGTCTGCACGGGCTGGCCATACTTGCCAACGATATTCACGAAGTAGCGGCGTGCGTCGTTGAGCCACTCGCCTTCGAAATTCACCTCGTCGGCAAAGAGGTTGCCGGAGAGGGCGCCGAAGGTGCCGAAGGCGTCGGCCGAGAAGAGCACCTTGTCGGTAGTGTCGTAGGTCATCATCACCTCGGGCCAATGCACCATGGGGGCCATAGTGAAGACCAAATTGTGCTTGCCCAACGCGAGCGTGTCGCCCTCCTTGACGGCCTGCAGCATCTCGGGCTTACTGCCAAAGAACTGCTCAATCATCTGTGCGGCCTTGGCGGTGCAAACCACGGTTGTCTCGGGATAGCGCAGCAGGAGGTCCATTAGCGTGGCGGCGTGGTCGGGTTCCATGTGGTGCACCACCACATAGTCGAGCTTGCGGCTGGCAAGGGCTGCCTGCACGTTCTCAAAGAACTGCCCGCTCACCGAACTGTCGCACGTGTCGAACAGCACATTCTTATCGTCGAGCAGCACATAGCTATTGTACGATACGCCGCGCGGTATGGGGTAGATATTCTCGAAGAGGGCGATGCGGCGGTCGCTGACGCCGACATAAATGAGGTCTTGACTGATAGATTGGATATTATGCATAACAGAGATGTTTTGTTCCTTTTGAAATGCAAAGATACGAAAAAAAACTCAATGACAGTTTTTTTTAGTATTTTTGCATCATGATTGACGTAGAAATCTGCTGTAACTCGATAGCGTCGGCCATTGCTGCCAAGGACGGTTGTGCCGAGCGTATAGAACTCTGCCGCGACCTTGAATGCGGTGGGCTCACACCCTCCGACGAAGATATCGCCTATTGTGTGCGTAAGCTGGGTTTGCGCACACATGTGCTCATCCGCCCGCGGGCTGGTAACTTCTGCTATACCGAACGCGAGCAGCAGGATATCATTGCCTCCATCAAACGCTGTAAGGAGTTGGGAACCGCTGCCGTCGTGATAGGCTTCCTGACTGATGACGGCAAGATAGATGTAGAGTCCACCCGCCACATGGTGCAGATTGCATCGCCCATGGAGGTTACCTTCCATCGCGCCTTCGACGAAGCGCAGCAGGACCCCATCGAAGCCCTATGGTGCGTAGCTGCGTCCCGCTGTCACCGACTGCTGACCTCTGGTCAGCGCTATTCCGCCCCCGAAGGTGCTGCGGTGATACGTACCCTTGTCGGCGAGACCGGCGTGAAGATACTCGCCGGCGGCGGCGTTACCCCCACGAATGTGCGTCAGTTGGTGGCAGACAGCGGTGTCAGCGAAGTCCACGGCAGCTGCAAGAAGACCCTTGACGACGGCACCATTGTCACCGATGCCGCCACAGTGCGACAGATGATAGAAAAAACACTGACATTATGAAGAAGATACTGATACTGGCCGCTGCGATGCTGTTGCTCGCCGCGTGCCACCGCGACCCGCATTTCATTACCGACAAGGACTACCGCAACGAGGTGCACGCCGACTTCGAAACTCGCATGGCGGAGTTTCCAATGCTGGATTTGCAGCTCGACACATTGTGCCGTATGGAGCGCGAGGCCATGGAGTTTCTTTATGCCTATATGCCGCTAAGCGACCTGGCCGACTACGAGCCGTCATTCTATTTGAATCAGGTACGCTATGCCTTCAAGGCCCGCGAGGAGATGGCATGGGGCAAGAAGGTGCCCGAGGATGTCTTCCGTCACTTTGTGCTCGTCTACCGCGTGAACAACGAGAACCTCGACACCGCCCGCATGGTGTTCTACCGCGAGTTGAAGGAGCGCATAAAAGGCATGAGTATCGAAGAGGCTGCGCTGGAGGTGAACCACTGGTGTCACGAACATGTGGCCTACCGCGCCAGCGACAGCCGCACCTCGGCTCCGCTTGCCACCCTGCGCACTTCCTTGGGTCGCTGCGGCGAGGAGAGCACGTTCACGGTCACAGCCCTGCGCGCCGTGGGCATCCCTGCCCGCCAGTGCTACACTCCGCGCTGGGCGCATTGTGATGACAACCATGCGTGGGTAGAGGTCTGGGTCGGGAACACGACCGAAGGGAGTGAACCACGCAACAAGAAGTATGGCAAGTGGAACACGACCGAAGGGAGTGAACCATGCAACAAGAAGTGTTGCGGAGAGTGGAAGTTCCTCGGAGCCTGCGAGCCCGACCCGCGACTCAACATGGGTTGGTTCTCCGTGCCAAGCACGCGCTGCATGATGGTACACACCAAGGCCTTCGGCAAATACAAGGGCGACGAGGAGGTGGTGAAGCGCACGGGATTGTATTCCGAGCTTAACCTGTTGAGCCACTACGCCCCCACGCGGCGCGTCACCGTCACGGTGATAGATGGAAACGCTGACCCAGTCAAGGGTGCGCAGGTGAAGTTTAAGTTATATAATTACGCCGAATACTACACCCTCGCCACCGTTACCACTGATGCCGATGGCAAGGCCTCGCTGACTACAGGCCTCGGCGACCTGCTTGTTTGGGCTACTATGGGACAAACGGCGGACGGCGAGACTCTTTTTGTCTTCGATAAGATTGATGTACGCCGGGACTCCACGCTGACCTTGCGCACTGACTATGCTTATAGCATGAAATATGATCAGGCGGTGAAAGAGTTTGAGATGGTGCCGCCTGTGGCTGGTGAGCCCAAGGTAGTGGCCACCGAGGAGGAGACCGCTGCCAACGCCAAGCGCCTGGCCTATGAAGACTCGCTGCGCAACGCCTACACCGCCACGTTCCCCACCAAAGAGTCTTCGCAGCAACTTGAAGGATTGCAATACATTGACCAAGTGCGGTTGTGGGAACTAATCCACAAGTCGGAAGGCAACTATCAAACTATTATCGACTTTATTGCAAAACATGGCTGGCACGAAGAAGAATTTGACGATGTTTATGATTACCTTAAGAGTTTCTCCGACAAAGATCTGCGCGACATTACCTCCGAGGTGTTGGAATCCCATTTCTCCTACTATGATTGGGTGAACGGTGAGCCATATTCAACGGATATGTATAAGAAAGGTATCCTCCCTGCAAGAATCAGCAACGAGATGGTGCGCCCTTACCGCGAGGAACTGGCTGAGTTCAAGGATATGAAGTATGCCGATTATATCTTCCAGTGGGTCTCTGGGCATATCGTTGTCGATGACAGCAGCAACTATTACAACTGCCCCATCTCACCCGTGGGTGTCTACAAGCTGCGTCGCGCCGACCGCCACAGTCGCGATATCTTTTTCGTTGCCGCCTGCCGCGCTGCCGGTATACCGGCATATCTGGACAACGCCACAAACACAATCTATGCTGCCGATGCGTCGAAATCGGTGTTCCGCAAAATGGATTTCAACGACGACAACCATCCCGTTTATGTCAATGCCAAACGGGCCAAGCTAACCCTCACCTATCGCGGCAAAGAGCCCGCCAAGCCCATCTACTGGCCGCATTTCACCATTGCCAAGTTGGATAACGGCGATTTGCGCACTTTCGATTTCGAAGATGATGCACGCATGGCCACTTTCCCTGCCACCATCGAGCTGGAGCCTGGCACCTACTGCCTCTCCACAGGCAACCGCTACCCCGACGGGGCCGTGCGTTCGCGTATGGAGTTCTTTGAGGTGAAGTCGGGCGAGAATGTGACCAAGGAAATCATAATACTGCCGTTGGAAGAAAAAGGGGCAAAGAGTCTAAAAGTCGAAAAGGACCTCGAACTCTTCGATGGTATAGAACTGTGGGATTACGCCGGTGACGCAGGGATGCTCTACGTCAACCTAGGCAACTACAGCGAGCCGTCGAAGCACCTCGTCGTGGAGCTGAGGCAGATGCAGAAAGAGATGAAGGCTTGGGGCGGCATGACCTTCATGGTCGGGCCGACAAGCATAGGTATGCCATCGTGGGGGCTTGCCAACACCGACTTCGCATATAACAAAGGCCTCCTAGAGCAACGCATCTGCGATGTTGCCAAGCTCGGTAAAGTGGAGTATCCGCTTGTTACATTAATCAATAAGGATGGACATATCCTTTACCACAGCACAGGCTATAAGATAGGCGTGATAGAGCAGGTGCTCAAGGCCGCTAA
This sequence comes from Bacteroidales bacterium, assembly GCA_045222795.1. GTDB lineage: Bacteria > Bacteroidota > Bacteroidia > Bacteroidales > P3 > Colimorpha. The sequence goes on from JBGUZF010000096.1 coordinate 38,442, forward strand.
ATAAATAAGCCCGCCGACTGGCGGGCTTATTGTTTATTCAACCGTTACAGATTTCGCGAGGTTGCGGGGTTGGTCGACGTTGCGACCCTTGGCGGTGGCGATGTAGTAGGCCAGCAGTTGTAGCGGAATTGCAGCAAGCAGCGGCACATAGCAGTCGCGCGTGTCGGGTATGGTGAAGACGTAATCGCTCAGGTTCTTTACCGTAGTGTCGCCTTCGGTGACAACGGAGATGATTTTGCCCTTGCGGCTCTTTATTTCCTGAATGTTGCTGACAATCTTGTCGTACATACCGCGTTTGGGAGCGATGAAGACCACCGGCATCTCCTCGTCGACGAGGGCGATGGGACCGTGCTTCATCTCGGCGGCGGGGTAACCTTCGGCATGCAGGTAAGAGATCTCCTTCAGCTTCAGGGCACCCTCGAGGGCCACGGGGTAGTTGTAGCCACGGCCGAGGAAGATGAAGTTGCGGCAATAGGTGAACATCTGAGCGAACTGGTCGATGTTCTTGTTGTTCTCCAGCGTCCACTGCATCTTGTCGGGAATCTTGTAGAGCTCGTCGACCAGCATGTGGAACATCTCGTCGCTGAGGGTGTGCTTCTCCTTGGCGATGGCAAGACCCAGCAGGCAGAGGGTTATGACCTGACCCGTGAAAGCCTTAGTGGATGCCACGCCGATTTCGGGACCCACATGCAGGTAGGTGCCGCTATGGGTTGCGCGGGCGATACTACTGCCAATGACGTTGCAGATGCCGTATAGGAAAGCCCCTTTCTGCTCGGCAAGCTGGATGGCTGCGAGGGTGTCGGCCGTCTCGCCACTCTGTGATACTGCGATGACCACATCGTCGGGGTAGATCACGGGGTTGCGATAACGGAACTCCGAGGCATACTCTACCTCCACAGGTATCTGTGCTGCCTCCTCGATAAAGTACTTGCCTATGAGTGCCGAATGCCATGAGGTGCCGCAGGCGCAGATGATGATGCGGCGGGCATTGATGAACTTGTCCTTATGCTCGATGATGCCGCTGAGGGTGATATCGTGACGCTTGGGGTGCAGACGGCCCTTGATGCAGGTGCGGAGGGCGTTGGGCTGCTCCCATATTTCCTTGAGCATGAAGTGCGGGAAGCCGCCTTTCTCCAGTTCGTCGAGCGAAAGGCTCAAGGTGTGCATCTCCGGTGTCTGATGGACTTTGTTGAGGTTGACGATATCTATCTTGCCTGTGCGGTCCATGTAGGCAATCTCCTCATCTTTGAGGTAGACAACCTGCTTGGTGTATTCAACGATGGGTGTGGCGTCGCTGCCGAGGTAGAACTCCGTCTTGCCGCGGGCGTCAGTGCCCACGCCGATGACCAGCGGCGAACCCTTGCGGGCGCAGACCAACTGGTCGGGGTGGTCCTTCTGCAGTATGGCGATGGCGTATGCACCGATAACGTTCTTTAGGGCGCGCTGCACGGCGGTGAAGAGGTCGCATTTGCCTTTCTTCTGTGTGTATTCTATGAGCTGCACCAGCACCTCGGTATCTGTCTCGCTGCAGAAGTTATAGCCTTCCTTCTCCAGCATGGTGCGCAAGGTCTTGTAGTTCTCGATGATGCCGTTGTGCACAAGCGACAACTTGCCACTCTGCGACAGATGTGGGTGGGCGTTGACGGTGTTGGGTTCGCCATGGGTGGCCCAACGGGTGTGGGCGATGCCTATGCTGCCGGTAGTGTCCTCGGAGGCACATTTGTCCTCGAGAGCCGACACCTTGCCGGTGGCCTTGTAGACGTTGAGGTCGCCTTTGGCGTTAATCATTGATACTCCGGCCGAGTCGTAGCCGCGATATTCCAGTCGATGAAGACCCTTTATCAGGATGGGGTAAGCCTCTTGCTCACCGATATATCCTACTATTCCGCACATAATATTTATGTATTAAAATGATTTGCAAAAATACATAAAATAATCGAACCGACAAAAAATATTTACACTGTTTTGCCGTTAATGAATGAAAATAGTAATGTTATGAAGATTGATGCAAGAAAGAAGGTCCGTGATGTGGCGGGCGAGCATATAGTGATGATGCAGGGCAAGGAAGCCACGGATATGACGCGCGTGGTGGCCTTGAATGCGTCGGCGCTGCACCTGCACGGATTGCTGCTGGGACGTGAGTTCAACGACGAGGATGTGGTGCGGCTGATGCTCGACGAATACGAGGTCGATGAGGCTACGGCCCGCCGCGATGCCGCCGTATGGATAGAGAGTATGAAAAAGGAAGGACTGATAATTGACTGAGCGGTGACGGTGCTGTCCATAGGAGGTATGACTGTCGGCCTTGAAGGAGGCGATTCTCTGCGGCGTGCCATGATGCTGTATGGTATGCCTGAGTTTGTCTCAGCCGCCGAGCCTGAGGTGCGTGTGCGTCTCGACGCTACCTTGCAGCTGCCTCCGTGTACTTTGTTGCACCGCTTCGATATCTCCGACGGCAATGATGAATGCCGTTTTTGTATCGATGCCGATGGGGTCTATTGGTACGATTACGGCAAGGACCGTCTGCTGCGCTATGATTTGCGCACTCCCGATATAGTCGAATTGTCGCCGATGGCCGACGCTTCGGTGCTGCGCTTCGCGCTGTGGACGGCCTACAGCATGCTGGGCCTTCCGCGCCGCAAGGTGCCCGTGCATTCGTCGGTGGTGGTATGCGACGGTCGCGCCGTGATGTGTCTCGGCGAGAGCGGCACAGGTAAGAGCACCCACACACGCCTGTGGCTCGAGAACATACAAGGTACCCATCTGCTCAACGACGACAGCCCGATACTGGCTGTCGAAGAGGGTGGGGTAGTGGTATACGGCTCGCCGTGGAGCGGCAAGACCCACTGCTACCACCAGGAACGCGTGTCGGTGGCCGCCCTGCTGCGACTGGAGCAGAAGCCCGAGAACAGCATTAGGAAGCTAGGCGTGATAGAGTCGTTCGCCGCCTTGCAGCCCTCCTGTCCGCCCTGCATGGTCAAGGATGAGCGCTGCACCGACCTGCTGGTCGACTTCATCTCAGACGTTATTAAGCACACGGCCGTCTACCGTATGGGCTGCCTGCCCGATGCCGACGCGGCGCGCCTGTCGCACAAAACAATCATCGGATGAAGGTCAGCAACGAGATATTCTTTGCCGCCGTCGAGGAACGACTAGAGGCTGGCGAGAGGGTGAAGATAACCCTCGTGGGCACAAGTATGCGTCCCACCTTGATAGAGGGCGACGTGCTGACGCTGGAACCGCTGACGTGTGACCCGAAGGTGGGCGACATAGTGCTGTTCCGCTATCAGGGGAGGCATATCCTGCACCGCATCGTGGCTATAGAGGATGGTGTCTACACCATGCGTGGCGACAACAGCGTAACCTACGAGAGTTGCCGACGCGATGACGTCGTGGCGCGTGTGGTTGAGGTGGAGAAACACAACAAACTGAAGCATTTCGTCGTGCGGTGGCTGGGCCACAAAGGACGCCGCCAGTTGCGGCCGTGGTACTTTGCCGCGCTGGCAATACTTATGTGGGCTCCCTTGAACGGGCTGGGCATACCGCTCGACAACTATATCTTCGGGCTTCGCGCCGACCATCTGCTGCATGCGTCGGTGTTCATCCCCTGCGCATTGTTCCTGTGGGATATCATCGGCCCCAAATGGCTGGTGTGGCTCGCATCTGTCGCTGTAGGCCTTGTTACCGAAGGCGGACAGTGGCTGCTGCCATATCGCGGTTATGACGTCAACGACCTTGTCGCCAACGCCATCGGGGTGACGCTTGGTTTTGTGGCTATTATTCTTTTCCGGCGAGCAGTCCGCAGGCGGCGTCAATGTCCTGGCCGCGCGAAGCGCGGAGGGTGCAGATGACTCCGTGGCGGTTCAGGTAATCCTGGAAGTCTTTTATCACTGTAGGCATTGAGGTGCGGAACGGCGCCTCGGGTGACTCATGGAACCGTATGAGGTTTACACGGCAGGTGAGGCCTTTCAAGGCTTCGGCCAGCTTCTGGGCATGCGCCAGGTCGTCGTTCTCTCCGCGGAACATGGTATATTCGAACGACAGGCGTCGCTGTCCGCTCCAGTCGTATTCTTTCAGCAGGGCCAATACTTGGTTCAGCGGGAACGCCTTCTGCACAGGCATCATCTGCAGACGTTCCTGTGGCACGGGGTTGTGCAGACTCACGGCCAGGTGACACTGGCTCTCATCGAGGAAACGCTTCATCCCGGGAATGAT
>JBGUZF010000097.1:0-2595 GCA_045222795.1 Bacteroidales bacterium
CCCCACCACCTACACATCATCTACACATCACCTACACACCAACACCACATCAACGCCACCGGAGGGTGATGCGGGGGTGAAGTGGATGTGAAGTGGATGTGAAGTGGATGTGAAGTGGGTGGGGTTTAGTGCTTGAGTTTCAGTAGTTTAGAAATGTTAAAATCGTGTAAATTGCTGTGAACGTGACGGGTAAGTGGAACGTGGGAGGTGAAATGTGAGACGTGGGAAGTGAGTAGGAAGTGATAGGTAAGTGATGGGGTGGGGCAATAAGTTTGTCGTTGCGGCGTTATAGGGGTTATGGATGCTATGATGTTTTCCAGGACCGAGATGCTGGTGGGCCACGAGGCTATGGAACGGCTGCGACGCACGAGGGTTATCGTATTCGGTGTGGGCGGCGTGGGGTCGTGGTGCGCCGAAGCGCTGGTACGCAGCGGCATAGGCCACCTGACGCTGGTGGACCCCGACTGTGTGGATGTTACCAACATCAACCGCCAGCTGCCGGCGACGACGGCCACCGTGGGACGCCCCAAGGTGGAGGTGCTCCGCGAACGGTTCCTCGAAATTAACCCCGAGGCCGACATCACGGCGCGGCAGGAACGCTTCACCGCCGACACCGCCGCCGACTTCCATCTGGAAGACTTTGACTACGTGATAGATGCTATCGACAGCATCGACGACAAAATAGAACTTATCTTGTTGGCGACTTCAAAATCTCAAGCAATCAAGCAATCAAGCAATCACGCAATATTACTCAGCTCCATGGGTGCCGCCCGCAAGACCGACCCGCTGCAGGTGCGGGTGACGGAGTTCTGGAAGGTGGACGGCTGCCCGCTGGCGGCGAAAATCCGCAAGCGCATGCGCAAGGAACAGCGGTTCCCCGAACGGAAGTTCAAATGCGTGTGGAGCCCGGAGCGCAACGACGAAGCCCAGCCCAAGGGCACGATGATGCCCGTGACGGCGACCTTCGGCTTGACACTCGCGTCGCTTGTTATTAAGGGAACGGCGAATTAACTCGAATTAAACGAAATTGTTTCTAATTATAAACGAATTACTCTAATTATGCCTGCGTAGCACAATTCGAGTAATTCGCATGTAATAATTATGATAGAATAATTCGTATAATTCGTAAAATTCGCCGTTATATTATTTAATCAACTGGCTGATGAAGATGACGGCGATGGCGAGGGGACAGAGGTAGCGGATAATAAAGAGTATTGCTTTGCGGATGCCCGCACGGAGGGTGCCCTCGTTGGTCAGTTCGGCGAGGGCGTCGGCTTTCTTCATGCGCCAGCCCACGAAGAGGACTATGAAGAGTCCGCCGAGGGGCATGAGGAAGAGTGCCGTGGCGTGGTCGAGGAGGTCGAAGACCGAGGTGCCGCCGATGTTGAGCGGGTTGGACGAGCGCATGCTTATGGTTGCCAGCACGCCGATGACGGCGGTGACGCCGGCACCGAGCCAGGCGGCGTGGCTGCGCTTGAGCTTGTATTCCTCGGTGAGGGCCGCCACGATGACCTCGAGCAGCGAGATGGTGGAGGTGAGGGTGGCGATGACCAGCAGGAGGAAGAAGAGGAGGCAGAAGAAGTAGCCGCCGTGCATCTGCTGGAAGACCATCGGCAGGGTGGTGAAGGCCAGCGAGGCGCCGGCTTCGGGCTCGATGCCGAAGGAGAAGGCTGCCGGGAAGATGACGATGCCCGCGAGGACAGCCACGAGGGTGTCGGCAAAGACAACGCTGACGGCCGACGAGGCCATATTGTCGTTCTTGGCGATATAGGAGCCGTAGGTGATGAGGGCGCCCATGCCGATGGAGAGCGAGAAGAAGCTCTGCCCGAGGGCGGAGATGAGCACCTTGCCGGTTATCTTCGAGAAGTCGGGCAGGAAGAGGAACTGCAGTCCTTTGCTGGCTCCCGGGAGGGTGAGCGACTTGACGCAGAGCACCACCATGATGACCAGCAGCAGGGGCATGAGTATCTTCGACCAGCGCTCGATGCCTTTGGCTACGCCGCGCAGCACCACGAAGGCCGTCATCGCCAGGAATGCCAGCTGGCAGAGGATGGGCAGCCAGGGGTGGTCGACGAAGGCGGTGAACTGGGCCTGTATCTGCGGCAGGTCCTGGTCGGTGAAGTGGCCGAGGACCGACTTGCCGAGATAGCCGAGCGTCCAGCCGGCGACGGTGGTGTAGAAGGCGAGGATGAGGAAGGCGCTGAGCACGCCGCCCCAGCCCACGAGGGTGAAGGGGGTGCGCTTGCCCGTGATGGTGCGGAAAGCGCCTATGGGGTTGCTGCGCGAGCGGCGTCCGATGATGAACTCCGATATCATCAGCGGGGTGCCTATGAGGAGGGCTACGGCAATATAGACGATGAGGAAGGCGCCGCCGCCGTTGTTGCCGGCTTCGACGGGGAAGCGGTAGATGTTGCCCAATCCGAGGGCCGAGCCCGCGGTGGCCATGATGATGCCGAGCTTTGAGCCGAAGTTTTCTCTCTGTTTCATTGTTGTTCTGTTTTGCGTTTCAGGTCGGCGACGCGGGCGGTGAGTTGCGCTATGCGCATCTGTAGGAAGTCGTCGCTGTATTTGCGGTCGCAGAAGCCGTTGCCGCGT
>JBGUZF010000098.1:0-2335 GCA_045222795.1 Bacteroidales bacterium
CAGCGAGCAGCGTTCGCCCAAAACGGCGCCTTTCTGGATATGGCAGAAATGCCACACTTTGGTGCCGGCGCCAAGGGTTACGCCATCATCGACGTAGGAGCTTTCGTGTATGAACGGGGCGTCTACCATCCGAAGGGGTGTGGTGTTAATGGGTATTTGGCCATGGGGTGATAGTCACCCTTAAGACCGATGGGCTCGGCATGGCGAATGTCGTAAACTGTCTGTATGCACTCGCGGGCTTCGCCGATGCGGAAGCCGCGGCCTGCCAGCACCTCCTCATAGGAGCGTGTGTGCAGGTCGGTGAAGCCGGTGCTGAATTCGAACTCGCTGCCGTCGACGGTGATGCTGCGGTAGCTGCCAGTGTGACCTTCGGGTACATGGTCGCCATTTATGCTGAGGAAGTAGCGCACACGGGCCTGACACAATTCTAGGTAGCCTGCCACACGGTCGTGACTTGCAACATGCACCACATTCTTCTGCACAGGGCCGAAGACCCACTGCAGCATGTCGTAGAAGTGGACGCCGATATTAGTGGCCACGCCACCGCTCTTCTGCAGGTTGCCCTTCCACGAGGCATAGTACCAGTAGCCGCGAGGGGTGATGTAGGTGAGATCTACATCGTACACCTTGTCCTTGGGGCCTTGCTCAATCTTCTTCTTTAGCTCCACCACAGCAGGATGCAGACGCAGTTGGAAGATTGTGAAGGCACGATGGCCTGTCTCGTTCTCTATCTCCTCGAGGGCATCGATATTCCATGGGCTAAGCACCACGGGTTTCTCGCATATCACGTCGCAACCCAGGCGCAGGCCGTAGCGAGTGTGGGCGTCGTGCAGGTAGTTGGGGGAGCATACGGAAAGGTAGTCGATGGTATTGCCCTGAGCCTTGAACCAGTTGTTGTGGCGGTCGAACAGTTCCTGCTCGGTGAAGAAAGAGGCTTTGGGAAAATAACTGTCGATGATACCGACAGAGTCGTTCTTGTCGTAGGCAGCGACGAGGTTGTTGCCTGTCTCCTTGATGGCTTTAAGGTGGCGCGGGGCGATATATCCGCCGACTCCTATGAGTGCGAAGTTCTTCATTGCTTGATGTTGGCGAGGCACCGTGAGAGAGCTTCTGTCCAATAAGGCACCTCCTGCTTAAAGATTTGTTTGAATTTGGTCTTGTCGAGCACCGAATAGGCAGGGCGTTTCACCGGCGACGGGAATTCGTTGCTGTGACAGGGCATGATACGGCATGCGGTATGGCCGCTCTGCCGCGCTATCTCCTTGGTGAAATCATACCAGCTACATACACCTTCGTTGGCGTAGTTGAAGATGCCCTCCTGCTGGCTGTATTCACCGTTCTCAATGATGGAGAACACTGCCTTGGCGAGGTCGCCTGCGTAGGTAGGAGTCCCAACTTGGTCGAACACCACGTTGAGTTCAGGACGCGTAGCCGTGAGGTTAAGCATAGTGAGCAGGAAGTTCTTGCCATACTCACTGTAGAGCCATGAAGTGCGGAAAATAAGGTGGTGACAATTGGCCACGGCTTGTTCGCCTGCCAGCTTAGTGCGGCCATAGGCACCCGTGGGGTTCACGGGTTCGTCTTCGGTGCACGGAGTGTTATTCTTGTTGCCACCGAAAACGTAATCGGTAGAGAAGTGTATCAGCGTGCCGCGGACCTTCTGCATAGCGTCGGCAAGTATGCCGACAGCCTCGCCGTTGATGCGGAGAGCCGTCTGCTCGTCGCTCTCAGCTCGGTCGACATTGGTATAAGCGGCACAGTTGACGATGAGGCTGATACTATTGGCCTCAACATATTCCGTCACAGCCTCACGGGAGGTGATATCCAATTCGGCAACATCAGTGAACAGCCATTGGTGGGCCGACTGTGGGGCAAGAAGTCCGAAGTGGCGACCGAGCTGACCATTAGCACCTGTTACCAAGATATTCATGCCGCTGGGTTAGAAAGGTGATACAAAGTCGTTGAACTGCTGGTGGTGACGGTCTTTCTCTGACAGTAGCACATCGGCGGCTGCCACATTCCAGTCGATGGCAAGCGTCGGGTCATCCCATGCGATGGCTCCTTCGGCTTCGGGGTGGTAGTATTCATCGCACTTGTACTGGAATATCGCCGTCTCGCTGAGCACAGCGAAGCCGTGGGCAAAGCCCTTTGGCAGGAAGAACTGGCGTTTGTTATCGGCCGAGAGTTCCACGGCCACATGACGTCCGTAGGTAGAGCTGTTGCGACGAATGTCGACTGCCACATCAAGCACGCGACCCTCCACCACACGCACCAGTTTAGATTGTGCGTAAGGAGGTAACTGGAAATGCAGGCCGCGCACCACACCGTAGTGCGA
>JBGUZF010000099.1:0-5146 GCA_045222795.1 Bacteroidales bacterium
ACTTCGCGGTATAAAAGGTCGCGAATTTCGGAAAATTCGTCGTCGTCGAGTTCGTATTTCGACATGATGATCATCGGTACCGTGCGGTCGTCGTTGTGGTAGGAGGGCTGCACGTAGGGCTGGGGGTTCTGGTAGAAGCCCATCGAGGCGTAGAACTCGAGCCTGTGGTCGGCCTCTTCGTTGTTGGGGAGCTCTATCTCGAGCACCACTTGGTCGTGCTGCTGCGACAGGAAGTTGAGGAACACTGCCTTGCCGAGACCCTGGTTGCGCAGCTCTTCGGCAATGGCGAAGTGCTCCACATACACCAGTTCGTCGAAGGTCCAGTAGGTCAGTATGCCCACGGGGTCGTCGCCGTTTTCGGCCACGAGGAAATGGAATTTGCCGGCATCGCGCTGCCGGATGGTAGAGAAGGGCGGGCGTTCCTGTTCGGGAAACGCCTCTTCGAACAATTCTTGCGCAAAGTGCGGATGGTCGCTTTCTGCTAAGTCGGTAAATGTTATCATTTATAGGAAACTAAAATTATTCATTTCTATTCTTACGCCGAAGGCATGCTGCCAGCCCCACACCTTGCGGTCGATGAAGGCTATGCGGTCATGGCGGCAGGTGTAGAAGAACTTCAGGGCACCGATGCCTGTGACGCGGTAACCCATGGCCACCGTGGCGAAGACACCGTAGCCTATGCGGCCCTGGTTCTGGTAGTCGTATTCGGCGGTGTAGGTCGACGGCATCTCGCCGTAGGTGCGGTCGAGGATCGAGTAGGTGGCGCCGGCAATCTCCATGGCGTTCTCCTCCACCTTGACGTTGACGAGGCTGGCTCCGAGGTTGACCTCGAGGTCGAGTCTGTCGTTCAGGGCCACCGTCCTGGCAATGGCCAGGTCGATATTGTAACGGCTTTCCTTGCCGAAGATGCCGCAGGTGACGTACTGGTCAGAACCCAGCAGCGGCACGCCGCCGGTGCTGAGGTTGAAACCGCCCTGTGCCACCAGCTTGGCCATGTCGAAGCGCAGCAGCCAGCCGAAGCCTGAGTTGTAGTCGTAGCGTATGCCGAGGCCTATCTGGTAGGCGAGGCGGTAGTCCATCTTCGGCGGGAACTCCACCACCGTGAACTGCTCGTACTGCCCCACGGCCGACGGCGAAATGAGGCCTGCCTCGACGAGGCGGTTCCATATCTGCGGACCGTAGAGGTCGCTGTGCAGGATGTAGTTTATCTTGTTGGGGTTCTCGTTGCGGCCGCTGTAGAACTCGGCGGCGTTGGCGGCGGCTACATAGCCCGATGCGTTGACAAATACCGAGAGTCCCGTACTGGGAGGTTCGCCATCATCGGCGGCAGCCGATGTGGCAATCATCAATGCTGCAAGAATCAAGGCGGCGTGCTTCATATCTCGCCCCCTTTCTTCTTCATTATGGCCGCCAGGAGCTCTTTGGCCCTCGAGAGGCGTATCTTGACTGTGCCTATGGGTATGCGCAGAGCCTGGGCTATCTCCTCGTAGGATAGGTCCTCGTAGTAGCGCATGCGTATTATCTGGCGGTAGGGCTCCTTCATTTGGTCGACAATCTGCTTCAGCGCCTCGTCGCGCTGCATGCGTATCATGGCCTCTTCGGGGTTGGGCTGACCTGAAGGTATCTGGTATTCTATGATGTCGCCGTCGCTGTTGCGCTCCGTCTCGCTCAGCGGCACGGTGTCGAGGCGGTTGCGACGCAGATGGTCGATGTAGGTGTTCACCCCTATGGTGTAGAGCCACGAGCCGAAGGTGGCCGTGGGGGCGTAGCGGTGCAGCTGGAGGAAAGCCTTGCCGAAGGTCTCGATGGTGAGGTCGGCGGCGGTGGTGGTGTTGTGCGTCATGCGCAGCAGCAGCAGGTACAACGGCTCACGGTAGGTGGCCATAAGGTCAGAATAGGCCTTATGGTTGCCTTCGTCGCGCGCTGCGCACACGAGCTGGTAGTCGTGGCGCATACGTTCCGTTGCCGTTGTCGCTGTATCCATTTTCCTTTACCGCTATTTTTTAAACTTTCTGTTGTTAGGTAACGGCAAAAGTATTAAAATAGTATTTGCTATGATAAAATATATTTCCAGCAGGGGTGCCGCCAGATGCACATATCCGCCGTCGAAGCGCTTGGTAAGTCTTGAGAAACAGACTATTTGCCATGCCCATTTGACCACTGCCGCCGCTGCCACCACGGGCCACGGCAGGGTGCCGCGGAGCACCAGCAGCACCGCCGCGGCGTAGAAGACCACGTTGGCCAGGTAGGGCAGGCTCTCGTGCAGGCGGCTGCCCAGCGAGTGGCGGTTGCGCGTGCCCACACGGTGGCGACGCTCGTCGTGCCACAGGGCGAAGCTCTTCTTCGGCTCGGCGGTGAGGCAGGCGTCGCTGTCGATGCAGATGACGGTGTTCTTGCTGTCGGCGTTCTGGTACACGAAGAGGTCGTCCGAGCCGTCAGCCACGTCGTAGTGGCTGATGAAAGCGCCGCGCTTGAAGAAGAACGAGCGACGGTAGCTGAGGTTGCGGCCCGAGCCGGTGTAGGGGTGGCCCAGCAGGGCGCTGCCAAGGTACGAGGCGCCGTAGTAGAGGGCGTCGTACTGCTGCAGCACGCCCAGCAGCGTCTTGGTGCGCTTCACGCCGCAGTAGCCCAGCACAATCTTGATGGCCTGGTTGCTCGCCACCTGGCCGGGTTTTTCCGCCTTCTCCTTTTCACCTTTCACCTTTAACCTTTCACCTTGATAGCCTTTCACCATGCCGCGCAGCCAGTGCAGGTTCTTCGGCGTGCAGTCGGGGTCGGCGAGCATCAGGATGTCGTTCTTGGCGCTCTTGATACCTATGGAGAGGGGGTACTTCTTGCCCTGGAAGAGGTTCACGTCCTCCTTGAAGGGCACTATCTTCAGGTGCGGGTAGTAGTCCTTGAGCAGTTTGAGGACGTAGGGGGTGTCGTCCTGCGAGAGGTAGTCCACCACCACCACTTCGAAGTTGGGGTAGTCCTGCTCCAGCAGGTAGACGAGGTTCTCGCGCAGCCACGAGGCGTCGTTGCGCGCCGTGAGCACCACGCTCACTGCCGGCAGCTTCTCGCCCGTCGGAGCCTCGTCGGCTTCCTCGCCTTTCTTGCGCTTCAGGCCGTAGTTGCCCGTGCGCATGTGGTACAATCCATAGTATAGGCACAGATATATGAGTGCCAGGAGCACGATGCCCGAAAGTATAAGGGCATAGTTGTCAGACAGATATTGACTAAAATCGAACATCTATACACACTATTTTGAACGTACAAAATTACTAATTAATATTATGTCCTAAGATTTGCGGAAACACAAAATATCAACACAATTTCAACATATATAAAAACGGGACAAGGTTGAAAACCATGTCCCGCAAAGTGCTACCGAGGGCGTCACTGCTCCACCCGATGCCCGTTAGCGTCATATGTTCCGTAAGGTGGCCACATCTTGATGTCGCGCATCTCTTCCGATGGGGGGAAATACAATTGCCAATTAAGGAGCTTTAGGTCGTCTAGACTTAAGTCATATCTCTGATGAACAAGATAGTTTTCTCTGACCGTTTGCCATCCATAACGTGCCAAGGTGTCGTCGTTGAACACAAAAACAATTAGGGTGTCAAAACCGACAGTATCTCCATTTTCGTATATTTTTATTCCGAAAGCACTTTCATAAAAGCTGCGAGACCACAATGCACCTGAGGAGTTCTCCAATGGAGAAACTGCAGAATTTTTATCCACCCGAGGATCTCTTGTATATAAAGCAATGGCTGTATCGGGATAATAACGGCTTCTGTCAATCCAAATGGTTGTCTCTGTGTTGTTTTTAAATTGAATGTGATAGTGGCGATACTCTGTATCTGTATCATAGGTGCAACTGTAAATAGTCGAAAGCAGGGATATACAATAAAAGATGTAAGCAAGTTTTTTCATATAAAATATTATTTGTTCTGTTCCATTTCAATATAATTTTCGCTTTTCTCAAGTACAAGATAGTTGATTATTCCTGCAATGCAAAAATCACCCAACATAAAATAATTATACCAGGCTGGCCTTAGACGTCCGTTGTCCATTACTATTTGATTGCATGGATGATGGTATGGCAAATTAATATCATATCCTCTTATAGGATTATTCTCAAAATCCCATGCGGAATAATTATGGTATTTTTCATTGTAATATTTAAAAGCTCGAATATTGGCATCTTGTTCTGCTGGATGGTAGTTATGGTCTTTCTTCCCCACACAATTTAACGCACTTGGAATGCCATAATGTTGCAAATATAATACTCCAGTTGACTGACTTTGGATATAATGTCCGTATTCATGCTGAAAGGTGCTATTGCCGGGATCTGGTGCTAATGAATTTTTACCATTAATATAACTGCCCAACGTTACGGCAGCTTCGCCGGTTTTAAAATTTGTAATGACTGTCGCTCCGTCATAGTATGAAATGTTGTCAATCCCACCCCATGCGTGATAGTTGTTGCAAATCTGGGCGTATTTAAATCCCGCCAAGGTCTGTGGAGCTTGCCATGTAAAACGAGAAATAATTTCCCAGGCTTGTCCCCAAAAATTCTTGTTCGAATTTGGAACGAACAATCCGCCCCAGATTTTTATATCATTCAATGCATGGTGATTTGCAGAGCTCCATGCAGACGTATATTTGTTATCGAATAATCCAATCATAAACCCATGAATCCAAGAATCAATTATAAAAGACTCTCCGTCGGGATCGGTGTTCATCACTGGGTTGTTATTGCAGTAGGAGTAGCGGTTGAAGCCTTGCGTCGAAGTCGGGTTCTGCACCTGCGGGTCGGGCGAGAAGAAGCGAGCTATGACGGGGTCGTACAACCGCGCGTTCATATTGATGATTCCAAAGCGGTCATAGTGCTCGTGGCCGGTGAAGCCTCGGTGGAACGGGAGGTTGCTCCCGTCCTGCGTCAACGACCAGTCGCTCGCGCTCATCCGATTGCCCCACGGGTCGAAATGGCTGCTCTGCACCACAGTCCTGCTGCCGTCAACTATGCGGTCCCAGCTGCCCAACAGGTCGGTCTGCACATAGTAGACGCTGTCGGCATTAGCGGTGGTATTATAAACATGTAGTGCCACTTGATCTTACTTTCAAGTTATTGTGCTACCCTATGTCCATTCTCATCGTATGT
>JBGUZF010000100.1:0-3206 GCA_045222795.1 Bacteroidales bacterium
GGCGGCGACCCGCTGCTGGGCTCGTACCGCTACCGGCAGACCACACCCGACACCCTCTTTGAAAGCTGGACAACTGCCCTGAAAAAAAAGGGCATCCGCAAAGTTGACGGCCGTGTGTGCTACAACAACTCCATCTTCGACGAGCAGACGCTGCACGACAGTTGGCAGTGGGGCGACGTAGGCAACTACTACGGCGCCGGCGTCAACGGACTGAACTTCCACGAGAACATGTACTTCGTCCACTTCAACGCTGGAAAGAGATTGGGGCACCCTGCCACCGCTGTGCGCACGGTACCGAAGAACCTCGATATACACGGCACATGCGAAGTGACCACAGCGGGAGAGAACACAGGCGATCATGTAATCATCTACGGTACGCCCACCTCTAAGGAACGCATCTACCGCGGCACTGTGCCGCTGGGCAAGAATGACTTCCCCGTGCGCGGCGCCCTTCCCAACCCTGCACGCACCTGCGCCGACCTCTTCTCGTCGTACCTGCGCACCCACGGAGTCGGCATATCGTCTAACTCAATGCAGGTTTATACCACGCCCGACAGTCTCAGACAGGTGGTTGACTACAGCAGCAGTTCATACTACACCATAGCGCAGTACACCAACCTCACCAGCAATAACGTCTATGCCGAGAGCATCTTCAAATACCTCGGCTATGCCAAATACGGCTTGGGCAGTTTCTCGAATGGCAGCCGTGCGGTGATGGATTGGTTCAAAGAGAAAGGTCTCGGCGCCGGCGGTGTCACCGTTGCCGACGGCAGCGGTCTGTCGCGTCTCAACCGCACCACCACCGATTTCCTCTGCCGCTACCTGACGGCAGTCTACAAAGAGCCATTCTCCGACGAGTTCCTCCAGTCGCTTGCGAAAGTCGGCGAGAGCGGCACCGCCAAGAATATGCTACCGAACCTGCCCTTGGGTATCACCGTAAGGGTGAAGACAGGTACAATGGACGGCGTGAAGTCGTACGCCGGCTATGTCATCACCCCCCACGGGCAGAAGCTGGCCTTCGCAATAGTGAGCAACGGACACGACTGCTCAGACCGCGCGGTGGCGGAAAAACTCGACAAGATTCTGTACAAGATTGCCACGATGTACTAAAAAAGAGTGGGGGGGGGGGGGGGGGGGGGGGCCCCCCCCCCACTGCAATTAGCCATTAGCTATTATTTCTTTTTCAGCTTGCCAAGACGGGCAGTCACCTTGTAGGTGGTGGTGGAGAAGATGTCGGTGCCAAGGACAGGGGCTTTCTTGTGCTCCTCAATCTGAGGATAGAACACCACATCGTAGCCGGGGTTCTTCTGCAGCATGTCATAGATGGCATAGTTGGCGCCAGTAGTAGGCATAAGGTTGCCAATGATGGGGAGGCCAAGGGCAGTGGGCGACTCGAAATCGCCGGTCTTCGACGTTCCGAAGAGGTGCTCCCAGTCGACGTAGACAATCTTGGTGATAGTGGCTTCACCAGTGACAGGCTCGGAGAGCTCGAAGTCGGAAGCATAGAGCTCAACCTTGGCGTTGGCATCTTTCATAGTGTGACGATAGGTGTCACAGCTGGCGAACATCAGGCCTACAAGGGCACAGACAACAAGAATTGATAATTTTTTCATAGGTTTATTGATTTAAAGGGTTAATAAAAAGGTTATCGAATCAGGAAGGAGAACTTGTTGAAGTTCTTCAGGGCAATGCCTGTGCCGCGAGCCACGGCACGCAGGGGGTCGTCGACAACATGCACCTGCAACTTGGTCTTGCTGCTGACACGCTGGTCGAGACCACGGAGCAATGCACCACCACCAGCAAGATAGATACCGGTCTTATAGATATCAGCAGCCAACTCAGGAGGCGTGGCACCGAGGGTGTCAAGGATAGCCTGCTCAATTTGTGCAATAGAACGGTCGAGGGCATGGGCTATTTCCTTATAGTTGACGCTTATCTCTTTGGGCAGACCAGTAAGGAGGTCTCGACCCAATGTGCGATAGTCCTCGGGCGGGTCGGCGAGCTCACTGACGGCAGAGCCGACGGCAATCTTCACCTTCTCGGCCATACGCACACCGATAATCATGTTGTGCTGCTTCTTCATGTAGTCCACCACGTTCTCGTTGAACACGTCGCCCGCCACCTTGATGGAGGTGTTGCAGACGATACCGCCCAGCGAGATAACAGCTATCTCTGCGGTGCCGCCTCCGATGTCAACCACCATGTGGCCCTCGGGCTGCAGCACGTCGATGCCGCTACCGATGGCGGCGGCCATGGGTTCGTGAATCATGCGTATCTCCTTGGCACCGGCCTGCTCGGCACTCTCGCGCACGGCACGCTCCTCGACGTTGGTGATGCCGCTGGGGATGCAGATAACCATGCGCAGCGACGGCGGCAGGAACGAGCGGTTGACGTTGGTCATGCCGATGAGCTCGCGGATGAGGTGCTGTGCCATCTCGAAATCGGCAATGACACCGCCACGCAGCGGACGCACGGTCTCGATGTTCTTGTTGTCGGTGCGGCCGTCCATGCGCTGGGCTTCCTTGCCGACGGCTATTATCTTATTGTTGTTACGGTCGTAGGCCACAATCGACGGTTCGTCGATAACAATCTGGTCGTTGTATATCACAATGGAGTTGGCTGTGCCAAGGTCCATTGCCACCTCACGGTTGAAGAAAGATAAAAGTCCCATGTATCTTAGTGTTTAAAGTGTCTTTTTCCTGTTATTGCCATGCCCATCTTGTTCTTTTCGCAGTAGTCGATGCTGTCCTGATCATGGATGCTGCCGCCGGGATGGGCCACAGCGACGATGCCGGCCTCGTGGGCTATCTCCACGCAGTCGGGGAAGGGGAAGAAGGCATCGCTGGCCATCACGGCGCCGTTGAGGTCGAAACCGAACGACTGAGCCTTGGCTATGGCCTGACGCAGGGCGTCGACACGGCTGGTCTGGCCGGTGCCACTGGCATAGAGCTGGCCGCCCTTGGCAAGCACTATGGCGTTGCTCTTAGTATGCTTAACGAGGATGGTGGCGAAAGCCAGGTCCTCGGCCTGCTGCTTGGTAATCTTGGTGCTGGTGACGCTCTTGCCCATATCCTTGGCTGTGGGCACCACATTGTCGCGGTCCTGCACCAGCACGCCGTTGAGCACCGAACGGAACATCGGGTCGGCCATCTTGAAGCCTTTGCGGCGCAGGATGATGCGGTTCTTCTTGCCTTTGAGGACAGCCA
>JBGUZF010000101.1:0-4545 GCA_045222795.1 Bacteroidales bacterium
GGGGTCACCGCCGCAGTCGGGATGACTCTCCTTGCCGAACCAGTCGAAAGTGCCGCCCATGTCGACCTCCTTCTCGGTGCGCATGTCAAAGATGGTGAGGTCCACCGTCGAGCCGCGCGAATGGCCGCTGCGGGTAGCTATGTACTCCTTGATGAAGAGGCTGTCCTTCGACTCATTGGGATAGAAGTAGGGCTTCATCAGCGTGTCAGCGAGGTCCTTGCCCCAGCGCACGAAGTGGTCGACGCCACATTGCGGACGATAGGCGTCGTAGATCTTCAGACGGTAGCCCTGGGCCTTGAGGTCGTCGCTGGCCTCGCGCAACTTCTCGGCGGCCTCGCGGGTGAGGAGCGCCGTGGGTTGCAGGTAGCCGTCGATACGGGCGCCGACGAAGTTGTAGGTGCCGAAATAGCGTATCTCGAGGATGGCGTCGGGCACCACATCGGTGATATTGACGAACTCTGCCGAGTCGAACTCCGGCTCGCTGGTCTTCGAGCAGCATGCCGCCAACAGGCCGACGGCCACAGCCGCAATAACGAATAATGCTTTTCTCATCTTTTTATCATTTGTCTGGTTAATCATTGGGGTTCTTGGGGCCCAGCTCCTTGCGGGGCTTGCGCTCGGGGGGTATGTAGTCGAGGCGGAACACCTGACGGTGGGTGACCAGCAGCACGGCACTGAGCAGGGCACCCAGCACGTCGCTGATGGCGCACGACTGCCACACGCCGGTGACGCCGTCGCCGTTGACGCTCACCAGCACCTCGGGTAGGAAGAGCAGCAGCGGGATGAGGAAGATGACCTGGCGCGAGAGGCTGGTGACGATGGCTATCCAAGGCTGGTCGATGCTCTGGAAGAGCTGCGAGTTGGTCACCGTGAAGGCTATCAGCGGACAGAAGACCAGCAGGTAGCGCAGCGCCGGGCCGCCCATAGCCAATATCTCGGGCTCCGAGTTAAAGCAGCCGATGATGGCTCGCGGGAATATCAGCGCCGCGGCGGCACCAAGGATGCCTATGGTCACGCAGACCTTCATGGTGAGGATATACACCTCGCGCAGGCGATCGTTGCGCCGCGCGCCGTAGTTGTAGCCCGCTATGGGCTGCATTGCCTGACAGACACCCAGCAGCACCATGAAGATAAGTCCCATCGCCGAGTTGGCGGCACCGTAGACGGTCATGGCATCGTCGCCGCCGTAGTGGATGAGCTGACGGTTGAGGACGGCCACAACGGCGAAGGCAGCCACATTCATCGAGAAGGGGCTAATGCCGATGGCCAAGATGTTGCGGAAGATATAGAGCTTCGGAGCCCAGGCGTGACGCTTGAAGCGTATGAAGGAGTGCGGCTGCACGAAGTGGAGTATAGCCACCAGCGCCGAGGCGGCCATCGAGATGGTGGTGGCCCATGCGGCACCCTTCATGCCCCACCCCATGCGGTTGATGAAGATGAAGTCGAGCACTATGTTGAGCACCGCGCCGCCAATCATTATCCACATGCCTTTCATGGGGTAGCCCGACGAGCGGATGAGACCAACGAGGTTGAAGGTCACCGTCAGCAGGAACATGCCGGGCAGCACGATGTACATATATTCGCAGGCGGCGTCGAGCACCTGTGTGGAGGCCCCTTCGGCGAAGAGCCGCATGATGGGGTGCGTCCATAGGTATCCGCCACTGACGAAGAGCACTCCGAAGAGGATCGTCAGCAGCATGCTGTTGCCAAGTATCTTCTCGGCCCACCGCACATCCTTGCGGCCCAGCACGATGCTCATGCGTGCGCTGGAACCGGCGCCCACCAGCGAGCCGAAGGCGTGGATGATATTCATGATGGGGAAGGTGATGGTCAGCGCCGCCAGCAGCATCTTGCCGTCGCCGATGCTGTTGCCGAGGAAGATGCGGTCGACGATATTGTAGATAGACGTCACCACCTGGCTGGCCACAGCAGGCATAGCGTACTGCCACAGCAGCCCTCCGATAGGTTTGGTCTCTAGTTCTTTAGTGTTATCCATTATTCTTTCTGTAACGCCAAAAGCGTGTTTTTATTGCCGACACCTAAAAATTGACCACCGCGACGGCCGACAGCCGCCAGTCCTGCATCAGGCCGCTGACTCTGACATTGTCCACGTCGCCGCCCTCGAGGCCCAGTTCCGAGGCACTCATAGGCTCGGCGCTGTTGAAATAGGCCATATTGTGGCGGAACTGCAGGGCGAAGAACCATCGGCCCACCGAGCACCCCAGGGCGGCGCTGCCGTTGATGTTGGGCGCCGGGTCGCCGGTGATCTTCACCTTGTCGCCGCCGTCCACGAGGGTAGCGTTGATATTATTGGCATAGATTATCATCGGCATAATGGTGAGGTTCAGCGTGAGGTTGAAGAGCCCCTTGCTGCCCGGCCCCACGGGGTCGCGGTGCTTGAAAACGAAGTTGTGCGAATAGCCGGCGCCCACCGAGCTCTGGAAGCTCGTGTAGCCGTTGAAGCGCGAGAGCGAGAACATGACGTCGCCCAGCTCGTGCTCCAAGCCGCTAAACACCAATCCTGCACAGATGAGCATCGAACCCGCCGAGCGGCGCTGCACCATATCGCACTTGTAGGCCGCCGTGTAGGCAAAGCGGTTGCGGCTTATCGACCAGTAGGCGTCGACAGCCAGACGGCGCACCGTGCAGGGGTTGTTCGATAGGAACTCGCGCTGCGAATACCACTGGCTGCTGTCGGAGCCCACCGTAAGGGTGTTTGACACATACTGGCTGATGCCGTAGTATTTCAGCCCTATGCCCCATTTGTGCCCCTGGTAGCCGATGTTTGCAGCCGAGGTCGTGGCGGCGTTGGCGGGCCACGTGATGAGGCCGAAACCCAAGCCCAGCTTGCCGAAGGCAAAACCCATGCCCAGGCCGCCGTTGATATTCTCACTGAGGCTGCTGCTCACCGTCGACGGCACCTCGGCGGTGGCGGTGATGTTGCCCTCGTCGTCGCGCTCGTAGCAAGTCATCGCGAAGTCCGACCGCAGGTCGACGCTGACATGCTGTAACGAGCCGTCGAGGCTCACCTGGAAGCGAGCCGGCCGCTGGTAGATATAGGTGCTGTCGAACGTATTGCCCTCCTTCACCCAGTTCACGAACTTATGCCACAGCCCCTGCCCTTCGGCGTAATTGAAAATTGAAAATTGAAAATTGAAAAGTATGCCGACGCACAACGCCAGCCTAACCAGTCGTTTTATTTCATCCGACAATTTCAATTTCCAACTCTTAACTCTTAATTCTTAACTCTTAATTCTTAATTCAAGAGCCCGCATGGCGTTGTAAGCCACGAAGCCGTTGGCCAGCTCGAGGCTGCGCTCGTCGACCATCAGGTCGGGACGGTGCAGGTTGCTGAAGGGGGTGCCGGGCTCGTGGATGCCTATGCGGTAGTAGCACGACGGTATCTTGTGGCCGAAGAAAGAGAAGTCCTCGGCGGTCATGCGCAGGTCGAGCCATTCGACGTTCTCCTTGCCCAGGAAGGCGCAGGCGTTGTCGTAGACCTGCTGCGTGCAGTCGTCGTCGTTGATGACGGGAAGGTAGCCGTAGTCGATGAAGAGGTCGCACTCGGCGCCCATAGCCTCGGCTACACCGCAGCTGATCTTCCTTATCCGCTCGTGCGCCTCGAGACGCCAGTCGGGGTCGAAGGTGCGTATGATGCCCTCCATCTTCACCTCGCCAGGGATGATGTTCGTGCGGCCGCCTATAGCCTCCATCTTGCCGATGGTGAGCACCGTGGGCATCATGGGGGCGGCATTGCGCGAAACGATTTGCTGCAGGGCCACCACGATATGGCTTGCCACCACGACGGGGTCGACGCTCAGGTGCGGCGTGGCGCCGTGGCCGCCGACGCCCTTGACAGTCCAGTAGAGCTCGTCGGTCGAGGCCATATAGCGCCCTTTCTTCATGCCCACCTTGCCGCAGTCCATCTCCGGCAGGCAGTGGAACGAGTAAATCTCGTCGGGCATCACCTCGTCGAACAATCCGTCGTCCATCATCATCCTTGCGCCGCCGGGGTATTTCTCCTCCGAAGGCTCGAAGATAAACATCACGCTGCCGCTGAAGCGGTCCTTCATCTGCGTCAGTATCTTGGCGGCTCCGAGCAGCGAGCAGGTGTGCATATCGTGTCCGCAGGCGTGCATCACGCCGGGGTTCTCGCTGGCGAAAGGCAGGCTCGTGCATTCCGTTATCGGCAGCGCGTCGTAGTCGGCACGCAGGGCGACGCAATAACTGTCGGGGTCTTTGCCGCGAAGCAGAGCCATAGTGCCTGTGCGGCCGATGCCCGTCTTAGGCTCGAGGCCAATCTCGCGCAGCCTCTCGGCCACAAACTCCATGGTGCCGTATTCCTCCTGCGAGAGTTCGGGGTGACGGTGCATCCACCGCCGCCAGCCTATCACCTCCTCGCGCTGCGCCGCAGCCAGCGCCTTTATCTCGTCGATTAGCATAACTAACTAATTCTTAACTCCTAATTCTTAATTCTTAACTTATCTTTGCTTTGCAAAGATACAAAAAAATCAGAAACCCGCAGACAATAAAAACAGCCCCTCC
>JBGUZF010000102.1:0-3065 GCA_045222795.1 Bacteroidales bacterium
TTCGACGATGGTCGGCCTAACGATACGCTGTCAACAGATCCCAACGACACAAACGGTTACTGTATATACATGAACTACAACGACAGCTGTCCAACTCTGACCCGTGCCATTGTAAGCCCCACCGTACCCTCAAAATATGTCTTTGCGCTAAACTTCAAAGATGCCAACAACAACTGGTACCACTTAACAGACACTATATCCGTGGGCGTAGACACCATATTACATGTCAATGTTACGGCCAACAGCTCTGACTCAGCAATGGGCACCGTCAGTGGTAGCGGCACTTACAATCAATTTAGCACCGTGACCCTCAGCGCCATGCCGCGCAAGGACCACACCTTCCTCGGCTGGGACAACGGTGCCGAAGACAACCCCTACTCCATCATTGCCCTTCGCGACACCACCGTCACTGCACTTTTCGCCCCATGCGTAAGCGACACAATTGTAATTCAGGATACTATAATCATCCACGACACCATATATATTAACAATGAAGGCATTATAGAGGGACAACCTTTCGAGGCCAAAATATATGCCGCTGACGGCCAGATTGTTGTTGAGACCAATGCCGTCGGTACCGTATCCATCTACGATGCCGTCGGACGCATGATGGGCAGCCGCAACACCCACACCGGCATGACAGAGACCATCCTGTTCGACGTCCCCGCAAGCGGCACATATCTGGTTAAGATTGGCCAGCTACCGGCACGACAAATATTGATACTGAAATAAACTGACAAATAAGAAAATAACGTGTTCCGACTGCTGATACTCGTAGCCATACAGACCGCCTTCCTTGCCGGAGGGCAGGTGCTGCTGAAACTGGCCATGGCACAGCTGCCCAAGTTCAGCTGGACGTGGAGCTACTTCAAGGCCGTGGTCACCGACTGGTGGCTCGCAGCCTGCGGCGCCAGCTTCGGCATCGCCACCGTCCTGTGGCTCTACATCCTCAAGCACTTCCCCTTCTCGCAGGCCTACCCCCTGACGGCGTTGGGATACATCTTCGGCATGGTGGCAGCCATCCTCGTCTTCGGCGAGCATGTCCCCTTTGCCCGATGGATAGGGGTCGTCCTAATAGTCGCCGGATGCTTTTTCATCATGAAATAAAACTGATGATGAAACGAACAAAACACATACTAATCACCCTGCTGACAGTAGCCTTATCGCTGGCCACGCAGGCGCAGACCACCGCCGTCACGGGGGCACAGCGCGCCGAGGTGCTGTCCGCCATCGCCGCTGCCCAGCAGCCCAAAGCAGGCAAGACGCTATCTTACACTTTCGTACAGACCAAGCATTCGCCCCTGCTGGCACAGGATGCTGTGTCGAAAGGCAATATGACCCTCGGCAGCAACCGCACCATGCGCTGGCAGTACACCGAGCCACAGGTCTTCGCGCTGGTGGTCGATGGCGACTCTATCTACACTATCGTAGGCGGCAAGCGCAACTCGCTGTCTGGTGCCAGCGGCAAGATGACCCGCGGCCTGGCACAGATGATGATGCAGATGACCGATGGCGCCAGCCTCACTGACGACAAGATGTTCGAGACCACCCTCGCCGAGGAGAGCGGCACCTACCGCGTAACCCTCGTGCCCAAGCGGCGCGACATGAAGCGCATGATGCAGCAAGCCCTGCTCACCTTCGACCACAAGACACTGCGCATCAAGAGCGTACGCCTCGTGGAGAAGGACGACATCTATACACAAATTGATTTCACACAGCAATGAAGGTACTTGAAGAACTGATAAAAGTGGAGCGCGCCGCCTTCGAGAATGTCGACGGCAGTCTGCGCGTTGCCGCCACCCTCGCGGCACGGCGCGACAGCGCTGTCTACCGTGGCCACTTCCCCGGTCAGGCGGTCACGCCCGGCGTACTGATGCTGCAGGCCGTAGTGGAGCTGCTGTCGCAGACCTCGGGCAAACAGCTGACACTAAAGAAAGTGAACAACGTCAAGTACCTGGCCATGATGGGACCCGACGACATCGACGGTGCCACCCTCGCAGCCACCCTCACGCCCGACAATGTTGCCACCGCCGCCTACACCAACGGCGACAAAACCTACGCCAAAATAAAACTAACCCTATCAACTACCAACTCATAACTTCTAACTCCTAACTAAATATGACCTTCTGCGCCGTCATACCGACCTACAACAACGCCCGCACGGTGGCCGACATCGTGCGTCGCACGCTGGCGGTATGCCAGCAGGTGATAGTGGTCAACGACGGCAGCACCGACGACACCCTCGCGGTGCTGGAACCCCTGAAAGACAAGATACAACTCATCTCATACTCCCGCAACCGTGGCAAAGGGCACGCCCTGCGCCTCGGCCTCGAGGCTGCTCGCAAGGCAGGCTACGACTACGCCGCCACCGTCGACAGCGACGGTCAGCACAGCCCAGAAGAGATACCCACGCTTGTGGCCGCCGCCGTCAGCGACAACACCCTCGTCATCGGCAGCCGTAATATCAAAGCCGACGGCATGCCCGCCGGCAACACCTTCGCCAACCGCTTCAGCAACTTCTGGTTCCGCCTGCAGACGGGCATCAGCCTGCCCGACACGCAGACCGGCTTCCGCCTATACCCACTGCATCACCTGCCCTGCCTGCGCGTGCTCACCGCACGCTACGAGAGCGAGCTGGAGCTGCTGGTGTTCAGCGCCTGGCGCGGAGTAAAGCTTGTGCCTGTAGGCATCAGCGTGAGCTATCCCGACGACCGCGTCACCCACTTCCGCCCCTTCTGGGACTTCTTCCGCATCTCGTTGCTCAACAGCGTGCTGTGCATCCTCGCCCTTGTCTACGGCTACCCCCGCATGCTAATAACTAAACACTTAACACTAAACACTTAACACTAGATATGACCCGCCTCCTGCTGCGCATACACGACTACCTCACGTCCCACCGCCTGCTGGCCATCGCCAGCCTGCTGGTGCTGCTAGCCGCGGGCGTGGTGCTTGCGCTGCAGCTGCGCTACGAAGAGAATATCGCCGACTTCCTGCCCCGCAGCAAGGAGAACGCCAAGCAGGCCGCCGTCTACAACGGACTCGGCGACCAAGGACAGATAACCGTC
>JBGUZF010000103.1:0-15413 GCA_045222795.1 Bacteroidales bacterium
AACTCCCGGCGGGAAGTCTTTGAAGCCGGTATTCTTGAGTGTGATTGTCACACTTGTATTCTGCAGGTAGCAGTTCTGAGTTATATCGGGACGAATGCTCTCGGCCTTGAGGTCGAAGGCAGGAGCCAGATATACCGGGGCTGTGGATTGGTTGTCGGTGGTGTCGTCGTCGACATCGATGAGGAGTACCACGTGAACAACATGAGTGTCGATAACTCCCAAGATGGTAGGAATCATCACGGAGTCTGTCTTCTTCTGATTCGAGTAGACAGTACCGAGGCTGCGTGTCACTGAAACCAGCGAAGTCTCATAGCCCTCGATATAGGCATACCACTGGGCACCGGTCTCGGTGGCGCTACCATTGTTGAAAAATTCCACCTTGACCTTCACCGAATCGGACTCGATATTGTTCGGTTTATTTGCCGAAGCAGGCATGGTGGGTTCAAGGATACGTACGATAGACAAATTGTGCGACAGACGCTCCATCTCGTGAGCACCGATGGTGGGGGCGGGAATCTGCGGGCGGATGTTTCCGTCGATATCGTCGATAACGTCGGTGTTGTACTGCGCCTTGGTGTTGAAGTTGGTCATGATGAGGTGCAGGTCGTTGGGGCCAACGAAGTAGGGCTCATCACTGAGGGAGTTGGCATCCTTGTTGTTAGTTCCCTGCAGGTTGGCAAGCGTTGCTGCATTGGCACCCCAGAAGGCGAGATACTGACCTTGCGAGAAATAGTCGTTATAGTCGGATGCCGAGACATTGTTCGCATTAGCGACATAGTAGGCATACGACTTACTGGCGTTGGCGATGATATTGTTCATCACCTGCACGTGGTGAGTATTGGCACCTTGTACACGAAGGCCATTTACAGCCGTGATACCGTTGCCGTTGTTCTGCAAGCCTGCAGCCGAACGCAAGGTGTTGTAATAAATGTTGAGGTACTGGCAACCGTCGTCGATATACATGGCCGTCGGTGTCGTACACGGTGCCGAACCTGATGTACCGTTGACAGAGACGCCACTAATCATGTTGTTGGCGATAAAGCCCCACTGATAGGCGCTGCCCTTGACATTCTTGAGGTAAAGACCCACCTTACCACCGTTCTTGTCATCGATGAGGTAGATTTTGTTTTTCTGAATGAAGATTGAGCTGTCGACCTGCTGGAGGTATACACCCACAAGACCGCGGCCAGTGAGACCTGTGTAGTTTACACCGGAGAGTATTTCATTGGACGAAATGTCAATGTTCACCACACCCTGCAGGTCGATACCGTGGTTCCAGAACCCGGTGATGCGGTTGTTCTGGAAAGTAAAGTTACGGTAATTGTAAACCGTACCATTGCTCTTGAACGAATAGTAACCGCTGTCTATCCAGCAACTGTCCACAAGCAGATTACTGACATTGCCCTGGAGCACAACGCACGAGGCGTTTGCACTGTTCTTGTTAAGATTGCCAGGTACACGAATAGTGCTCTTGCGCAGCGTGATGTTGTCGGCATTACCAATGTCCAAAACATTGGCTGCGACAGAGGAAGCTGTGGCATTGGCCGGGGCCGACTTCATGCATACTTGGTCAAAGACGATGTTGGAAGCACCGTCGATTTTGAACACATAGTTGGCGGTGGTGGCAGTGGGATAGGTAATCAGCACTGTTGAGTCGGTCTCGCCACGGAAGGTGACGGTATTTGTGGCCGACGAGCCGTAGAAGGGCTGCAGCAAGAGTTGCTCCTCGTAGGTTCCCGAGGCCACTTGGAACACAACGGGACCTGCGACACCGACAATCATCAGGGTGTCAATAGCCTCGGTTATGGTGCTGTAGTCGGCAGTGGCGCTGTTGGCAGCGATAGTGTAGGTGCCGCCGCAGAAGCGCACCATGAAGTCGCGATAAATGGTGTCGTTGCTCGTGACAACGTCGCCTGGAGCCACAACAATCGCCGTCACCGAGTGGCGACCCGGGTCAAGGGGCTTGCTGAAGAGCTGTGGCTGGGTAATAGCGCCCGGCAGCACGGTTGTGGTCAGTTCGACGGAATCTATCGGCTGGTCGTCGAGCAAGTACTTTAGTTTGAAGCCTTCAAGAGTACTGAGACCAAGGTTGCGCACATTGACATTCATCGAGATGTTGGCGCAGTTATTATAGACTATCGAGTCGGAGCCGTCGGGCCAATATATCTTGGCGTCGGTGTTGGGCACTCCCGTGAGGTGCAGGAGGGTTGTGGCCACACCGCTTACGCATCCATAATGGACCTCTCCAATACCGCAGTCCAAATCATCAGTAGCGAACTGGATATTGGGTCGGTTGTTGCCCTTGGTGCCGGCACCGGTATAGTTTATCGTGGCAGTGTTGGTGGCCAAAGCGCTGTTGTTGTTCTTATGCAGAGTGGTGTTGCTCTTTGCCGTGTATCTCGTCTGCACACCGGTGGTAAATGCTGTATTGAGGTCGTAGGCCACCTGGACCACCACATTCGACGTGCCATCCCAAATGAAGGGGGTGTCGAAGATATGAGTAACCCAGCCGTGGGCGTCGCTGCGCTGCAACAGGAATGGACTGCGCGAATAGACAACACTTGTGGTCTTCCATGCTGTGGTATTGGCAAATATCGTGTCGGTGGTCGAGCCCATGGAGATATAGTATTCGTCGAATGTGACCGACGGGACTGTTCCGTAGATGGAGTCGAGATAAAAAGCCACCTTGGTGATAGGACCTGCCGTCAGACCCTGGGCATGAAGCTCGGAGGCAGAGTAGATAAACTGCTGTTTGGCGTGTTTGTTATTGGGTTGGTATGGCGAGGGATAGGCGGTCTTACCAATCACTGTGGTGCCTGTGCCAACCTGATAGCCCCTGCTAGTATCAACAACAAGATAAGCCACACTGACATTCTCGTCGGCATAGAGGATGTCGGTGATATACGTGAAGGCTGTATCAACGACATTCATGTTGTTGTCGTACCATACCGGTATCAGACGCGGGCCAGGGATGATAGTGATAGTGTCGGCTGTGGCATACGGCACATTCTCCGTCGCGGGACGGACGGGAGATGCCGGCGTATAGCGGGCCGTGGCCGTATTCCAGCAGGTGTCGTTGACATGGTATGTGTCGCCGGAAACACCACTTGCCCATATCTTCACATTGAACTGCGAATCAACGGGAGTGGCCATATTGATCTTCTGCAGGAAGGTGTACACCGTGTCGCCGCCGGCGGCCACAGGGGCCGTGAGGGTCTCGCTGACCGTGGCACCACCTGCGTTATAGTTGAGCGTTAGGGCCTGTACCGGCTGTGTACCATAGTTACGCACACCGACCGACACGTCTTCCAAACCGAGATTACATCCCGAGGCAAGGGGGCGCGGAGTGAGGGCTATGTCGGCCGTCGGGGGGGCCTGCAGTGTGACTACTGCTGCGCCGAAGTCGCCGGGGCATCCGTTGTCGACATAGCGCATCCACTGCATGTCGGTCGAGTCTATGAACATGGGGTGTGCCGCCGATGCCTGAGCCCAGTCGGAAGCATTACCATGGAAGGCAACCCTGTATATACCGCCGGTAGTGGCCGAGGGACTCACCGCATTGCCACTCCATACATAAGCAGGCGGGGTATTGTTGTTCCACGGAGTGTTGTGATTGAGAGGCACTGCATCGGCAATGCTGCCGGCATGGGTATATATAATACCCAGGTTGGCAGTGATAGTAGTGGTGAGCGCCTGACTCGTATGGACCGTATATGGCTGGTTGGCGGCCGAAGCGTTGCCACCGACAAACTGTACCAAGATAGATTTCCCAGGCGCAAGAATCACATTGTTGTTAGCGTTGCTGCCAAAAGTGACGGACTTAGTGGTTGCCGAGCCATTAGCCGCTATAACAATGGCAGAAAGGGCATCGCCCTGCAGGAACGCCGTATCATCGCCCACATTGGTGAGCTGCACCGAAAGCGAGGTGGAATTATTCATCCATGCAGGAACCGGGTTGGTGAGACCCACCGCACTGGTGCTCTTTATCTGCACCTGCGTGATACGTACCACAGGAGCCTCGCGACGCTGCTGGAAGTAGATAATGGTATCGTTGCGCAGGGTGTCGGTGACCAAGGTGTCGCCGGCAAAGAACGGTTCACTGTCCTCACGGCTGCGATACCAGTAGAGGTTGCCCCGCTTGGTGGGACCACCTGCGGTTTCGTATAAAGGCCACTCGGTGATGCCCGAGGTGGGAACAATAGTGGCAGGAGAAGCATACGGAGTACTCACAAAGGCAGTGTCGGGTGCCGCCTCGTGGTAGTAGCTGGTGACGTGGAACACATTGGTGTCATTGGTCTGGTTGGGGTCGTTCTGGCATGTCAGCCAAACAGTGATAGTGTAGGTGGAGTCCTTGATACCGTTGGGAGGCAGTTGAAGCATGTGACCTGTATGATAACTGATGGTGTCGTCTCCGGGAACAGAAATAGAGACCGGGAATGTCTGCGTGGCACCGTTGCCGACCTTATAGTTGAAGCTGAAGTTGACAGAACCTCCCGGAGTATAGGTGTTGACACCACTGTTGCGCAAACGTACCACAAGTTCTACATTGTCGGGCATAGCGCAGTTGTCGACGGGATCAAGCATCGCCTCGGGCTCGAAATCGTAAAGCAGCGACACAAACTCGAAGGCACCGGGACATGGAGCCGTGGCATTGCGCACGGTGTCGAACATATCCGTCGTGATACCGGCTATCGGAGTGCCGATACCCTTCACGGCACGGTTGAAGGTACGCAGGTCGACCAACGCACCGTTGAGGAACAGGGGATTGAACGACTGCGACAGGCTGTCGTCAGGCATTGCGGTCTGCCAGGCTGCCAAACTGGTATAAGAGCCACCGGGGGAGCGACGGTTCAAGTTGTATCCCTCGGAGTAGTAGATGTTATGACCAATAGTGTTGTTTGAAGCACTGGGGATGTAGTTGAACGCATAGTTCACTTGGTCGAAGCTGGCTATGATATTGTTCATGAAGCGGCTGTTGGAGAGTCCCGTGCCGCCGCCGAAGGTAGCCGTGGCAATGCTGTAACGCTCCGGAGCCGTCATCTTCACCGAGTTGTATACAACGTCTATCCATTCGCCCTGAATGATGTTGAGCGGTGTAGTGAGCAGGTTGGCCGAGCCGTCATCGTTGCAGACAATCATATTGTTGGCAATAAATGCATGGCGTGACGAACTGCCGTGGACATCGCTTACACCAATGGCACCGGCACCGTGCGAGGTATATATCTTGTTTGCCAACACATTCACCGAGTCGTAGCAAGCATAAACCAACAGGACATAGCTGGCGTTGCCGGTAACATCGTACAACTCATTGCGCTTGATGGTAACATTTGACTGGAACTGGGCCGACACTGCATTGTTATTCTGCATGCGGAACAGACTGTTCACGATGCGGTTGCCCGTGGAACGCTGATCTGCAGCCTGACCGATCAATGTGACGCCTATTGCACCACCGAGGAACGTACAACCATCAACCACCAAGTTGTTGGCAAAGCCAGAATTGAGCAAAGTACTTATCCTCATAGACGCCGGCACATTGTCCATGCTGTCGACAAAGGTACAACGTTCGAAACGGCAGTTGTGGCTGTTCATGCCAAGATTAACCATATTGGTCAGCGTTCCGCTGCGACGCGAAAATACTATGTCGCGGAAGCGGATATTGCCAACCGAGTCAAGGTTGACAATCGACGACGCACCTGTAGTGTTGTCACTGTAGAGATACACCGAGTCGGTCAGCGGCTCGAAGACAATATAGTGCTGAGGAGTGAGGCCGGTCACCGGCGGCATCGTGAACGGACGATAACTGCCAGGTGCCAGACGCACCACCAAGGTGTCGTTGATACCGCAACGGCTCAACGAGAAGAGGAACTCCTCGATTGTGTTGTAGTCGGGGTTTGTCCCGCCAATAGTGCGCGTCCCATGCATCGGGCCCTCGCAAACAATGAACGAACTGCACTGTTCATTGTTGTAAGGCTCATGGTCACGATAGTGCACTCCAGCGGCAGTCAATGTATCCTCTGTCCAGGCACATAGTTCATGGTAGCCGGCAGGCAACGTGACATTATTGGCGATGGTCACCGATGTTGTCGCCGAAGGAGCCAACGTACCCGTCCAGTCATAGTAGCCGGTAAGGGTGTCACCAGTATTGGGAGTAATAATCCTGTAGCTTATACGCACGGCATTGACTGGCGTGACGCCATAGTTCTTCAGTTGCACCTGCAATTGCGCCGGAACGCTGGAAATAGGCACATTGTAGTTGGGGTCTAACAGGGCAGACACACCCACATCGTAGAGTAGCGGCTGATGGGCATGTTGAGTTATGAGAAACACCGGACGCTTATTTTCTTTGTTCGAGGAGGAACGCATCTCGATGTCGGTATATGCGTTAGTACCGAAGTTGGCATCCTTGCCATAATAGAAGATGGTCTTTTTACCGGTGGCCGTAGGCATAGTCTTCACCTTGGCTGAAGCGGGGTTTGTACTACCGTCATAAATAGTCTGCACCACGATATCCTTTCCCGCATAGAAGAAGGTGTCTTTAAAGTGTATGAGGCGTTCCTGGCCGGCGCTGCCGATACCGATAAGAAACGTCGAGTCGTAGACCACCTGCATATAGTCCGATGTAAACGGCGCACTACAGGCAGTCGAAGACGGATCGCCTTCATCGACCGTGTAAGTGGTCGGCGCATTCTTCAACCTAAACTGGAATTTGGGTCGCATCTGTACTGAAGTCACATTGGCGTCAAGGATGAAGCGCATATCCGTGATGGCACCCGGGCCATAACCCGCAGCCGCCAGCGTAGCCGAGTCGTACACAAACTCGGCACGGTTGTCAGCGAACGTAGGAAATGGATAATATTCGGAACTCGAGGTCGGGGTAAAACCGTCCGGGGTGGGTGTATAGTTACGGGCTGTACCTCGCACACACCAGTATTTCACCCACGTGCCTGCCGATTTCGGGAAGGTGCGTTCATTGTGGTTGGATGAGGCATCCTTCACCATGCAATAGAACTGCATCACCGTGTCGAATCCTTCAAAGGGTATGCGGGTAGTAAACACCGTACGCGTACCGTAGACAGGACTGTTCTGCGTATAAGGAGTCATGTTGAGGCGGTGCTCCGTCGAGTCACTACCCACTTTGTAAATAACATACACTGAATCCGGGTCTATACCTTGCGGCACGGTGGTGGTGGCAGTAAGCTCGATACGGGCTCCACGACTGCTGGGATGGGGACCGCCATCGGGATAGAGTACCATATCAATGTTGGGAGCAATAATCTGGTTCTGACTGGCACGCACACGGAGATTGTCGAGAACCCAGCCGCGGCTGGTCGGAGACGTTCCTGAAGACTTGCGCATCACTTCAAACTTAAACACCAGAATTCTTTCATTGGCAGGAACCGACGATGTGAGTATGTTGTTTATGTTGAAACGCTCATGCTTCCATATCTCGTTGGACAAAGCCACGGGGTTTTGTCCATTTCTCCATTCGCTATAGGAGTTCATACTGAAACTAGACAGCGAGGAGAATGAGGAACTATATGTCTCGGTCTTGTCATAATGCTCGTTACCCACCAGCTGCACCCACGAGTTGTCATCCTGATTGGCACGCTTGACGAAGATTCTGCAAAGTTCGGATGCATTTTCCGGGTTGGTAACCAAGTTGCAGATATGGTCAAACTCCAATGCAATGTATCGCAACGACGTGTTCTGCGTGAAATCAATCGGGTCGGTCAAAAAGACAACGGTATCCGTCGATGACTGTGTCAGTTGCATAGACCTGTCGCTACCCATGTGCAATGTTGTTGACAAAACAGCATTGCCCGTAGGAGTAACAGTATAGTTCACTGCCTCCGTTGTCTCGAAGCCCTGGTAGTACATCTGGTATACCTGACCACGGGCCACGAACCCCAAAATCACAAAAATCGCTCCAAAAAGCAAAGACTTTGTTTTCATATCTTATATTTCTATTTTTCTATAATACAGTTTCTTACAGTATATTCTACCGACAATGCGCACCCTTTTGGGGCGCATAAATCACAGTACAAAGGTACAAAAAAAATGGGATATTACTCCCATTTTTATATTAAAAATTTTTAATTGCTATCTATTGCGCTGTTCCAGAGCCTCGTACATCATCACGCCAGCGGCCACAGAGACATTCAACGACTGCACCTCGCCGACGATAGGCAACTTGGCACGTACATCGCTCATCTTCAGCAATTCAGGACTGATGCCAGTCTCTTCGTTACCCATGACGAGCAATGTAGGTTGACGGAAGTCGACCTCGCGGTAGTGCACAGCACCTTTTTCGGTCGAGGCAACAACCTGGCAACCATATTGTTTTGCAAGATTGACAACAGTTTTGAGGTTCTGCTCACGACAGACGGGCAGACGGAGCAATGCGCCGCTCGAAGTCTTGACGGCATCCTCGTTCATGGCCGCCGATCCGTGGTCGGGAACTATGAGTGCGCTGACGCCGGTACATTCGGCTGTGCGGGCAATGGCACCCATATTGCGCACGTCGGTCACATGGTCGAGCAACACCAGCATTGGCACACTACCCTCCGATGCCATAAGTTCCTCCATCAGGTCTACAAAAGGACGGTATTTTATTGCAGCAATGGTAGCCACCACACCCTGATGGTTGCCGGTAGTCATCTTGTTGAGCTTCTCCACAGGCACATACTGGAACGGTATGCCGCCTTCCTTTATCTTGGAGCGCAGCTCATTAAGTAGTGACGAATTGAGACCATTTTGTATGAGCACGCGCTCTATCTGTGCGCCGCTTGCTATGGCCTCTATCACTGGCCTGAGACCGTAAATAATCTGCTGCCTATTCTGTGCTTTTTCCATCTTTTATGGTTATTCTGCGGTCGGCCATAGCGGCCAACTGCTCGTTGTGGGTCACTATTACAAAAGTTTGCCCCAATTCTTTGCGGAGCTCGAAAAACAGGTCATGCAATTCATTGGCATGCTGCGAGTCGAGGTTACCTGTTGGCTCGTCAGCAAGCACCACCATGGGATTGTTCATCAACGCCCTGGCCACCGCCACACGCTGGCATTCGCCGCCACTCAAGGCCGCAGGCTTGTGGGTGGCACGGTCAGCCAGTCGCAACCGCCCGAGCAATTCCAGCGCGCGTTTCCTTGCCTCGTCTGGTTTGTCACCACGTATCAGGGCGGGAATCATCACGTTCTCCACGGCAGTGAACTCGGGCAGCAGGTGGTGGGCCTGAAACACAAAACCAATCCTTTCGTTGCGGAAGCGTGCCAAATCGCGCTCGTTCAGCTTAGTCACATCCACGTCGCCGTACATGATGCTGCCGCTGTCGGCACGATCCAATGTGCCGAGTATCTGCAGCAGCGTTGTTTTGCCGGCACCGCTGGCACCCACTATTGAAACCACCTCGCCGAGGTTTATTTCCAAACTCACGTCGCGCAACACATGCAACGCCCCGTAACTCTTGTTAATATTTGAAGCAGTAATCATTTGTCTTAACTACTTAACTACTGTCTACTTAACTACTAAATTTCAATTCCATTCAAAAACACCCGTTCCACCTTGTTCTCGCCGTAGGCGTAGGGCATATACTCGTAGCTCGCCATCGGCTTGGTGATGTAGAAGTTGGCCTTCTTGCCTACAGCGATGGAGCCTACCTCGTTGCTTACACCCATGGCGTAGGCGGTGTTCAGCGTGGTGGCGTTCAGTGCTTCTTCGGGAGTCAAGCGGTAGCGTATGCATGCCATCGAGAGGATAAGCTGCATATTACCCGACGGCGATGTGCCGGGATTGTAGTCGGACGCCATTGCTACAGGCAACCCCACCTCAATCATCTTGCGCGCCGGCGAGAGGGGCAGATTGAGGAAGAATGCACATCCTGGAAGAATCGTCGGCATTGTCTCGGTGCCCTTCAGGCACTCTATCTCTGCATCGCCCATCTGTTCGAGGTGATCGACCGATATGGCGCCGTATTTCACACCCACCTGCACGCCACCCGAGACGGCCATCTCGTTGGCGTGAATCTTAGGCCGCATACCGTATTTGATGCCAGCCTCCAGTATGCGGGCGGTGTCCTCGACAGTGAAGAAGCCCTGGTCGCAGAACACATCGATGAAGTCGGCCAGCCCTTCGGCAGCCACTTTCGGTATCATATCGTTGATGACTAAGTCGACATAGTCCTCCTGGTGGCCGCGATATTCCATCGGTATGCCGTGGGCTCCGAGGAAGTTCGACTTGATAGTCATGGGCGAGGTCTCTTTAAGGCGACGGATGACGCGCAGCAGTTTCAGCTCGCTCTCGGTGGTCAGGCCGTAGCCGCTCTTTATCTCTATGGCGCCGGTACCCATACGCATCACCTCATCGAGGCGCTGTCGAGCCATGTCGTATAGTTCATCCTCCGAGGCAGCCGCAGTGGCCTTCGCCGAGTTGAGGATACCCCCTCCCCTCTTTGCTATCTCCTCGTAGCTGAGGCCGCGAATCTTGTCCACAAACTCATGCTCGCGCGAGTTGGCATAGACGATGTGAGTGTGCGAATCGCAGAACGTCGGCATCACCATCCGTCCTGCAGCATCGACCACACGGTCGGCATTCACCTCCTTCAACTCGCTCATCGGCCCATAAGCCTTTATCTTTCCGTCCTCGACGAGCAGGTAGGCATCCTTGACGGTCTCCAATTGGCCCATCTCCTTGCCCTGCTTGCGCAGCTGCGGGGTGCTCTCCACTCCCACTAATTCCTTGATATTCTTAACAAATGTTCGCATATTACATCTTTTTATTTATTCCCAGTATTCTATTTCGTATTCGATGATACCCATAGGGGATTTCGAATAGACAAGCACATCATGTTCATCGTAGCGATAATACTCATCGGAAGGTTCTGTGTCTGTTGGATCATCGTAGATTTTCCAATGCTCACGGCGTTCCTTGCGAGTGCCGTCGGGACGGAAGGTAATGGTTACGTCGGCCTCTAGGTCCAGATCGTACATCTTTCCTGTCTGCGAGACGAGGACCCCGTTGGCATCATAGTTATAGTCGAGGGTGTCCCACGATTCATAATAATAGGTTCTGCTGGCGACAATGCGGCCCGAAGCATCATAGAATAGCTTCCTGTCACGGTATCCAGCTCCCTCGTCGTCGCAATACTCATGCAGCATACGCCCTGCGGAATCATATTCGTACAAGTAACGAAGTGTGTCGCTATATTCCTGCCCCCAATTAATAACATAGACACACTCCGTAAGGCCGAAACGGGGATGCACCTTGTGAGAATAGAGATGGTATTCGCATACGCCCTCATGATACTCGCCGAAACCTTCTCTCTTGACATGCTGCACAACACCGTCAGCGGCATACTCGATACTGCATCGCGACTCCACTTCGTGGCGCGGCATCGGGTTGGCAGAGGAACTGACCAATCGATAAGTCTCGTGCAGAACCAGGCGGCCTTGGTCATCGTACACACTACGATAGGCGGTGTCGGGACAAAAGTAGCCGTGGCGATCATAGTGCTCGGTATACTTCAGCATTCGCGCACCGGACAAAGTATCGATGGAATAAGTGCGTATCGCTCTGATATGCTTGGTGGTATGCGAAGGGAAGTAAGGCAAATCCATCAGCGGTCCCTGACCCGTAGCGGACAGAACCATCGTAGTAAACAGCAATATCAGTACTGCTTTCTTATGGTTTATAATGCTCGTCATCACTGTCAAAAGGTAGCGTAGAATCAGCGAGGCTGACAAGGTATTTGCAAAAAGCCCTGTATGGCCAGAAGAGTGGGTTAATAGTCTCGTGTTGATAATAGGGGTGGTTGTAGTCGTTCACCACATGGTAAGACTCTGCAGTGCGGTGCTCGACATGGTAGATGGCCGGAGGCGAGGTGAAGTAATCGTTGTCGAGGTGCAGCGTGTCAATCCCAACCCCATCAGCGAGGTCCTGCAGACGATGCCATTCCTCGGCGGTGAGCCGCCGCTCGCCCTCGCTTCGGATGCCATGACGGAAAAGTTCAAGGCCGGGATACGTCTTGTAGCCAACTTCCTTGGCCACGCGCCATGCGATGCGGGCCTCCATGCCGTCGGAAGTTACCTTGAC
Organism: Bacteroidales bacterium; assembly: GCA_045222795.1. Taxonomy (GTDB): domain Bacteria; phylum Bacteroidota; class Bacteroidia; order Bacteroidales; family P3; genus Colimorpha. The sequence goes on from JBGUZF010000103.1 coordinate 12,086, forward strand.
CAGCACCGGCGATGTGTTATCTCCATAGCGCCCTCTCAGCATCAGCAGACGCCATTCCTCCCTGATTCCCTGAGGCAGAGGATCGTGGAGATTGCCTTCAGCAAAGCCCCTGAGGTGGTACGACACCTGGCGGCAACGACGGAGCACGTCCTCTCTGTTGACCTTTTGCGACGGGTCCAGTTCCTCCGGCTGCACGAACAGCACGAACTCGGGATTCTTCTCATATACAATCTGGGGATTGTGCGGACGTCCTAATTCTTGCTCCAATGCGACAATCTCCGGATATAGTTTCTCATGGTCTCCAGTCATGTCCCAGTATTGGTAATAGTACTTCAACGCGCTGTCGCCCAACGTAGTGAAGTAGTGATGCTGGTAGAGCAACGAGTCACCGAACAGTTGGCAAAAATAGTCCTTGTACTGCCGCTCCATGGCCGTGGTATCGGCGATGTAATCCATCCAATAGCGATAGGTCTCGAGATAACTGCCTATAAGATATCTCATGTGCCCCGAGACGTCGTCTTCCTCGAGTATCCTTGCTTTAGCATATTTTCCGATGTCTGGTCCCAAAGTCGGCCCATGCTGGGCTCGTTCCGCCTCGCTGACATAGATAATCGGGGTCATTTGCCATTCTACATCATCTATCTGTTTCCCATTTCTATAGAGCACATTGAAACGCGGCACCTTCTTCAGCGCCCGACGCACGGCACGTTCCTGCTTGCGCGACACCCCATTGATTTCCACCTTCTTGATACGACCATTGCTGTCCACCTTCTTCACAATCACCTGCACATAGCTGTTCATATCGTCGGGGGCAAGGCAACTATAGTCAATTTGCTGCTCCACAAATGTCCGTAACAGGTTGGCAGACAAGCCACCATGGTCGTCAGAATAGGGCAGGAAGGTCTTGCGGTTGTCAAGCACCTGCCTCTCCTTTACGATACCATTTCGCATGATGTAGTTGATGTCGAATTCATATATCGAGGCATATCCCATGTGAATGTAGTACAGACACTCGCCGGCAACACAGTTGATGGTGCCGTTCACCCAATAGGCAAAGACACCGTCCGTGGTGGCCTGATAGCCGAAAAGTTTTTCCAAGGGGTAGCTGCCGGTGCTGTCGTCCTCTCTGCCAATTCGTATGTCAACAAGGAAAAGGCTGTCCTGTCGCAACTCGAAGCAAGCCTGGTAGCCACGCCAGCAGGCGGTAGACCATAAGCCACCCATGTCGTCCGGCCTCGGATGCACCGCATCGAAATAGCTCTCCAGCGGGTTGCAGAACAGAGCTAACGTATCCCCGCCCACAATCAGCAAATCCGGTATCTGCCCCGTAGCCCGTGCCGTGCCAGACATTCCCAGCATCACCACCACAGTCAATATTTTGAGAAACCTTTTCATGAACACAATAACAAATATCAGAACAGTTCCTGCTGGTTGCCGTTTGTCTTGATTTTGCCGAGGTGCTGGTAGGCGAGCATGGTGACTTCACGACCGCGGGGGGTGCGCATCAGGTAGCCTTCCTGGATGAGGTAAGGCTCGTAGACCTCCTCGACGGTGCCGGCGTCCTCGCCCACTGCGGTGGCTATGGTGTTGATGCCCACAGGGCCGCCCTTGAACTTGTCGATGATGGTGGTCAGGATGCGAATATCCATATCATCCAAGCCATTGCGGTCGACATTCAAGGCCTGCAAGGCATAGCGTGCTATATCCAACGTTATCGTTCCGTCACCTTTCACCTGTGCGAAGTCGCGTACGCGACGCAGCAGGCGGTTGGCGATACGGGGAGTGCCGCGCGAGCGGCGGGCTATCTCGATGGCACTCTCGCTGGTGATTTTAACGTCGAGCAGCCGCGCCGAGCGGTTGACAATCTTGGTAAGCGTCTCGGCGTCATAGTATTCCAAGCGGCAGTTGATGCCGAAGCGGGCACGCAGCGGGGCCGTGAGCATGCCGCTGCGCGTGGTGGCGCCGATAAGGGTAAACGGCTTCAGTCCCAACTGCACCGAGCGAGCCGCGGGGCCGCTCTCAATCATGATGTCGATACGGAAGTCCTCCATGGCGCTGTAGAGGTACTCTTCGATGATGGGCGACAGGCGGTGTATCTCGTCGATGAAAAGCACGTCGTTGGCCTGCAGCGAAGTGAGCAGTCCGGCTAGGTCGCCGGGCTTATCGAGCACAGGACCACTGGTGGTCTTAATGCCAACGCCCAACTCGTTGGCGATGATATTGCTGAGGGTCGTTTTGCCGAGACCCGGAGGACCGTAGAGGAGCACATGGTCGAGGGGCTCGCCGCGCTCTTTGGCGGCGCGCACGAAGACCTTGAGGTTCTCCACCACCTGCTGCTGGCCGGCGAAGCTGTCGAAGCCCGAAGGGCGCAACGCACGTTCTATCTCTTTCTCTTTAGCAGAGATACTATGGCTGTCAAGTGTGTCATTCATGCTGCAAAAGTAGCAATAATATTTGACATGGCAAAAAAAAGTGAAAAATATCACCCGCCGCACAATATATTATAAGGAATGACGTTATAAGATTTTAAAAGAATAAAAACAATACCAACGGAATGAAATCCATAATAGTAGGAACCGACTTCTCCGAGGGTTCGTATGTGGCCCTGGAACTTGCCGTCGACGTGGCCAACCGCATGGCTTGCGGCATCACAGTGGTATGGGTGAAACGCGAAAAGAAGCTCTTCTCCAAAGAGCAGCTCGAGATGATGACCAACCTCGCCAAGGACAAACTGCAGACGCTCTGCGACAAGCACCGTCCGGCGCTGAAATACGGCACCATCGAGTGGAAAATCATCAACGGCCGTGTGTCGACAGCCATTGCCGACCTTGCCAAGAAGGACCTCTCGCCGCTTATCGTTATTGGCACCAATGGTGCCTCGGGCTACGAGAAGTACGTCATCGGCAGTCAGGCCAGCCGTATAGTGCAGGATGCGCCGTGCCCCGTGCTCACCATGCGCCAGGGCTACGATTTCCACAAGAAGCTGGAGCGCATCGTGGTGCCCATCCGCGTCAACGTCAACTCGCGTCAGAAGGTACCGCCGGCAGCAGCAATGGCCCGCATCTTCGGTGCCAAGGTGCACCTGCTCGGCCTGCTCGACCTCAAGGAGGAAGAGTCGGCACTGCGCACCTACGTGGGACAGAGCGCCGACTTCCTCGAGAAGGAGGGCGTGCCCTACGAAATCGAGCTGCAGACCTACTCCAACTACTGCGACACAGTACTCAACTTCGCCAACGAGATAAAGGCCGACATGATAATCATCAACACCGAGCAGGACCGCGTCATCTCGCAGCTCTTCCTTGGCACCAACGCCCAACAGGTGGTGCAC
>JBGUZF010000104.1:0-2898 GCA_045222795.1 Bacteroidales bacterium
CACCACGTCTACCACCAACAGCGTCCACCTGACTGGTCTGAACAGCAACGACCGCTACTGGATCAAGGTCTTCAATGTCTGTTCCGCTACCGAGCGCAGCGACTCCGTTATGATGCGTTTCGACATGGGCTGCACCAACTTCAGCACCCCGTTCGTCGAGAACTTCGGCCTCGAAGACCTGCCCGTTTGCTGGAGCGCTGTCAATGGCGGCGGTGTCGACTATGGTTGGGAATACACAGTCACCTATGGCTATGACTACATCATCTCTGAGGCAGATTATGGCGTTGCCAAGGCCAACGACTGGCTGATGACTCCGAACATCCAGTTGCCGGCCAATACTGACAACTTCCAGCTCATCTACTATCTTGGTGGTGCTCCCGACAGCTACTCCTCGCCCTCGGTGGCAAGCTGCGAACTCCGCATCTCTACCACTGGCAGCGGCGACACTTCGACCTACACCACCATCCTGCGCATCGACACTGTGGATACCTACAACAGTTCCACATGGTCGTATGACCTCAACGACATCCATGTCGCCCTGAGTGCCTACGCAGGTCAGACCGTAAGCTTTGCCTTCGTCAACCGCAGCTACAACTACGGTTCTATCTATCTCGGCGATGTCGAGGTCCGCGAAACCGTCAACCCGCTCTACTCTATCCATGGCGACGACGTCATCTTCCTTGGCGATACCGGCAACTACTACGCTGTCTATCTGGAAGGTTCCCTCGACAGCATGAACCTCTCCTGGACCTCCACCATGGCCGCTGCCGGCCACGCCGTGATGTTCAACGGCAACACCGACACCATGCAGATGTTCTATACCGCCGAAGGTATCGACACCCTCACCTTCGTTGCCGCCAACCCCTACAGCGCCGACACCAATGTGATGTATGTCTACATCTACAACTGCGCCCCCGTCTCCACATTCCCCTTCCATGAAGGTTTCGAGACCGAGAACGCCCCTGCCGGATGCTGGACCATCGTCTATGGCGACAACGATCCCGCTGTCAACCCCATGGTGCACCTCGCAGCCGGTGGCGACAGCTACCTCGACAGCGTTGCCGAAGGCAACCGTGTCTTCCGCTTCAGCTCCTACAGCTCCAGTTCAGACTACAACCAGTACCTTATCTCGCGCGAGCTCAACGGTTCCAACATGGTCCTTACCTTCAAGTATCTCAAGGGCAGCTACAGTAGCAGCAGCGTCGACAACATACGCGTGGGCTATTCCTCGACAACCCGTGACACCACCAGTTTCACTTGGGGCAACTGGATTACCGACATCTCCATCGACAGTTGGGCCACCTTCACCGACACACTGTCCGATAGCACTAAGTTCGTTGCCATACAGTACTGGGGCAACTACGCCTACTACATCTACATCGACGACTTTACCATCACCGGTCAGTCGGGATGCACTGCTCCTGTCATCAGCAGCATCGACCGCGGCGAGACCTCGCTGACTGTCAACTTCGCCACCGATGCCGACAGTGTCGAACTGATTATCGCCGAAGGCCAGGCATTCAACGAGAATGCCGCCAGCGTCATCGCCACCGGCAACAGCTACACCTTCACAGGCCTCAACCACAGCAGCACCTACACCATTGGTCTGCGCTCGTTCTGCGACGACCAGAACGTCTCCGACTGGAATATTGTCGTCGACAGCACCCTGACGGTCAACTGTGGCATACCCACCGGCCTCGAGGTCGTGAGTAACGGCTACACCAGTGTTGTCCTCGGATGGACCGCCGCTGGCGAGGAGCACGGCTGGGAGATGATGGTCTACAACACCCTCGATACCTTCAATGCCACCTCCACCGCCACCACGGGCACCGTGGACGGTCTCATGGCCAGCACCGCCTACAACGCCCGTGTACGTGCCCTCTGCGGTCAGAATGCCGATGTTGAAGGCGAATGGAGCGAACCTATCCAGTTCACCACAGACGCCTGCACTCCCGTGACCGACGTCACCGTCAGCAATGTCACCGGCAACACCGCCGATGTCAGCTGGACGGCCCCCGAAGGTGCCACCAACTTCCGTGTGCTCTACGGTACGCAGGGCTTCGACCAGGGTGATGAAATTGGCACCTACACCACCGCCGAGAACCAGTACCACCTGACTGGCCTCGAGCACAATACTCCTTACACGGTCCGTGTGGCCAACCTCTGCACCGAAACGCTGCTCTCGCAGTACGCCTCGGCCGACTTCACCACCGGTACCGAAGGAATTGCCAACATCGACTCCGAGGGTAACCTCAACATCTACCCGAACCCCGCCAGCTCGATGGTAACCATCAGTGTAAGTGAGCAACTGGCAGGTGCTACGGTGACGATTGTCGACCTCAACGGCCGCACTGTCAACACCTACACCCTCAACGGCAACACCGTTACCTTCGATGTCAGCACCATGGCCAAGGGTGCCTACTTCGTCCGCATCACCGGCGAGCAGGCTACCACGGTTCGCAAGCTCATCGTGAAGTAACTCTTTTGACAAACAACTCGTGGAGGGCCGACCAAACTTGGTCGGCCCTCCTTTTTACTGACAATTTGTCAGTCATCCCTCCCGTTGGCACACATGTTGAATGCTTGATTGCATGAATGTGTTAATGCTTGAGTCATTGACACACTCAAACACTCAAACAATCAAGCAATCAAACAATATAAAGATATGCAAGGCAAACTCAACGTACAGACCGAGAACATCTTTCCGGTCATCAAGAAGTTCCTTTATTCGGACCACGAAATCTTCCTGCGCGAGCTTATCAGCAACGCCGTCGACGCCACGCAGAAACTCAAGACACTGTCTACTCGCGGCGACTTCAAAGGCGAGCTCGGCGACCTCACCATCGACGTCAAGGTCGACAGTAAGAAGAAGACCCTCACCGTCAGCGACCGCGGCAT
>JBGUZF010000105.1:0-2420 GCA_045222795.1 Bacteroidales bacterium
GATTTTTTTGCGTATCTTTGCACCGCTTTATAGTGTAAAATTAACAATTAAAATACAGCAATTATGTCAAAACTCCTCTTACTGGGCGACGAGGCTATAGCACAGGCCTTTATCGACGCTGGCGGTAGCGCCATCAACAGCTACCCCGGCACCCCGTCGACCCAGATCACCGAATACGTGATGAAAAGCAAGCAGGCCAAGGAACAGGGCGTGGTGGCCAACTGGTGCGCCAACGAGAAGACCGCCCTCGAGGCCTCCATCGGCGTGGCCTACAGCGGCAAGCGCGCTATGACCTGCATGAAGCACGTGGGCCTCAACGTCTGTGGAGACCCCTTCATGAACGCCTCCATCATCGGCACCAAGGGTGTCATCATCGTCGTGGCCGACGACCCCAGCATGTTCTCCTCGCAGGACGAGCAGGACAGCCGCTACTACGGCCACTGGGCCATGATCCCCATGCTCGAGCCCTCGAACCAGCAGGAGGCCTACGATATGGTCTTCGCCGGCTACGACCTCAGCGAGCAGCTGGGCACCCCCATCCTCATGCGTATCCCCACCCGTCTGGCCCACAGCCGCGCCGGTGTCGAGCGTAAGCCCGTCCGCGCCCAGAACCCCCTCAGCAGCCCCAGCGACCCCAAGAGCTACGTGCTGCTGCCCGTCAACGCCAAGCGTCTCTACCGCGACCTCATCGACAAGCAGCCCGCCTTCACCAAGCATAGCGAGGAAGACGGCTTCAACCAGTATATCCCCGGCACCGATAAGAAACGCGGCATCATCACCACCGGCATCGCCTTCAACTACCTCCAGGAGAACTTCCCCGGCGGCCGTTGCCCCTATCCTGTGGTGAAGATCACGCAGTACCCCCTTCCGTTCAACATGCTCAACAAGCTCTATGACGAGGTCGACGAGATCCTCGTGCTTGAGGACGGCCAGCCCTTCGTCGAGGAGCACATTAAAGGCTTCCTCGGCAAAGGCAAGCCCGTGCACGGACGCCTGGACGAGACCATCCGCCGCGACGGTGAGCTGAATGCAGAGAAGGTGGCTATCGCCCTGGGCAACCCCATGCCCAAGGGACCTGCAGTGCCCGAGGTGGTCACCAACCGTCCTCCCGCACTCTGCGTCGGTTGCCCCCATATCGACAGCTACCAGGCTGTTGTCGATGTGATGAAGAAATACCCCAACGGCCGCGTCTTCGGTGACATCGGATGCTACACCCTCGGCTTCAACATGGGTGCCATCGACACCACCGTCTGCATGGGCGCCAGCATCACCATGGCCAAGGGTGCCGCCGAGATGGGCATCTTCCCCGCCATCGGCGTCATAGGCGACGGTACTTTCGGCCACAGCGGCATGACCGGGCTGCTCGACTGCGTCAACGAGAAGGCCAACGTCATCATCATGATTCTCGACAACGACATCACCGCTATGACCGGCGGACAGCCCTCGAGCGCCAACCAGAAGCTCTTCAACATCTGCAAGGGCCTCGGCGTCGACCCCGACCATATCCGCACCATAGTGCCGCTGCCCAAGAACCACGACGAATTCATGAAGATCCTCGAAGAGGAGATCGCCTACAACGGCGTCAGCGTCATCATCCCGCAGCGCGTCTGCATCGTCGAGAACAAGAAACGTATTGCTGCGAATAAATAAATCGGTAACCAGGTAGTTAAAGTAGTTAAAAGTAGTCAAAGTAGTTAAAGACAAATGCATCGGTACCACATAGAGACGATACTATTGGCTTTAACTACTAGCGAGCAAAGCGAGCGATAACTTCCTTTAACTTCTTTAACTACCCACAAAAAATAGAAACAAATGAAGAAAGACATCATACTTTGCGGCGTAGGTGGCGACGGTATCGTCTCCGTGGCCAAGATCATCAGCGACGCTGCCCTCAATCTGGGCATGAACGTCAAGCAGAGCGAGATTCACGGTATGAGCCAGCGCGGCGGCTCGGTGTTCAGCCACCTCCGCATCAGCTCCGACCCCATCTTCGCCGACGTCATCCCCGAAGGTAAGGCCGACATCATCCTCAGTTCCGAGCCTATGGAAGCCCTGCGCTACCTGCCCTTCCTGGCACCCGATGGCGCTGTCATCACCAACAGCGACCCCTTCATCAATATCAAGAACTATCCCGATATCGAGAAGGTTAATGCCGAGCTCGGCAAGCTGAAGAAATGCGTCAGCTTCAACGCCAACGCCATTGCCAAGGAACTCAACGCCCGCGGCAACATGGTGCTCCTCGGTGCCGCCGCCCCCTACCTCGAACTCCCCTTCGAGGAACTCGAGAAAGCCATCAAGGCCATCTTCGGCCGCAAGGGCGACGCCGTCGTCGAGACCAACATCAAGGCCATCCGCGCCGGCCGCGACGCCAAGTAAAAAACGCTGCTTTGCGACATAAAAAACGAGCCTCATGGTAGCTT
>JBGUZF010000106.1:0-8119 GCA_045222795.1 Bacteroidales bacterium
CAAAAACAGATTGACGAACTGAAGTCTAACAAATAAAACAATGATATGAAAAACATTTATTTATTTATGGCCTTTGTGGCCATTGTATCACTTGCAACAGTCAGTTGTAACAAGAACGACTGTGAGAGGTGCACGATAACCACGGAGCCATGCACCGGTTATGCGCCCGATGATATTGAAATTTCATGGACTAATTATAATACAGTCGAAGCGGTACATGCATACTTCAAACACGTTTATACCGCAAATGAACACAAAAACGATACCGTTCGCTTGTGCGGCTACATTATGGGATATAATGACACTAATTATTTTCGCACACAATACGAGAACCCTTATTGCGGAATAGTAGAGGTATACATCACAGACAACCCCGAGAAACAATTTGCGAATAGCGAAGGTCTTTGTATTCCTCTAGTAGGAAAACAGGAACAAATGGACTGGCTGCTGGATTATAAGGCAAAACAAAAAGTGTATGTCACCGCTTTTTGTCGAGCCACAGACCCGGCGGGTAGTGTATGCAACTGGATTGTGACAGCGACAGTAATCAATGTGTTTATTGGAGATACAATATTATGAAAGAAAAACATTTAGCAATAATACTCCTTTTAATCATAAGCACAAAAGGAATGGCGCATTCACAACAAGTAACCACCACTGAGGCTTCACTCGCCACAGTTTCAAGAGTATCGGCGCAAACTGGCTTAAAAGATATCAGTGTCACGAATATCGCTTTCTGCAAGAATAACAATGACAATGTTCTGGGTTATCGGCGTTGCGCTTAAAGACGACTCCATTGGAATGACATACGTATATCCGGGAGTTGCACCCGATGCAAATATATACTCAAGATTTAGGACAATAATACTCCCAAGCGTGAAAAACACCCACTCTCAGCAGTTTATCAAAGATTCAAAAGACAACCCTGTGGAAATGGCTTATTCCAGCATAATTAAAAAAGTGGAACTGCTGCAGCCTATGGCACATTCTTCCGATTATGTTCTATTGAACCCTTATGCGACGACAAACTACACCACAACAATGTTTTCCCCGAACAGCAATGAATTCAAATCATTGGCACGACTGGGGTCTGGGACCTATTGGCGTTTCATTTCGACACGAAATACAGAAATATATTTGCAGGACAGAACTGTCAACTTGCCTCACAGCACCCTCTCATGTCCTGATGAGCAAAGTATTGATGTCATGTCTATCAATGCACTGCAAATCATACAGTCCCCGTGCAACATCGACAGTGGAAATAATCAATTGATTAATTCTCCCATTCAATATAGTATTTTTGCTTTGCCCCTCAATCTAAACATTCAATGTCATTCTTATGAATAAACGTCAACGCCGATATAATATGAAAAAAGTATTTGTTGTTTTATTATCGTTACTGGCCACCAATGCCATTCTTGCCCAAGACACCGTGCGCTACCCCGACCATTGGTACGGCTACACGCCACGCGAGGCCCTTATGGAATATATTGGTTCGGAACCGGCCGTAACAGCTGACGGGCCCAATGAACGCGGTATTCATACTGTCTATAGAGACTGCTATAATGCATTCGTGCGGTTTGGAACAATGCCAGAAAAGGTATTGTCTTTAATGAGACCTGTCGAGTCCGGCGCAAATCAAAGAATGTATGGTATAGCCGTTACGATGAATATTGATTCCGCTGCCCTTGACACCCTTTGCGGGAAACTGGTGGTTTATCAGGGTGTTGGCATGGTTCCTGAACCATCTTCTGTTTTCCCCGGAATGAACAGACCACATGTCTACCTCGGTTCGGTTGACAGCATTATGTCCATCCAGTTTAACGATCCGCCGTTGATGAAGAAGTGCGTCTTTGAATACGACTACTCGCTGCCGACGGTCTGGTCACTTTACTCCGATTGCTACGAATTCTATTTCGACGAACCTGTAGACTTGTCGACATACTCAAACACATATATTGGCATTACAGACTGCGGTTTTCACCATGACAGCCTAAAACTGGGCCGAGACACCTCCCGCAGCCAGACATGGTATATGGCGTCGAACAGTAATGACCCTGAATTTGGTATGCGATTCACCAACCTTTTATATAATAGTATGATGCTCTTGCCTGAGGGCAAGTATAAGGATTATTACGAGCGACCTGGCTACGAGAACAAATACTGGCAGGACAGCTACTGGGGCATGATATTCCCCATACTTAGTCCGCGGTGCACTGCCCCCAGGTGCCTGCACATGGTGCCTGGCGGAGAATGGCAGGACACTGCCGTATGGTGCGGCGACCCGGAGTCTGAAGTCTTCCAACTGTCGCTCGTGGGCTACCCCGCCTCGCCCGACAGCGGCACGATAGTCACCGTCACCGACACCTCCTACCTGCTGCCGCGTGAGCTGCCCGACTCCGTCTGCGTGGCCTACGTGCGCAAGATGTGCACCTTCGAGTTCGCCACCCATACCGACACCGTCTGGGGCGACTGGAGCGCCCCGATACTCGTCGCCGGCGACACCACAGGTCTCGGTATCGACACCACCGGCACCGGCGGCGACTCGCTCTCCATCGCCCGCACCGACCTGCTGCAGGGCATCACCCTCACCCCCAACCCCGCCGGCGGCACCGTGACGGTGCGCAGCGCCGAGAGGATGACTGAGATAGAGGTGCTGGACATCGTCGGCAATAAGATGATGGTGCAAAAGGCCTCGGGCCTCACGGCCAAACTCGACGTCGCCACCCTGCCGCGCGGCACCTACATCGTCCGCATCCACACCCCCATGGGCATCGCCTCGCGCAAACTATTGCTGCAATAGCGGCTCACCGACAGCCAACCTCATGAGACACAGATTGCCGCCGCCAGGTGTCAATCTGTGTCTTTTGCTTGACGTTTTTTTGCTGTTTTCGAAAAAGTTTGTACTTTTGCAGTCTTATTTTTAAAATTGAAACAATGAAGAAAACATTCCAACTTATTTGCGCTGTTGCCGTTATGGCACTCGTGGCCAGCTGTGGCGGCAAGCATCAATTCACCATCAACGGCACCGTCGACCTCCCCGAATTGGAAGGCAAGACTGTCTACATGTTCAATCTTAACGACGCAGATTGTGATAACGGGCCTATCGACAGCACCGTTATCGCCGACGGCAAGTTCGTGTTCCGCGGAGAGGTGGAGGAGCCTTGGGAGGCCATGATAGGCTGCCCCGAGTCACAGTTCATCACCTTCGCCATCGTGGAACCGGGCACCATCGTCATCGAGAACGACAGCATCGGCGGCACGATGCTGAACGACAGGTTCTACGCCTTCAACAAGAGCCTTGACACCAGAGACCTCGAAGAGCAGATGAATGAGCTCATACCCCTCTACTATAGCGCCACCAACGGCACCGAGCGTGCCGAGATAGAGCGGGTGATTGACAGCCTCGAGGCGCTGTACAACGCACGCACGGTGGAGGCCAACTGGAAACTGTATCACGAGAACGAGGACAACATACTGGCCGTTAGAGCCATGGAGAACATACTGCATGCCGGAGAGTTTACCTACAACGAGCTCGACAGCATCGTGAAGAGCACCTCGCCGATGGTTGCCAACAACAAGACCGTGCAAGCTAAACTCGAGCAGCTGCGCGCCATCGACGCCACCTCGGCTGGCAAGCACTACACCGACATCCAGGGTGTCGACGGCAAGCTCAGCGACCTCATCGACGGCAAACTGGCGCTGGTAGATTTCTACGCCTCGTGGTGCGGTCCCTGCCGCAACGAGATCAAGGATAACCTCGTGCCGCTGTGGAAGAAATACGAGAAGAAAGGCCTCGTCATCGTGGGTCTCAACGTGTGGGAGCGCGGCGACGCCGCTGCCCGCAAGGCCGCCCATGAGAAGGTGATGGCCGACCTCGGCATCACCTATCCACAGCTGGTCGACAGCACCCGCACAGCCACCAACACTTATGGTGTCAACGGAATCCCGCAGATCATGCTTATCGGCCCCGACGGCACCATCCTCGCCCGCGACCTGCGCGGTGCCGCCATCGAGGAGGCGATAGTGAAAGCGATGGGAAAGTGAAAAGTGAAAGTTGAAAGTTGAAATTATTGAGGTTCATATCTACCAAATTTATGCTCGCCATTTGCGCAAGCATAATTTTCAATTTTCAATTTTCAACTTTCAATTATGCCTCTGCCCAGGACACCTCCCGTATCACCCTCTGTATCGACAATCTTCACTTCTTTGTCGACAACGAATACGCCGCCTCGCGCGTCGACGGCTACACGCTGCCGGGCTTCGTGCTGCGACCTCGGGTGGAATGGCGCGTGGAAGAGCGTGTGAAGGTGGCGGCTGGCGTGCACTGGCTGCACTACTGGGGCAACCAATCCTTCCCCAACGAGACGCTGGAAGGCTGGAACTCGGCAGACAGTTCCCATTCACCATTGCACCTGCTGCCTTGGTTGCAAGCCAGAGTGGACTTCACACCGTGGCTTACAGCCGTCTTCGGCAGCCTCGACAACAACGAGGGTCACCACCTGCCGCTGCCGCTCTACAACCCCGAACGTCAGTATGCCGCCGACCCCGAGACCGGCGTGCAATTGCTGATGGACCACCGCGCCGTGCAGGCAGACCTGTGGGTCGACTGGCGCAACTATATCTGGAACCACAGCCCCGAGCAGGAACGCTTCGCCGCAGGCTTCTCCGTCCGCGGCCGACTGCACCTGGGCGACAACTGGGAGCTCTACCTGCCGCTGCACGGCGTGCTGCTGCACAACGGCGGCGAGGGGGTGACCGACACCACCCTGCTGGTGCGCAGCCGTATGAACGGAGCCGCAGGCATTGGGGTGAGTGCCACGCTGGGCAACCTCGACATCGCAGCCGAGGGCTACCTGATGGGCTACTACAACAACCGCGGCGAGAACAGCACACCCTTACGCGACAGCCTTGGCTACATGGTGTCGCCTGGGATGGACTTCCGCTCGGGATGGGGCTTCTACCCAGTTCTGAAGGCCGGCTACAAAGGCTGGCACCTCGAGGCGTCCTACTGGCAAGGCAAGCGCTTCGTGCCGCTGCTGGGCTGCTACCATTTCTCCAATATCTCGTCGAACACCTCCGACATGACACACGACAAGGTACGTGTGCTCACGGTGCGCGGAGGCTACACCTACGGCCTACTTAAACACTGCACACTGAGTGTCGAAGGCTCATACTACCATTATTTCCCCTTCACGGGCGACCGCACAGGCTACCTAAAGGTCATCAGCCCTGCGTCGGATCTATTCTCCGTCGGACTCTTCCTGCATCTGCACCCAAGAATAATGTTATGAGTTAGGAGTTATGGAGGAGTTGTTCAAATTGTACGACAGGAGCGGACGCATCAAGGCTATAGAGACCGACACAGCGGTGACCGTCGGCGTCTTCGACGGTGTCCACCGCGGCCACCAGCAACTGCTGTCACAACTTTCCACTTTCCACTTTCCACTTTCCACTTTAGTTGTTACGTTGACGGCACATCCGTCTTTTGTCCTGGGCCGACGCGATAGCGAGTACTGGCTCGACGACGAAGAGGAGCACCTGCGCCTACTCTTCGAAGCCGACGCCAGCTATGTTGCCGTGCTGCCCTTCACCCGCGAGGTGGCGCAGCTCTCGGCTTGCCAGATGGCACGCCTGCTGCACGGCAAACTGCGCATGCGGGCATTACTGTTAGGCTACGACAGCCGTTTCGGCAGCAAGCAGCAGGACGACTTCGACCGTCTGCCGCTGCTGGCCGAAGAACTGGGCTTCACGATAGAGAAAGGGGTGCCGTTCACCGTCGACAGCGAACCTATCAGCTCGAGCCGCATCCGCGAGAGCCTGACGAGTGGCAACGTCGAGAAGACTGCCGCCCTGCTGGGCCGCCGCTATAGTGTGACAGGCGCCGTGCAACACGGTCGCGGCGTAGGCCACACGCTTGGCTTCCCCACTGCCAACATCGACCTTTCGCAAACCAGAAAAATGCTCCCAAAGGAAGGCGTATACGCTGTTAATGTCGGCAGCCGCATCGGCATAGCCAACCTAGGCGCAGCTCCCACCTTCGGCGTCGACAAACCGACGCTTGAGGTGCACCTGATTGACTACAGCGGCGACCTCTACGGCAAGAGCGTGACGGTGGAGTTCCTGCACCGCCTGCGCGACATAGAGCGCTTCGATTCAGCAGAAGCCTTGCAACAGCAGATACAACTAGACTTAGAACAAACACGCCAATGGTCATAACCTTCTTCCAGCAGAACATCGTCTGGGGCGACGCGGAAGCCAACCGCCGCCGTGTCGAGGTGGCATTATCCACCGCCCCGAAGAGCGACATGTTCGTGGTACCCGAGACCTTCACCACGGGCTTCGGCGACCATATGGCCTCGCTGGCCGAGGAGCAGGAAGGCCCTACCTTGTGCTGGGCACGGCAATTGGCCTCAAAATACAACTTACTCTTTGTCGGCACCTGGATCGTCCGTGAGGGCGACCAATGCTACAATCGCCTGCATTGGATATACCCCGACGGCTCGTTTGGTTACTACGACAAAGCCCACACCTTCCGCGTCAGCGGCGAGTACGACATCATTGCCCGCGGTACCCGCCGCGAGGTATTTGAATACAAAGGTTGGAAAATCAAGCCCGCCGTATGCTACGACCTGCGCTTCCCAAAATGGCTTAGAAATAGTGTTGAATGTGGAATGATGAATGATGAATATCCGATTGCGGCAGCTCGTTCATCACTCATCACTCATCATTCATCATTAAAATATGACCTTCTCCTCGTCTGCGCCAACTGGCCGGGGAGCCGCCACGAGGCTTGGACGACGCTGCTCAAGGCCCGAGCGATTGAAAACATCAGCTATGTGTTAGGTTGCAACCGATGTGGCAAGGATGGTGTGGGAGGCAACTACACCGGCAATAGCGCACTCATTGATTACAAAGGCTTCCCTCTGGCAGAAGCAGAAGCTGAAACCGACCAACTCGTCACCGTCACCCTGGACAAAGAGAAACTCGACATCTTCCGCCAACACTGGCCCCTCTACCTAGATTTCGACTAAATGAACAACATAGAACAGAAACTGGGCTTCGACCGCATACGCCAGATGGTGGCGGAGCAGTGCACCAACGAGCTGGCTGTCCGCATGGCCGGCAAGATGGCCTTTACCACCAACTACGAAAGACTGACCCACGAGCTGCAGCTCACCGAAGAGATGCGCCAGATAGTGCTGATGGAGAGCGAATTCCCGCAGCAAGACTTTATCGACCTCACCCCCACCCTCGCCCACCTGCACGTGGGCAACACCTTCATAGCCCTCGAGGCACTCTTCGACCTCAAGCTGTCGCTGCGCACCATTCGCGAATGCTACCATTTCCTCACCGCCGAGGAACACCAACAATACAGCGCCCTGCGCACCCTCGCCATCGAGGTGGAGCTTGGCTACGGCGGCAAGAGCTCGCAGCTAAACGTCATCAACTCGCTGCTGGGCAAGCTCATCGACGACCACGGCGAGCTCTACGACAACGCCTCTCCTGCCCTCGCCGAGATACGACGCACCAAGGTCCGCAAGGCCGCCGAGGTCGATGCCAAAGTGAGCAGCACCCTTGCGCGCGCCAAGCGCGAAGGATGGGCACCCGAAGGGGCCGAGGTGACCATACGCGACGGACGGCCCGTGATACCGCTGCTGACCACCCACCGCCGCAAGATCAAAGGACTCATACAGGACGAGAGCGCCACACGCCTCACGGCCTTCGTCGAGCCTGCCGAGGTTGTGGAACTGGGCAACGACCTGCGCGAGCTGGATTTCGACGAGCGTCACGAGATACAGCGCATACTGCTTTCTTTCAGCGACCGCCTACGGCCCCTGCTGCCGCAACTCGAGGAGGCCTACCGCTTCCTGGCACGCATCGACTTCCTACGCGCCAAAGCACGCGTGGCCGTGGAACTAAACGCCAGCGTTCCCAACCTGCACCCCGAACCACGTATAGAATGGCTCGACGCCCGCCACCCTATCCTATATCTCCAGAAGAAAGATATCGTGGTACCATTCAGCCTCAGCCTTTCACCTTTGACTTCGTCTACGTCCCTTCATTTCGGCAAAGAAAACAAGTTTTCTCTGCGCTCAACTTTCAGGACTCCCACCTC
>JBGUZF010000107.1:0-5115 GCA_045222795.1 Bacteroidales bacterium
ACCAGTGCGGCCACCTCCTCGGGCTTGCCGAAGCGGCCCACGGGGATGAGTTTCTTCAGCTCGCCCTCGTCGAGGTCCTTGGTCATATCGGTAGCTATGAAGCCCGGGGCCACAGCGTTGACCGTCACCTTGCGGGGTGCCACCTCCTGAGCCAGCGCCTTGGTGGCGCCGATGACGGCGGCCTTGGCGGCGCTGTAGTTGGTTTGGCCGGGCATGCCCTTGAGACCGCTCAGCGACACTACGTTGACGATGCGGCCTTTGCGCTTGGTCATCATGTCCTTCACCAGACGGCGTGTGAGGTAGAAGAAACCGTTGAGGGTGGTGTCGAGCACCGAATGCCACTGCTCGTCGGTCATGAAGACCATGATGTTGTCCTGACGTATGCCGGCGTTGTTCACCAGCACGGCGATATAGTCGTCGGGGTGCTGTGTCTGCCACTGGTCGACGGCGGTCTCGATGGCCTTGGGGTCCGAGGTGTCGAAGGGCAGCAGCTCGCACACGCCGCCGGCCTTCTCGATGGCCTGCTTGGTCTCCTCTGCGGCGGCGCTGTTGCTCTTATAGTTGATGACCACCGGCATGCCGTCGGCCGCCAGCCTCATGGCCACGGCGCGACCGATACCGCGCGATCCTCCTGTTACTAATGCAAATTCCATGTTATTGTCTTAACATTTGTTCCACGTTGACGATTTCCTCGTAGAAGGGGGTGTCCTCGACGAAGAGCGGGATAATCTCGCGCACCTTGTCGTACATGGCCTTCGAGGCGGGGCACAGTTTGTCGGCCTTCTTCAGGCAGTCGGTGGCCTGCGCCATGGCTATCATGTGGATGGCCATCACCTGATAGGCGTTGTCGATGACACGCTTGCAGAGCAGCGCGCTGTTGGTGCCCATGCTGACGATGTCCTGATTGTCGTTGTTGTTGGGGATACTGTGCACGTAGTTTGGCATCGACAGCGTCTGGCATTCGGCCGTGGTGCTCGTTGCCGTGAACTGGCAAGCCTGCATGCCGTAGTTGAGGCCCAGGGTGCCGAGGTTGAGGAACGGCGGCAGAATGCCGTTGATGCGATCGTGGAACAGGTAGTTCATCTGTCGCTCGGCGGTCATGGCCAGTCGCGTGACGGCTATCTTTACTTTGTCGGCTTCGAGCGAGATGTAGTCACCGTGGAAGTTGCCGCCGTGGAAGACGTTCTTGGCCACGGGGTCGACGATGGGGTTGTCGCAGGCCGAGTTGTACTCGTTTTCGAGCACCTGGCGGCTGTACATCAAGGTGTCGTAGACGGGACCCAGTATCTGGGGCGTGCAGCGCAGCGAGTAGTAGGCCTGCACCTTGTGCTCGAAGTAGGTCTTGCCGCGCTGCTCCTCACTGTAAAGGTGGTGCTCGCGCTTGGTGAGGCATTGGCTGCCTTCGGCGAGCTCGCGCATGCGGCGGGCCGTGTACTGCTGGCCGGGCTGGCGGCGCACGCTGTTCAGTTCGTCGGCCATCCAGTCGTCATAGCTCGCGGCAATCTCGTTCATCCACACCGCTGCCAGCAGCGAGTGCTCGAGCAGTCGCTCGGCATAGAGCTGGTTGACGGTCTCCACGCCTGTCATCACCGACGTGCCGTTGGTGATGGAGAGACCTTCGCGGATGTATATCTTCAACGGCTCGAGGCCGCACTCTTTCAGCACGTCGGCACTCGGGCGCCATTCGCCCTTGTAGTGCACCTTGCCCTCGCCGATAAGCGTCAGGGCTATATGCGCCAGTTGCACTAGGTCGCCGCTGGCACCCACGCTGCCGTGCTGTGGGATGAAGGGGTATATGTCGCGGTTGATGAACTCGGCCAGGAGCTTCACCACTGAGGGGTGCACGCCACTGCGGGCCTGCATCAGGTTGGTGGTGCGCGCCACCATGGCGGCCTTCACATATACGTCGGCCAGCGGCTCGCCGGCACCCGTCGAGTGGCTGCGGATGATGTTGTACTGCAGGTCGCTGAGGTACTTGTCGTCAACGCGCCACTGCGCCATGGGGCCGAAGCCCGTGTTGATGCCGTAGATTACCTTCTCGGCGGCAAAGTCTTTCAAGAACAGGTGGCAGTCCTCGACTTCCTTGATTTCGTCGGTGCCAAGCGTCAATTGCGCTCCCCCAAAGAGGATTTTCGCCACCTCGTCTAATGTGATTCTTCGCATAATATATTTATATTCAAGTTTCTATTTCCGTTTTGCACATATCAGTGCAAAATGCAAATATACGATTTTATTTATATATACAAAATAAAAGATTTTTCTTTTCGAAAACACAGACTTTTCTTTATGCGGAGGAGTGCCGTTGAAACCATTTGGCATGGAATTTGCGAGAGAGAGTGTAGAGTGCAGGAATAAGGTTTTTTAGTGGCAGGGACAATTTTATTTTGCCAATAAATGTTTTTTTTATATTTTTGCACTTTTATAATGCGTGTCAGCGTGCATGCAAAGAATTAAGAATTAAAGTTTAAGAAAAAAGAATCAAGAACAAGATATGGCTAATTTTCTGACCACTATTTTCGGCGACAAGAAGCAGCGCGACCTCAAGGCCGTGAAACCCCAGCTCGACGCCACCCTTGCTGTCTACCCCGCCATAGCAGCCCTCGACAACGACGGTTTGCGTGGCAAGACCATAGAATTCCGCCAGCGCATTGCCAAAGCCATTGAGGCCGAGGAGAGCGAGCTGGCACAGCTCCGTCAGCGTATCGACGAGGAGTACGACATGCCCGTCGACGAGAAGGAGCAGCTCTACAAGCGCATCGACGAGCTTGAGAAACACAGCTACGAGAAGACCCAGAAGGTGCTCGACCAGATACTGCCCGAGGCTTTCGCCGTGGTGAAGGAGACCGCCAAGCGTTTCGCCACCAACAGCGTGGTCGAGGTTACCGCTACGGACCACGACCGCGACCTAGCTGCCACGCATGCCTCCATCAGCATCGACGGCGACAAGGCCTACTATCAGAACCATTGGGTGGCCGGCGGAAACGAGATTACATGGGACATGGTGCACTACGACGTGCAGATAATCGGCGGCGTGGTGCTGCACAGCGGTAAGATAGCCGAGATGGCCACCGGTGAGGGTAAGACCCTCGTGGCCACGCTTCCCGTCTACCTCAATGCCCTGCCTGGCAAGGGTGTGCACGTGGTCACCGTCAACGACTACCTTGCCAAGCGCGACTCCGAGTGGATGGGCATGCTTTTCGAGTTCCATGGTCTCTCGGTCGACTGCATCGACAAGTGGGAGCCCCATAGCGAGGAGCGCAAGCGCGCCTACAACTGCGACATCACCTACGGCACCAACAATGAGTTCGGCTTCGACTACCTGCGCGACAATATGAGCCGCAACCCCGAGGAGTTGGTGCAGCGTGGTCATAACTACGCCATAGTTGACGAGGTCGACTCGGTGCTTATCGACGACGCCCGTACCCCCCTTATCATTAGCGGTCCCACGGGCAAGGACGACGACGAACAGGAGTTCTACCGCTTCAAGCCCACCATCGAGAAACTTTATAACACACAGCGCACGCTGGTGACACAGTTGCTCGGCGAGGCCAAGAAAGGCCTGGCCGCCAATCCCGACCCCAAGCCCGAGGACGAATGCGCCAAACAGCTGCTGCGCTGCTACCGTGGTCTGCCCAAGAACAACGCCCTCATCAAATACCTCTCCGAGACCGGTATCAAGAGCATCCTGCTGAAGACTGAGAACTTCTACATGCAGGAGCAGAACAAATACATGCACATCATTGACGACGACCTCTACTTCGTTATCGACGAGAAGAACCGTCAGGTGGAGCTCACCGACAAGGGTATGGAGTACCTCACCTCGCTGGGCGAGGATCCCAACTTCTACCAGTTGCCCGACATAGGCAGTGCCATTGCCGATGTGGAGCAGAACGAGTCCCTCAGCCCTGAAGAGAAGGCTGCCGCAAAGGAGAAAATATACAGTGATTTCGCTGTTCAGAGCGAGCGTGTGCACACTGTCGACCAGCTGCTGAAAGCCTACACCCTCTTCGTGCGCGATGTCGACTACATCCTCACCGAGGACAATCAGGTGAAGATTGTGGATGAGCAGACGGGCCGTATCATGGAAGGCCGCCGTTGGAGCGACGGACTGCATCAGGCTGTGGAGGCTAAGGAGAACGCCAAAGTAGAGGCTGCCACGCAGACCTACGCCACCATCACCCTGCAGAACTACTTCCGCATGTACAAGAAGCTGGCCGGTATGACCGGTACCGCCGAGACCGAGGCCGGTGAGTTCTGGAACATCTACAAGCTCGACGTCGTCACCATCCCCACCAACAAGCCAGTCGTCCGCAACGATATGGACGACATGATCTACAAGACCAAGCGCGAGAAATTCAAGGCTGTCATCGATGAGATTGAACGTCTGATTGGCGAAGGCCGTCCTGTGCTGGTGGGTACCACGAGCGTCGAGACCTCCGAGTTGCTCTCGAAGATGCTTAAGATGAAGCGCATCCCCCACAACGTCCTCAACGCCAAGTTGCACCAGAAGGAGGCTGAGATTGTGGCACAGGCCGGTGAGCCGGGCCGTGTGACTATCGCTACCAACATGGCTGGTCGTGGTACCGATATCAAGCTCAAGGGCGACGTTAAGGAGCGCGGTGGTTTGGCCATCATCGGTACAGAACGCCACGAGAGCCGCCGTGTCGACCGCCAGTTGCGTGGTCGTGCTGGCCGTCAGGGCGACCCGGGTTCTTCGCTGTTCTTCGTCTCCCTCGAGGACGACCTCATGCGTCTCTTCGGCTCCGAGCGTATCGCTTCTGTTATGGACCGTATGGGCCTTCAGGAAGGTGAGGTTATCCAGCACTCGATGATTACCAAGCAGATTGAGCGTGCACAGAAGAAGGTCGAGGAGAACAACTTTGGTATGCGTAAGCGCCTGCTCGAGTACGACGACGTGATGAACAACCAGCGCACCGTCATCTACAACAAGCGCCGCAACGCCCTCTATGGCGACCGCCTCTCCATCGATATCAGCAATATGTTCTTCGACACTTGCGAGTTGCTCTATAGCGAGGGCACAGTTTGGGACGACTTCCAGATGGAGGTCATCAAGGTCTTTGCCCACGAGGTGCCGATGAGTGAGCGCGAGTTCCT
>JBGUZF010000108.1:0-4241 GCA_045222795.1 Bacteroidales bacterium
CCGCAGACTATCAGCACACTGCCGTAGCGGCGTGCCATGCGGCGCGTCAGCTCCTCAATCTTTCGCCAGGCCTGCGAGTTCATCTCGTGGTCCTGCGGGCAGATGTTGGTGAAGTAGTAACTTTCTTCAAGTGCTTGGCGGCTCCACTTCATGTCGGCCCTTGGCGCCATGTGACCCTTGTCGTAGCCGCTGTTGCTGTAGTCCTCGCGGCTGGCTTTGGGGAACTGCACGTCTGGGTCGCGGCTGAAGCTGTACTGTCCGTCGAGTTGTCCGGCCTCCTCGTCGCGCGTCAGCTCCCACGCCACCCAGTCGGGGCATAGTGTGGTGTGGTTGTAGGAGGCTGTGTAGCCGAGGTGGCGCACGATGTCTTCGCTGTCGCTGTAGGCAGGCAACTCGGTGCCTGCCGAGGGGGTGGTCTGGGCAACAACATCACCCTGCCGACTGTAGTCACAGGCTACAAACAGCACTACCGCCGTCAGCATCAGCATGGTACGGTTTCTTAGCAGTTGCATTTTGCTATATATTTCCGCTTGCAAAGATACGAAATAAAAATGAATGATAGGTATTATTTTTAAAAACATCTATTGTTGGGAAAAAAGTTGTATATTTGTACCTATCGAATGCTGTGCGCTGAAAAGGGCAAGTGTTTATGGATTAAGAATTTATAAACAATAAAGATAAACGATATGGCATTGAAAAGAGTTATGGTGCTTACGGGCGGCGGCGACTGCCCTGGGTTGAATGCCGTGATTCGCGGCATCGTGAAGCGTGCCTCGCAGGCTTCGGACTGGGAGGTGATAGGCTGCATTGAGTCATTCAACGGCGTGCTGCGCGAGCCCACGGAGATACAGATGCTCGACGAGAAGACCGTGGAAGGTCTTCAGATACAGGGTGGGACCATTCTTGGTACCACCAACAAGGGCGGCCCCTTTGCCTGGCCTGTGAAGCAGGCCGACGGCACGTGGACCACCGTGGACCGCTCGGACGAGATGCTGCGCAAGTTGCAGTATATGGGTGTCGACGCCGTCATAAACATCGGCGGCGACGGCAGCCAGCGCATCTCGCTGGGCCTGGCCAAGAAAGGTCTAAAGATTGTGGGTGTGCCCAAGACCATCGACAATGACCTGTCGCTCACCGACTATACTTTCGGTTTCCAGACGGCTGTGCAGATCTGCACTGACGCCATCGACAAACTGGTGACCACCGCGGCCTCGCACAACCGCGTGTTCATACTCGAGGTGATGGGTCGCGACGCAGGCTGGATAGCGTTGCACTCGGCCATCGCCGGTGGCGCCGACGTGTGCTTGATACCCGAGATACCATATGACATCAACAAGATAAAGGCCAAGATAGAGCAGCGCTACAACAAACGCCGCGGCTACTGCATCATCGTCGTCGCTGAGGGCGCCATGCCCAAGGGCGGCACGGTGACGGGCACCGAGACCGGCGAGGTGGGCTACCAGCATGTGAAGCTGGGCGGCGTGGGTGAGCAGCTGGCGGCAGACCTCAAGGCCGCTGGCGTCGAGCACGACATACGCTACACCATCCTCGGTCACCTGCAGCGCGGCGGCACACCCATTGCCTTCGACCGTGTGCTGGCCACCGAGTTTGGCGTGCGCGCCATGGAGTTCGTCATGGAGGGCCGCTTCGGCCAGATGGTGGCCTACCACCACCCCGACGTGGTCGGCATACCCCTCGAGGAAGCTGTCCGCGAGCAGAACCTCGTGGCCCCCGACAGCCGTCTGGTACATACCGCCAAAGGCGTGGGCATCGAGTTTGGAGACTGATGATCCTCCTTGCCGCTGGCGCGGCAGAAATCTTTAGATCTCATAAATTAAATTCCGCCTGCGGCTGGAAACCTCAATCCGCAAGCGCAATAATCTATAAGATTTATAGATTTCGCGAGCCGCAGGCGAGCAGGAGAATGAATGATGAATTGACAAACAGGGATTGTATGGAAATAAAACCCTATCGCCACGAGGTGAAATACTACGAGTGCGACCGCATGGGCATCACGCACCACTCGAACTATATACGCTTCATGGAAGAGGCGCGTGTCGACTGGATGGACCAGCTGGGCTACGGCTTCGACCGCATGGAGGCCGAAGGCGTGGTGTCGCCGGTGGTGGCCGTCGACTGCCGCTACCGACAGCCCTCTACCTTTAAGGACGTGATTGAGATAGTGCCCACGGTGGCCGAGACTACGGCGTTGAAACTGGTTATCAGCTACAAGATGACCGTCGGCGGGCGCATAATATGCACTGGCACAAGCACCCACTGCTTCATGGAGAACGGACGCCCGGTATCGCTCGAGGCGCGTTTCCCGGAGTTCTACGCCAAGATGATGGAGTGTTCGAAAAACAAATGAATAAAAAACATATAACGATGAAAACAATGAAGTTGATGCTGGCCCTCACCGTAGTGGCCATGACCGCCGCCTGTAGCGGCCCCAAGCAGGAAGCCCAGAAAGTGCTGGTGTTCTACTATTCCCAGACCGGTAACACCAAGATGGTGGCCGAAGAGATTGCCACCCGCCTCGGTGCCGACATCGAAGAGATAGTGATGGTAAATCCCTATGACCCCGACTTTCAAGCTACCATTGCGCAATGCATGAAAGACCGCGAGGCCGGTGTGCTGCCCGAGATACAGCCGGTGGCCGCCAACGTGGCCGATTACGACGTCATCTTCCTCGGATTCCCCGTGTGGTTCGGCACCTACGCACCGCCGGTGACCAAATGGCTCGATGGTGTCGACCTCAGCGGCAAGAAGGTGGTGCCTTTCTGCACCTTCGGCAGTGGCGGTCTGGAGTCGAGTGTGGCCGAACTGCGTAAATGCCAACCCAATGCCGAGGTGCTTGATGGCTACGGTGTGCGTGCCGCCCGCCTCGAGGCCATGCCTGCCGAGGTCGACCAGTTCCTCAAGGCCAATGGCTTCCTCGAAGGTGAGTATGTTGAACTGCCCGAGTTCGCCGAGCAACACGAGGTGAACGCCGACGAGGCCGCTATTTTCGACGCTGCTGTCGACGGCTATCCCATGCTCAACGCCAAGGCAAAGAGCGTGGCTGCCCGTGCTTTGCCCGACGGCACCGAGTACCTCTTCACCGCCGAAGACATGCCTCGCGATGGCAAGCCAGATATGCCGCCGGCTGGCGAGTTGCAGGTGTTTGTGACTGTCGTCGACGGTCAGGCCCCCGTCTTCACCAAGGTGGTGAGGTAGTTTATTAATTGTTTTTAACTTTTTTGGTGTAACTAAAAAAAAATCGTATATTTGCAGTCAGCGAGTAACGGGCAATATGCCACACAAGTGGTATATTGTCAGTGTCTTGTAGCATAAGGTAGTATATAAAACACTATTATAATGGAACCAAAAAAGATAAAATCAGCCCTTGTGTCGGTCTTCTATAAGGACGGACTGGAGGACATCGTTCGAGCTCTCGACGCACAAGGCGTCACCATCTACTCTACTGGCGGCACACAGAAGTTCATTGAAGGTCTCGGCATTCAGCCGGTGGCCGTGGAGAGCCTCACCGGCTATCCCAGCATCCTCGGCGGCCGCGTGAAGACGCTGCACCCCAAAGTGTTCGGCGGCATACTGGCACGCCGCGACATGTTCAGCGACGGCGAGCAGCTGGCAGAATATGAGATACCCGAGATAGACCTCGTCATCGTTGACCTCTACCCCTTCGAGCAGACCGTCGCCAGCGGCGCCGCCGAGCAGGACATCATCGAGAAAATTGATATCGGCGGCATCAGCCTTATCCGTGCCGCCGCCAAGAACTTCAACGACGTGGTCATCGTGCCCGCCGTGGACTACTACAAGGAGTTCCTCGATATCTACAAGGAGCAGGACGGCTGCACCACGCTGGAGCAGCGCCACCGCTTTGCCGCCTACGCTTTCAATGTCAGCAGCCACTACGACACCGCCATCTTCAACCACTTCAACGAGACGGAGCAGATGCCGGTCTTCAAGCAGAGCTGCCGCCACGGCGAGGTGCTGCGCTACGGCGAGAACCCCCATCAGAAAGGCGTCTTTTATGGCGACCTAGAGGGCTGCTTCGACAAGCTCAACGGCAAAGAGATTAGCTACAACAACCTTGGCGACATCGACGCCGCCTGTGCCCTCATCGATGACTTCGAGGGTCAGACCGCCTTCGCCATCCTCAAGCACAACAACGCCTGCGGCATGGCTGTACGCAAGACTCTGCTGGATGCTTGGAAAGACGCCCTCGCAGGCGACCCTGT
>JBGUZF010000109.1:0-20695 GCA_045222795.1 Bacteroidales bacterium
GCCCGTGCGGCGTATCACCGACGTGGCGTTCTCCAGCGCCATATATGTGGCGTTGCTCTTGGCCGAGCAGGCCAGGTAGCAGGCGCACTGCGAGAGGTTGATGCGGCATTCGGGATAGCCTATTTTGCTCACGGCGTCGAAGGTGGCGTTGGCCAGCAGCAGTGCGTTGGGGTTCGCGTTGCCAATGTCTTCGCTGGCGAAGATAAGCATGCGGCGGGCGATGAAGAGCGGGTCTTCGCCCCCCTCAATCATGCGCGCCAGCCAGTAGACGGCCCCGTTGGGGTCGCTGCCGCGCATGCTTTTGATAAAGGCCGAGATGATGTCGTAGTGCATCTCGCCCTGCTTGTCGTAGAAAGCTAGGTTCTGCTGCACCACATCCGTGGCCCTCTTGTTGTCTATCACTATGTTGTTGCCGCCAATGCGGTTGACCACCAGCTCGATGGCCCCCAGCAGCTTCCTCGCGTCGCCTCCGCTGATACGCATCAAGGCCTCGTATTCCTTCACCTCCAGCGTGATGCCCTGCGTGGCGTAATAGTTCACCGCCGAGGTTATCAACTGGCGCATGTCGCCCTCGTCGAACTCCTTGAGCACGTAGACCTGGCAGCGCGAGAGTAGGGCGGAGATGACCTCGAACGAGGGGTTCTCCGTCGTTGCACCAATCAGCGTTATTGTTCCGCGTTCCACAGCTCCCAGCAGCGAGTCCTGCTGGGCCTTGTTGAAGCGGTGTATTTCGTCTATAAACAGTATGCTGCCTTCCTCCTGTTGCGCTTGGTTGATTACTTCGCGCACCTCCTTCACGCCGCTGCTGATGGCGCTGAGCGTGTGGAATGGACGGTGCAGCGTGTTGGAGATGATCATCGCCAAAGTGGTTTTGCCGATGCCCGGAGGACCCCAGAAGATCATGCTGGGGATGTTGCCGCTCTCTATCAATGTGCGAAGAACAGCACCCTGTCCTACAAGGTGCTGCTGTCCGATATAGTCGTCGAGGGACTTTGGTCGTAATATCTCAGCTAATGGCGTCATTATTTGGTAGTTCAGGTAGTTCAAGTAATTCAGGTAGTTCAGGACAAATGTTCAGACTGGCAGTATTGTCTTGAACTCCCTGGACTCCTTGAACTACTTATTAGATTATCAGCATCGCGTCGCCGTAGGTCGAGAAACGGTATTTCTCTTTGATGGCTGTCTGATAGGCTTCCATGAGCAGTTCGGGGCCTGCAAAGGCGGAGACCATGATGAACTGTGTGCTCATTGGGTGGTGGAAGTTGGTGACCATCATGTCGGCGATGGTAAACTCGTAGGGCGGGAAGATGAACTTGTTGGTCCAGCCGTCGTAGGGGAACACCTTGCCGGGGATGGTGACGGCGCTCTCGAGGGCACGCATCGTTGTGGTACCTACGGCACAAATCTTGTGCCCTGTGTCCTTGGCATTCTGTATGCGGTTGCACACATCGGCGCTGAGGTGCATCTCCT
Organism: Bacteroidales bacterium; assembly: GCA_045222795.1. GTDB lineage: Bacteria > Bacteroidota > Bacteroidia > Bacteroidales > P3 > Colimorpha. The sequence goes on from JBGUZF010000109.1 coordinate 1,471, forward strand.
CGGCGTCGGCGCGGTGCTTGCTGAGGTCTTCAACCTCGATGGCTTTGAACTCGCCCATGCCGCAGTGCACTGTCAGCTCGGCCCAGTCCACGCCTTTGATCTCCATACGTTTCAAGAGCTCGCGGCTGAAATGCAGGCCGGCTACGGGGGCAGCAATGGAGCCCTCCACCTTGGCGTAGATGGTCTGGTAGTCGTCGGCGTCGCGCTTCTCGATGTCGCGCAGGCGGCGCAGTTCGTCGGGCAGCGGCGTCCGGCCCATGCCCTTGATAATCTTGATGAATTCGTCGTGCTCGCCGTCGAACAGGAAGCGGATGGTACGTCCGCGGCTCGTGGTGTTGTCCACCACCTCGGCCACCAGGGCGTCGTTGGTGCCGAAATAGAGTTTGTTACCTATTCTTATCTTGCGTGCGGGGTCTACCAGCACGTCCCACAGACGCATGTCCTCGTTCAACTCGCGGAGCAGCAGCACCTCAATCCTGGCGCCGGTCTTTTCTTTCTCTCCCTCCAGCAGTGCCGGGAACACCTTGGTGTTGTTGGCCACCACTACATCGCCCTCGTCCACATAGCCTATAAAGTCCTTGAACACATGGTGCTCCACAGTGCCTGTGGCGCGGTTCACCACCATCATCCTGGCCTCGTCGCGGTTGCGCACGGGTTTCTCGGCGATAAGTTCCTTCGGCAGGTTGAAACGGAATTGAGACAGTTTCATCTATATATCCTTTTAGTTGTTCTGTGTAAAATATTTGCACCCTATAAACGAAAAAAAATACAATTATTGTATGCTATCGAAAAAAAACTTTACTAACCTTTAATCATTAACTTTTTTCACCCGCCCCCGCGAGGCTCCTCCCCTACATAGGGGAGGGGGACCAGCAAAAGGCTGGTGGAGGAGTACCACCATTAACCATTAACCTTTAACCTTTAACCATTATTTTTTTCTCCCTATATATACTATAATCTATTTTTCTTCGTTATAAACCGAAATTGTCCATGAAAATGAACCGACAACATATACTTGCACTTATATTGCTAATCTTTGCAGCCCTGCCACTGCGCGCCCAGGAATTCACTCCCGTCAGCGACGCCGAGCTGATGACCTCGCGCTACGTGCAGGCCTACGATTCGCTCCTCGACAACTACTACCTCCGCCGCAACGCCCACCACAACCTTCGCTCCCACCGCGAGTTCTCCCTCGACGAGTTCGACGCGCTGCCCGACAGCGTCATCCTCCGCCGCCTCAACTCCATACATACTGTCATTCCCCTCACCTATAACACCGAGGTGCGCTCCTTCATCCGCTTCTACCTCAAGCACATGTCCTCGCGCCTCGACGTGATGCTCACCCTCTGCGAGTTCTACCACCCCCTCTTCGAGGAAACCCTCAACCGATACTCCGTCCCCGAAGAACTTAAATACCTCTCCATCGTCGAGAGTGCCATGAACCCACAAGCCACCTCGCGCGTCGGTGCTGCCGGCCTTTGGCAGTTCATGTACTCCACCGGCAAGCTCTATGACCTCGAGGTTAACTCCGTCGTCGACGACCGCCGCGACCCCTACAAGTCCACTGTCGCCGCCGCCCGCCACCTTCGTGACCTCTACACCGTCTTTGGCGACTGGCAGCTCGCAATTGCCGCCTACAACTGTGGCGCAGGTAACGTGAATAAAGCGATTGCACGATCCGGAGGTCAGCGCAACTTCTGGGAGATATATCCATATCTGCCTCGCGAGACGCGCGGCTATGTGCCTGCCTTCATCGCTGTGGTCTACGTGATGAACAACTACAGCCACCACGGCCTCCGCCCCTCGCGCCTCAACCTCCCCGTGCGCACCGACACCGTCAATCTCCGCTCTGACATACTGCTTCCCTTCGTCACCCAATACACGGGTGTCGATGCCGAAGAACTGCAGACCCTCAACCCCCAGTACCGCGCAGGCTATATCCCCGCCTCCTCGGGTCTCTATTCCATCTGTCTTCCTTCCACCAAGGTGGAACTCTTCCTCGCCAACCAGGACTCCATTGCCGTGCGTTCGGCCGACAGCCTGGCCCGCCGTCCGATGAAGATAGAGCCCGCTCGCGGCCGTAAGGGTCAGGTGGCCTCTTCCGGCTCTGGCGGCAAATACTACACCGTCCGTAAAGGCGACACCCTCTACAAGGTGGCTTCCAAACACAGCATCTCCGTCTCGAAACTCAAGAAACTCAACGGCCTCCGTAGCGACAATATACGTGTCGGACAAAAACTCAAAGTGCGATGAACCTCGAGAAGATTAAAAATATCAAAGGCCTCAAGTATATCGTCGCCACCATTATCTTTGTCGCCGTCATCGTGTTCATCGACGACTACAGTCTCCGTGTCTCCTCGCGTCTTAGCGGACAGGTGCGCGACCTTCATGACGAGGAGGAGGCCCTCCGCGAAGCCATCGTACAGGACTCCACAGCCAACGCCAACCTGCGCGACAACCTCGACGCCAAGGAACACTACGGCCGCGAGAACTACTACATGAAACGTCCCAACGAAGATATATTCGTCATCAAATAATTAAGAATGATCCGTCGAAGCAAATATATGCTGCATGGTAAGCTTGCGCGATGCGTAAGCAAATTCTTCATTCTTAATTCTTCATTCTTCATATTATTATCCTCCTGCACTAGCGTCAAGTCTTTCATGGCCCGCGACCTCGACGACGAGGACTTTGTCATCGGCCAACTCTACGCCGACGAGCGTTACGACGAGACCCCTGTCATCGCCGAGCCTGTCGACGCCAAGCCACAGCGCCTCCCCGACGGCTCAGACTGCAACAACGCCCTCGGCCTTAAATGCAACTCCTCCGACAATGAGCAGCTCTATAAGACCGTCAACTCATGGCTCGGAGTGCCTTACCGTTACGGTGGCACCGACCGCAACGGTATCGACTGTTCGGCATTCGTGGGCACTGTATTCCGCGAGGTCTACGGCAAGAACCTCCACCGCACCGCCAACGACATGCTGCAAGATGTCACCCTCGTCCAGAAAAACCAGCTCCGCGAGGGCGACCTGCTCTTCTTCACCAACTCGAAGGGCAAGGTGTCGCATGTGGGCATCTACCTCAAGGACGGTCTCTTCGCGCACAGCTCCACCTCGGCAGGCGTATGCGTCTCGCGCCTCGACGACACCTACTGGAGCCGCCACTTCTACCGCGGCGGCAGGGTAAAGTGAGAAGTGAAATGTGAGAAGTGAAAAGTGAAAAGGCCAACCTATACATTTAACCTTTAATCTTTAATCTTTAACCTTTAATCTTTACGTACCCCAGTTTGAGGAGGGTGGCGACCACCTTCTCCTTCATCTCGCCTTGCACCAGTATCTCGCCGTCTTTCGCCGAGCCGCCCACTCCGCAGGCGCTCTTCAGCTTCTTGCCCAGCTCCTGCAGGTCGGCGTCGGTGCCCACGAATCCTGTCACCAGCGTCACGGTCTTGCCGCCGCGGTGGTTGCGCTCAATGCGCACGCGTAGCTTCTGCTGCTGCGGCTCGAGGGTCTCGGCCTCCGGCTCTTCGTCGTACTGGTACTGATAGTCGGGGTTGGTGGAATAGACCACACCGACGGCGCGATTCTTCTTGCTCATATCTGCGTCGGGTCAATGATGATCTTGCCCAGGTTGGGAGCTATCTCACGCAGCGGGTATTTCAGGTCGCGGGCGTAGATCTTCACCGAGTGGGGGTGCATCTCGAAATGCACGGCGGTGCCTATGTTCTCACCTTCGCCGTCGAGGTTCACCCATCGGTCGGCATTGCCCTCGATGAGCACATCTTTGGCCTTGAACATCTCTACATGCTGCGAGAGGTCGAGGTGGTTGGTGAAGGCCAATGGTGCCGTGATACCCAGATGGTCGACGGGCACCTTGTCCAGTATGCTGATGTCCATCAGGCCGTCGTCGAGCTTGGCCTTGGGGGCAACGGCGAGGTTGTAGCCGAACTGTCGACTGTTGGCCACGGCGATGAACCACGCGTTGCGGTAGTAGGTCTGTCCGTCGACGGTGATGCGGTAGTCCGAGTTCTTGTAGCGCGTGTATTCGCGCAGGATGAGGTTGGTATAGGCCGTAAGACCGCGGGTCTTTGCAGCATGCATCAGGCGGGCTATATAGGCGTCGAAGCCGCAACCGGCGGCGTTCACCACCACCCAGCGGTCGTTGACAACGATGCTGTCGATGGTCTGCTCGTACTGCTGGTTGAGCACGCGGATGGCCAGCCACGGCTGCAGAGGTATCCTCAGCGTCCTCGCCAGTCCGTTCCCCGAACCGCAGGGAATGATGCCCAGTCGGGTGCCGGTGTCCTTGATGCCCTGCACCACGTCGTTCACCGACCCGTCGCCGCCCACGGCCACAACGCAGTCGTAACCTTTATCGGCGGCATCGCGCGCTATCTCGGTGCCGTGATGTATATGCTCGGTGTAGCGCACCTCATAGTCGAAGAGGTCGTGGTTCAGGTGCTGCTTGAGCAGTGCTTCTATGCGTTTCTGGCGTCCCACACCCGAGATGGGGTTCACCACGATAAGTGTCTTGGTTTTCATAGCTTGTTGTTTATCACTCGGTAGTTGTATTGCTGTATCAAGGCCTTGAGGTACTTGATGTCGTCGAATTCTCCGATGGCGCGCTGGCCCATCAGGACGGTCACGTTGTGCCGTGTGGGCGTCTCTTTGTTGTTGCTCACCATCACGTAGTAGCCGTTGCCGTAGTACACCTGGCGGCCCAGCTCAGGCTGCCTGATGGCGCTCTCGCCGAAGCCCTGCGGCACACCTTCGTTTCCGAAGCCCAGCATGTCCACCAGGGTGGGGAAGAGGTCGAGCTGCTGCACTATGCGTGTCGAGCGGACGGCGCTGTCCTGCTGCGGATCGAAGACCATCATCGGTATGCGATACCAACCGTCGTAGTCGTTGTATTCGCGTGTCAGTCCGTGGCCGCTGTGATCGCCGCAGATGACGAACACAGTGTTCTCGTACCACGGCTGCTCTTTGGCAGCCTCGAAGAAGCGCCGCAGCGAATAGTCGGTATACTCCACGCATTTCAGTATCGGGTGGCGACCCTCCGCGAATTCGCCCTTGTGCTCCTCGGGGATGGGGAAGGGGTGGTGCGAGGTGACGGTGAACACCTCGGCGAAGAACGGTTCGCTGTAGGTGCCGATGCGTTTGGCGGTATACTGCAGGAAGGGTTCGTCGTAGATGCCCCACACGCCGTCGTAGTCGCTCTCCTTGGCCATCTCGTCGGCGTTGTACTCGTTCATCCCGAGGTACTCGTCGAAGCCTATCTTCTCGCAGGTGCGGTCGAACTCCATCACTCCGTTGTAGCTGCCGTGGAAGAAAGCCGTATGGTAGCCGTGATTCTTCAACACTGCAGGCAGACCGGTGAAGTCGTCGTCACCGTAAGCCGAGTTGGTCAGCGGTATGTTCATCAGGTTGGGGATGCCGGTGTTGATGGCCATTATGCCCTCGATGCTCTTCTTGCCGTTGGAGCGGCCGTCGTAGAGGGTGCTGTGGTTGGCCAGCGAATCGAGGAACGGCGTGCGGGTGTCGGCACCTTCCTGGGTGTTGTAACAACCCATGAACTCCTGTCCGAAACTCTCCAGCACTATCACCACCACGTTGCGCTGCTGCAGGCTGTCGGTCGACATCTGTAGACTGTCAACGGTAATCGGTAAACCGTAGCTGAACGCCTTTGCCGCCTCGTCGGAACTCATATACTCTGCTTCCTCCAAGTCTGGGGTGAAGCAGGTGCGCAGAATGTTGTAGGCGTCGTTGCTCACCAGTGCGCTGTTTTTAGGCTGGCACCAGCGACCGGCGTCTTCGGGTTGCAGCGTGCGTGTCACTCCGCCTCGCACCATCAGGCCCAGCACCGCCACTCCAAGCACGAAAAGTATGAGGTCCTTGGGCAGGTGGTTGAAGAACTTGTTGCGTTCGCGGAAATGCAGTCGGCTGTTGATGAAAAGGAAGATAATGGCAATCACCAGCGGCATCACCCATGCGTACCAGTAGTCGACGGCGAAATGCGGCGCCAGCGACCCCATCTGGCCGCTGATGCCGAGGTACGAGAATATCTCGTCCGACAGCAGGCGGTAGGTGTACTGGTAGTAGGCTGTGTTGGCTCCTCGGGGGATGAGTATCATCAGTACGGGCACTATGTACAGCACCTCGGCGACTGTGCGGTACCACCGCTTCCAGCGGATGTCGAAGGGCAGAAGCAGCAGCAGGAACCACGGAGCGAGGAAGGTGGCCACAGTGGCGGCACCGAACCATGCGTTGCCCAGTAGTATCCCTGCCCATTCAGTCAGTCCCGATACATGGAATATCCGCAGGTTGAACAGGTAGAACACCACCTGCGCCGCCGCCAATACGCCGCATGCCAGCAGCGTCTTCAGCAGCACATACACATATATCTTTATCCCTTTCTTCTTTGCCATTATTTAATTGTCAGTTGTCGGTTTTTCACTTTTCACTTTTTACGGTCTCCATCCCGACTCCGTCAGTATTTTCTGGCTGTCGGTCTCGTTGAAGAGCTCCTGCATTGTGGCGCCGGTCTTCTTCATGTAGCGCCGCACTATCTGCCAGCCTATGTAGCTCACGGTGCGCGGAGCGCTCTCGTTTCCGAAGGCGTTGGTGTGGGGTGCTTCGCCCATGTAGTTCTGGTATACGCTACGGTCGGTGGAGTAGAGCATCTTGTTCTGTATCAGCCAAGCCCACACGTTGGCCACGTTATGCTCCATCCAGTCGAGCTGGTCGGCGGTGTAGCGCAGCATGACGGTGTCGGCGATGCCGGGCATGGTTTTCTCCAGGAAATAGAGTTTCCTGCCGTCGGCAATGGCGTGGTCGAGCAGTGTCTTCTCGCCGTCGGGGGTGGCGATGTTAAGGTTGGCCAGAGTGAACATGCAGTCGGGGACTATATACTCGCGACGGAGGGTGCGTACCAGGTATTTGGGCATTCCGAAATATTGGTAGCGCTCCATGGCGCCGAGGGCATAGAAGTCGAGTCCGATGCAGATATCTTGGCTGTTGCTGAACACGCGGAAGCCGTAGTTGTCATAGTCGCCTGTGACCATGGTGTAGCAATGCTCCAGATGACCCATCTCGGGACAGAGCTTGTAGGCTCGTGCCAATGCCCGTCCCAGGTCGCGCTCCACATCGGATAGGTCGTGGTAGAGGCTGTCGGTGATGCGGTAGATGTCGCGCATCACGGGGTCGGAGACGAACTCCTGTGTCATCTCCATGAACTCAGGCTCCTCGGGGTAGAACAATATCAGCTCGGTGGTGTACTCCTCGCGGTGGTTCAGCATCTCCTGCTGCAACTGGTCGGCGGGGGTGTCGAACAGCAGCCGCTCAAAGCGGCGGAACTCCACCTCCTCGCCCTTCGGCTGACAGCCAGTGAGGGTGAGCGCAAGGCACAGAACTACCAGTGGCCACTTACTGCTCATCTTTCTTCTCTTCCTTTTTCTCGGTCTCGTTGAGGATGCGGAGTTTGGCCTGCAGCAGGGCTATCTGCTGGCGGGCACCCTGCATCTTCTTCTCAAATTCGGCCTTCAGCAGGTCGGCCTGCTTGCTAGAAGCCAGGAAGCCGAGGTTGTTCTCCCAGAGGTTGAGGTCGCTGCGCAGTTTCTCAATCTTCTCCTGCAGTTCCTGCTTCTCGCTCTGCACGAAGCGCTTGGCGTCGCCGCCGATGCTCTGCAGACGCTCGCGGTAGGCGGTCTCTTCGGCCTCGCGGGCACTTATCTTCAGGCGCTCGAAGATGGCGTCGATTTCGGCGCGGAACTCCTTGTGCAGACGCTCCTTCTGGGCCATCGGCACAAAGCCGGCCTCTGCCCAGCGGCGCTGGAAGTCCTTTATGACATTGAGGTTCTCCTCTTTGTTGTCACCAAACTGGTGGGCCTTGAGTTCGGCGATTATGGCCTCTTTCTTGGCCAGGTTCTCGCTCTCTTCGGTGCGGCGCTCCTTAAAGAACTCGCCCTTCTTGGCGAAGAACTGGTCGCAGGCTCCGCGGAAGCGCTGCCAAACCTTTTCGCTGACCTTGCGGTTGGTGGCGCCGATGGTCTTCCATTCCTGCTGCAGTTGGAGCAGCTCCTCGGTGGCTTTCTTCCAGTCCTCGCGCTGAGCGATAGCTTCGGCCTTGAGGCAGAGTTCTATCTTCTTCTGGTAGTTGAGGTTCTGCTCGTCGCGTATGGTGCCGAAGTATTCCTTCTTCTCCTCATAGTGCTTGTCGATCATGCCCTTGAACTTGCCCCAGATCTCTTCATTTACCTCACGCGGCACGGCGCCGATGGTCTTCCACACTTTCAGCAGTTCGTCGAGGGCAGCAGTGGTGTCATTCCATTCCTTGGTGCTCTCGGGCTGTTTGGCGGTAAGCTCGGCGGCTTTGTCGATGAGGGCCTGCTTGGCGAGGAGATTGTTGTCCATTTCCTCCTTGCGGCTCTCGTAGTATTCTTTGCGGCGCTGGTCAATCTGGCTCGCTGCAGCCTGGAAGCGCTGCCATATCTCCTCGTTCTGCTCGGCGGGTACGGGGCCGGTCTCTTTCCAGCGGGCGCGGAGGTCCTGCAGGGCCTTGAAGGCCTTGGTCACCGATGTCTCCATGATGAGCTCTTCGGCCTGCTCGCAGAGCTGTATCTTCTGCTCGAGGTTGCGCTTCTGGTCGAGGGCGCGGAGCTCGCGGTTGATCTTGAGCTTGTTGAAGAACTGCTCAATCTGGAAGTGGTAGTTCTGCCAGAGGTCGTTCATCTGCTCGCGGGGCACGTCGCCGATGGCTTTCCAGCGCTCCTGGATGTCGTTGAATTTGTCCATCACGGTGCGCATCTGCTCCTCTTCGGAGTCGACGAGGGTACGCAGTTCCTCGATGAGTGCCTGCTTGGCTTCGAGGTTCTTCTTCTTCTGCGCCTCGATGGCATCGAGCATCTGTTGGCGCTTGGTGCGGTACTGGGTGTATAGGTTATTGAACGTGTCAGCAATGCTGTCGTTCTTCTCTTCATAATCTTCTTTGTTGCCGCCTTCGGCGAGGAAGGCCTCGTAGGCGTTCTTCTGCACGTCGCGGTTGAGCTCGTTGAAGCGGTTGCGGATGGCTATGGCGTTGTGACGGATCTTCTGGATGTCGTCTTTCAGCAGCTCGGCCAGTGCGTCGCAGAGTTCCTCGCGCGAGAGGGCTGTGTAGTCCACAGTGGGTTCTGCGGGTTGCTCCTCGGCTTTGGGTTCCTCAGCCGTGGATTCTTCGGCCTTGGGTTCCTCGGCTGCGGGTTCTTCAGCTTTGGACTCTTCGGTTACAGGCTCTTCGGCCTGGGTTTCTTCCACCTTGGGCTCTTCGGCTACGGGTGCATTCTCGATGTTTTCGGCCTGGACGGTAGGCTCCACGGCCTCGGGGGTCTGCTGCAGTTGCTCTTCGTTTTCGGGCTGCAGGATGGTGTTTTCTTCCATTTTAGAAGTGTTTTTTGATGTTTAGTATTACTGCCGACAGGCACTGCAAATGTCTGGACGACAGGTTGTTTTACTTATGCCGTTGCAAGACGGCGAATTGCAAATATAAGAAATTATTTTAAAATCAATTATCCATTGGTGTGCCGATGTCAATGCCGAGCTTGAGGCCTATGCGGAGAAGGTGGAGGGAAGGATTGCCGTTGGCGGCGAAGGTGCCGTAGTAGTCGATGAGGGAGGGGTCGTCGGCGTTGATGGTTAGCATGGAAGCAGTGGCCTCGGTGTGGTCGAGGATGGAGGTAAGGCCAAAGCCACCGTAGACACCTATGTAGACGCCGCCGGTGTAGCCGAGGGGGATGTGGAGTCCGAGGTCAAAGATGGCGCTGATGCCGAGCTTGAGGTTGGAGATGGTTGCTCCAAAGGTCTCCTCATAGGTGCTGAAGCCGTGTTCGGGCATGTCGGAGATGGTGTGTGGACCGCCGACGGGGAAGTGACCGATGGTGGTGTAGTCGCCGCCACCGGCGCCGTAGCTGCCTTTGAGGGGGATGTCGAACTGGAATCCGAGACCTGTGATGAAGTGGCGCCCGCCGCCTGTGCTGATGCGGTAGAAGGCTTCGAGGGGTAGGCTGAGGAGTGTGATCTTCTGCCGCTCGCGCCAGTCGTTGTAATGGGTGGTGAGGTTGTAGTGGGCGCCGGGGTTGTTGGCGTGTGTGAGGCCTGTGGTGACTTCGTCGAAGTTGTAGAGAGCGCTGCTTTTCACCGAGGAGACGTGGATGCCCAATCCTAGGCCGAAGCCGGAGAAGAAGTGGGTGTAGTGGGCACCGAGGTCGAGAGCGAGGCCTGGGGAGGCTTTGCCCTCGGGAGTGTCGTAGATCATTGAACCGAGGCCGCCGCCGACGGTGACGCCGAGGTGGGCGAAGGGTCGGTTGTAGTAGCGTTCCAGCTGCTGGGCAGAGGAAAGTGAAAAGTGAAAAGTGAAAAGTGAAATTAGTGCTGCTATAAAAAGTATCTTTTTCATAATTCTTAATTTCTTAACTTCTTAACTACTTAACTACTGTCTACTTAACTACTAGTTCTTGACAATTCTGACTATCATGCCGTCGACGCTGACGATGTAGGTGCCGCGCTCCCATGAACTGAGGTCGATGTTGGTTGTGGTGCCGGAGAAGGTGCGGCGTTCCATTTCGACGCCGACGGTGTTCATCACGCGAAGCACGTGGGTGTCTAACGGCGAATGTTCAATGCTGACTGTAGTGCTTGCGCTGGCGGGGTTGGGGTAGGCGGTGAGGGTGGTTTCCTGCTGCTCGTCTTCGTCCTCGACGAGGGATGTCAGGTTGCCCTGCGGACAGGTGTAGGTCTCGACGCCGTTCATCTTGACACGGACGAAGTATTGACCGGTGAGGCCGCCGACTTCGCGGTAGTTGTAGTCGTTGGCTCCCGGGATGGCTTCCCACTGGCCGCCTGGTGATCGGTGGTACCACTGGACGTCGGTGAAGCACTCGCAGGTGTCGATGAGGATGATGACATTGTAGAAGAGCGGCCTGGTGTAGGAGGAGGGGAGGTTGACATGTATGGTTACCGAGAGGGCGTCGCTCTCAATCCAGGTGTATTGGCTGTTGCGGAAGGTGACGGTGAGGGAGTAGTCGCCCATGGGCAGATCTTCGGGGACCTCGATGGGGATAGTGCCGGAGAGGCCTGGGGTGGCGAGGTCGGTCCAGTCGACGTCTGTGAAGCGGCTGTCGGCGAAGTCAATCTTGTACTGGTCGGGGGCGCCGGAGACGAGGTGGTAGCCTATCTCGTCGGTTCCGCTACAGTAGCCGTAGGCGGCGAGGTCGAAGGTGTGCTGCGGGTCGGGCAGTATCGGGTCGACGATGGCTCCGGAGGTGCTGTAGACCTCGGAGGTGCGCTCTAGCACGTAGTTGCCGAGGAGTTCGGCGGAACCCTGGAGGGCGTAGTTGAGGGTGATGGTCTTGTTCTGGCCCACTTCAGCATCATTGAAGTCGGCGGTGGTGATATGCGTCAGCGGGTCGTTGCCCTGGATGTTGTTTAGCGTTCCTTGGTTGAGCACCTGTGCTATGGTGGTGCCGTCATAGACCTTGGCAATCTCCACTTCGGCGCCGGTGACGGACACTGTGGCGGGCAGGATGGTAAGCGTGGCTGTGGCGCCGCTCAAGGAGTCGACAGGCCGCAGGGGGCGCGCAACCACGGCCCACACGCCGGCGTTGACGGGGTAGTTGGGTGTGGTGATGGTCTCGGTGCCGTTGGTGAAGGTGAGGGCGACCTGCTTGGTATGACCCGTGTCGTCGACGTAGGTTGCCGAGATGACGTTCTGCGGCTGGGAGTTGTAGGTCACCGTTGTGGCTCCTGTCCAGGTGGTGCTGAAGAGAGCGTAGCGGAGGTGGAGTGTCACGGTGCTGTCGCAGCCCCAGCGGTTGGCACCGGGGAAGGTGTGCTGCACGTTCTGCGTGCTGCCCATGTTGGTGTGCTCGTACCAGGAGTAGGGCTCGTAGGTGACGGCGTTGGTGTCGCCGGTGTTCTGGTAGTGTACGGTGAGGTGGAGGGTGACGGTGCTGTCGCAACCCCAACGGTTAGCGCCGATGAAGCGGTGGGTCTTGTTATTGCTGCTCGTCGTCAGGTTCTGATGCTCGTACCAGGAGAAGTGGTCGCACTCGACAGCTGTGGTGTCGCCGGTGTTCTGGTAGTTGACGGTGAGGTGCAGTGTGACGGTGCTGTCGCAGCCCCACTGGTTGGCGCCAACGAAGCGGTGGGTGCGGTTGTTGCTGCTGGAGGTGATGTTGTTGTATTGGTACCAGGAGAAGTGGTCGCAGGCTACGGCGGTGGTGTCGCCGGTGTTTTGGTAGTTGACGGTAAGGTGCAGCGTGACGGTGCTGTCGCAGTTCCAGCGGTTGCCGCCCTGGAAGAGGTGCTTCAGGGTGTCGACCGAGGTGGTGAGACCCGTGTGCTCGTACCAAGAGAACTGATCGCAGGCGACGGCGGTGGTGTCGCCGGTGTTCTTATAGTTCACCGTCAGGTGCAGCGTGACGGTGCTGTCGCAGCCCCACTGATTGCCGCCCTGGAATAGGTGAGTGAGGTTGTTGCTGCTGGCGGTGAGGTTCTGATGCTCGTACCAGGAGAACTGGTCGCACTCGACGGCGGTGGTGTCGCCGGTGTTCTGGTAGTTGATAGTGAGGTGCAGCGTGCGCGTGCTGTCGCAGCCCACGGCATTGGTATAATGTCGCTCGGGATTGCCGCTGGCGGTGTAGGTGGTGCCACACCAGGCGAACTGGTCGCACTCGACGGCCGTGGTGTCGCTAGTGCTGCTGTACTTCACCGTCAGGTGGAGGGTGACGGTGCTGTCGCAGCCCCACTGGTTGGCGAAGAGATGTGTCGGCGTGGCCGAGGCGGTGTAGTTGGTTCCGTACCAGCGCAGGCTGTCGCAGACGACGGCTGTGGTGTCGCCGGTGTTCTGGTAGTGGACGGTGAGGTTGAGGGTGACGGTGCTGTCGCAGCCCCACTGGTTGCCGCCCTGGAAGAGGTGCTTCAGGGTGTCGATGGAGGCGGTGAGGGAGGTGTGCTCGTACCAAGAGAACTGGTCGCACTCTACGGCTGTGGTGTCGCCCGTGTTCTTATAATTTATAGTAAGGTTGAGTGTCACGGTGCTGTCGCAGCCCCACTGGTTGCCGCCTTGGAAGAGGTGCGTGAGGTTGTTGCTGGAGGCCGTGAGGTTCTGGTGCTCGTACCAGGAGAACTGGTCGCACTCCACTGCTGTGGTGTCGCCGGTGTTCTGGTAGTTCACCGTCAGGTGTAGCGTCACGGTGCTGTCACAGCCCCAGCGGTTGCCGCTCTGGAAGAGGTGCGTCAGGGTGTCGACCGACGAGGTGAGCCGCACATGCTCGTACCAGGAGAACTGGTCGCACTCCACGGCTGTGGTGTCGCCGGTGTTCTGATAGTTGACCGTCAGGTGCAGCGTCACGGTGCTGTCGCAGCCCCATTGGTTGCCACCCAGGAAGAGGTGCGTCAGGGTGTCGGCGGAAGCGGTGAGGGATGTGTGCTCGTACCATGAGAACTGGTCGCACTCCACAGCCGTTGTGTCGCCTGTGTTCTTGTAGTTGACGGTCAAGTGCAGTGTCACGGTGCTGTCGCAGCCCCATTGATTGGCGGCCTCGAAGAGGGTCGTCAGGGTGTCGGTGGAGGCGGTGATAGTATCATAGTTGTACCAGCTGAAGACATCGCAGGCGATGGCGGTGGTGTCACCCGTGGTGCTGTGGTTGACAGTCAGGTGGAGGTTGAGCGTGCTGTCGCAGCCCGCGGCATTGGTGAAGAGGTGCGTCGGGAGGTTGGTGACAGGCGTCGAAGTGAAGGTGGTACCGTACCAGACGATGCTGTCGCAGACGACGGCAGTGGTGTCGCCGGTGGTGCTGTAGTTCACCGTCAGGTGCAGGGTCACCGTGCTGTCGCAGCCTTCGGCGGTAAACAGGTCGTGGGTGACGGTGTCGGAAGCAGTGAGGATTGACCCGTACCAGGGGAACTGGTCGCAGGCAACGGCGGTGGTGTCGCCGAGCAGCGGCAGGTTGCGCTCGAAGTGGGCCATAAAGATGCAGGTGTCGGTGGCCGAGAGTTCGATGATAGACTCGGAGGCCACAGTGTCGGCGCCTTTGGTCCAGCAGACGAAGTGGTAGCAGGGTTTGGCTGTGGCTTCGAGGAAGAATGTGGCACCGGGTTCGACAGGCTGAGTGGAGGCAACGGAGTCGTTGTAGATCACCACCGCGCTGCCCATGGCGGTGTCGGCCGACGCTGCGCTGATAAGGTAGGGATTTTGTTCGAAGATGGCCATGAGCCACAGGGAGCCGTTGACCATAAGGGTGTCGGTGTTATCGGTGTTGACGGCTGTGCCGTCGCTCCACTCAGCGAGGTGGTGACCCGGCTTGGGAGTGGCCTGCACGACCACGGTGGTGCCGCGAGCTATGCGATAGATGTTGTCGCCAATGGCTATAACCGAAGGTTGCGGGATGTTGCTTGATGGGGTCGAGCCGTCGCCGACGAAGGTGTAGGACGAGGCATTGGGGTCGTCGGTATAGGGCTGTCCGCCAACAATTACGGTGTCGCATGTGCCATTGTTGCCATAACCAATGTTTTGGACTCTATTATTGTTGTTGCCCTTGCTCGCTGTGACGCTGGTAACGCTGCTGGAAATCAGTATTTCGCCGCAATGACCATTGTAGCCCGAGCCGATACCGGCGCCCTCGCTGCCGCCTATGGCGGTGATGGTGCCGCCGGTGATGGTGATATGGTTTACGGTGGCATCACTTCCGCCGCCGATACCTGCAGCGCTACTTCCGCCTGTAGCATTGATTGTACCGCCGGTGATGATGATATGGTTCACGGTGCTGCGGGCGTCGCAGCCGATGCCGGATTGCAAATATTGGGCTACGGCATTGATAGTGCCGCCGGTAATGAGGATGCTGTCTAATAAGCAAAAGGCGCCGCCGCCGATGCATGTGGCGTTTATGGTGCCGCCGTGGATGGCTATGTTGCCGCAGGCTCTTCTCTGAGTGTTGTAGCCACCGCCGAGGCTGGCGCCATAGCCGCCCAGTGTGGTTATGTCGCCGCTTTCGATAACTATGTTTCCGCTAGGGACATTATAGCCGCCACCGATGCCGGCTGCCATATAGTTGTAATAATCACCCACATCGTCGCCTGCCTCGGCGGTTAGTTGGCCGTTGCCGCGAATGGTGAGGGTTGCGCCTGCGGGCACGTGGATGCCGGGGTAGTTGTTGTAGAAGCCACGGATGTGGTTGGATGTATAGTCGTCGAGGATGATGGTGGCGTCGCCTAGTAGATTGAGACCGGCCCACGCATAGTTGGTGTTGTGGGTGCCGGAGATGTCCATGTTGCTAAGCATCACCGAGGCTCCGGCGGCGACGGAGATTTTGTAGATGCCGCCGAGGGTGCCTGTGATCACGGTGCCGTCTTGCAGGGTGGTGTCACTATGGATGGTGGAGAGGTCGATGGTGTCGATGGGCATGAAGCTACCATACATGGAGATGGTGCCCATTGAGGTGTCGTTAACCATGAGGGTGATGGTGTCGTAGGTGCGTTCGAAGACGGCGTAGAAATAGCGGTCGGCGGTGACGTCGACAGTGGTGTCGGCCGCGCGGCTATAGAGCGAAGTGTCTTCTTCCCAGCGCACGAAGTGGTAACCGAATTTAGGTGTGGCCGTGATGGTCGCGGTGGTGCCGTAGTCGGCAACGGCGAAGGTGCTGTTGCCTTGTGAGGGAGCTCCGCCAATCTCGACCGAGGTGCTGCCCATCGAGGTGTCGTTGCAGGCGGTGGCGATGTAATGCTGGTCGATGGCGAAGAGGGCGGTGAAGGTTCGGTCGCCCGTAACATTGATCACCGTGTCGGCCGAGCGGCTGTAGACCGTGTCGGCCTCCATCCAGCAGACGAAGTGGTAGTGCTCGTCGGGAGTGGCTGTCAGGTTGCACTGGGTGCCTCGTGGATAGTTGTTGTTGCTCCTGTTAAGCACTATGTTGTCGACATAAAACTCCGAGGTGGAGTCACTATAGGCAGGGAAGAAGTCAACGGCGCTGAGGGTGTGATAGGGAGAGTATCCACCAGTCGAGGACCTAACCCATCGCCAGCCGTAAATCAGACTGTCGACCTCGCCTG
The DNA here is from genome assembly GCA_045222795.1 of Bacteroidales bacterium. Lineage (GTDB taxonomy): Bacteria > Bacteroidota > Bacteroidia > Bacteroidales > P3 > Colimorpha. The sequence goes on from JBGUZF010000109.1 coordinate 17,550, forward strand.
GCAGGGAATAATACAACTGTGCAGTGTCGTTATCTAAATCCACATGAACACGGAAGTGCATCCATGTGTCGTACACACAGGGCATGACTGCCGCATGTTCTTGGCCGGCATGCACATCTCCAAATCCAGGGGTGGGCGTTTTGGTGAGGTTATATTCGCGATACAGATGCAGGTAGGTCTCTATGGCATAGTGGCTGCTGGAACCGTCAAAATGGTGGAGGACATTGAAGTAGCCGTCCTTGCCGTTGGGCACCATCAGGTCGAACTCCAGGTCGTAGACACCGTCGGCGATGTCGCCGAACAGCATCACCTGGTCATTGCCGCGGACGAAATGGGCGCAGTTCGAACCGTTGATATTTGCAATGGTGCCATCAGCGTCTGTGCCTGGAGCCCGATACCAGGTCGTCCAGCAGTTGTTGCCATGGGCTATGGCCTCAGCGGCTACATGGTTGCCCACGGTGTAGCTGTCGAAGTTCTCGCATGCAGCGGCCACGTGGCCATTGCCGCCTTCGGACGAGTTGACTGTGATATGCTGCAGGTTCGACTCGAACACGGCTGTCAGGGTGCGGTTGGGGGTGATGGTGACCGCGGTGTCGGCCGTGCGGCTGTAGACGGTGTCGGCTTCCGTCCAGTTGGCGAGGCGGTAGTAGATGCTGTTGGGTATGGCCGAGATGTTCACCGTCGTGCCGCGAGCTATGCGGTAGCTATTGCCGCCGATACCGATAATAATAGGCTGTGCGTAGCTGCTTTGGTCGCCGGTGCCGTTGCCTGTGTATGAGAAGGACGTGGTGACGTCGGTATAGCCTTGTCCGGCGACGATGATGGTGTCGAAGGTGCCTTGGAAGCCGGTGCCGATATTGGTGTCGGTGAGATTTCCTTTGGAAGAGGTGACAAGGGTGACGGTGCTGTCGATGACAATTTCGCCGCAGTGAGCGAATATTCCGCCACCAATACCTGCGGCTCGTGAACCGCCTTGTGCAATGACGGTGCCACCGGTGATAATGATATGGTTCACCGTGCCGGTGTGGCCGGTACCTATGCCAGCCTCGAAGTCGTTGCCAGTGGCAATGACGGTGCCACCCGAGATGGTGATGCTGTCGATCGTTTCACTGTCGCCGCCGCCGATGCTGGAGGCGTCGATGTAGCCGCCACGGATGGTGATGTTGCCACAGGATTGTGCACGGTAGCCACCGCCGATACCGGCGGCATAGTAGCCGTGGGCGTGGATGGTGCCGCTTTCGATGACGATGTTGCCGTTGTCAATTTGGTATCCGCCGCCGATGGCAGCAGCCCGACTGCAGGGCTGGGCCGTCAGTATGCCCTCGCCGCGGATGGTGAGGGTGGAGCCTGCAGGCACATGGATGCCAGGGTATTGGTAATGGTAACCTTTGACGTAGCTGCTGTCGTCGAGGAAGAGGGTGGCGTTGCCGAGGAGCGACAGGCCGGCCCATGGGTGTTCGGCGGTGCTAATGCCGGGGATGACGATGCCTTTGAGCATCACGGAGGCGCCAGCGGCGACAGATATCTTGTAGTCGTTAGTGAGGGTGCCTGTGAGCACTGTGCCGTCCTGTGCGGTGTAGTCGGCCTGTATGGTGTCGAGGGCGACGGTGTCGGTGGGTGTGAAGACGCCGCGGAGGAGGACGCTGCCCATCGAGGAGTCGTTGACGGCGAGGGTGAGGGTGTCGTAGACAGGTGCGGAGAAGATGGCTGTGAGCGTCATAGAGCCGTTGACGGTGAGGGTGTCGGTGCCCGCGTCGTTGACCTCTGCGCCGTCGCTCCACTCGGCGAGGTGGTATCTCCCCTTGGGAGTGGCCTGCACGACCACGCGCTTGCCACGCTGAACGATGTAGCTGATGCTGTCAATGGCGATGATGGTAGGTTGAGATAAGTCGAGTTGGGGTGCCGTGCCGTCGCCTATATAGGTGTAGGACGAGGCATTGGGGTCGTCGATATAGGGCTGGCCACCGACGATGACGGTGTCGCATGTGGCATTGGCGCCATGGCCTATATTATTGACGGTAGCGTTAGTATAGTTTGGTCCCTTGTTTGCAGTGACGCTGGTGACGCTGCTGGCAATAACGATTTCGCCGCAATGGGCAGTTGCACTGCTTGAGCTTTGGCCCGCGCCTATACCAGCACCGTTTTGGCCGCCAGTAGCGGTAATGGTGCCGCCTGTGATAGTGATATGGTTGACTGTGGCACAATAACCACTGCCGATACCAGCGGCATACCTTCCGCCTGTGGCATTGATGGTGCCACCGGTGATGACGATATGGTTCACACTGCCGTCGGCGTCGCAGCCAATGCCCGCTTGACAGTCGTAACCCGCCGCAGTGATGGTGCCGCCCGTAATCACGATGCTGTCCATAACTCCTTTGTTGCCACAACCTATGCTGCTGGCAGTGACATTACCGCCGTGGATGTAAATGTTGCCGCAGGTTCTTGTTTGATAAAGGCTGCTTCCTCCCAGACTGGCACCATAGCCGCCTATTGTGTTTATTGTACCGCTTTCGATTACTATACTACCGCTTGCGATGTTCTGACCGCCACCGATGCCGGCTGCCACCCACTGGTAATTGTTGTTCGCATACTTGCCCGCCTCGGCGGTCAGCTCGCCTTCTCCCTTTATGGTCAATGTGGCTCCCACAGGCACCTGAATACCTGGATAGTAATAGTAGAAGCCGCGGATATAGTTTGTTGTGTTGGCATCGAGGATGATGGTGGCATCGCCAAGCAGCGTGAGGCCAGCCCACATATAATTGGATTTGTGGACGCCAGTGATATTCATGTTACTGAGCATCACCGTGGCTCCGGCAGCAATGGATATCTTTTTGTTGTCGGCACGGTTGTTGGTAGAGCTTGTGTTGAGGGTGCCGGTGAGCACCGTGCCGTCTTGCACAGTGTAGTCGCTATGGATGGTCGAGAGGTCGACGGTATCGCGGGGAATGAAGGCTCCTTGGAGGGCTATGCTGCCCATCGAGGTGTCGTTGACCATGAGGGTGAGGGTGTCGAGGTTGGTAATCGTCAGGTGGAGGGTCTCCGTGCTGTCGCAGCCGTTCACGGAGGTCAGCGAGTCGGTGTAGTCGCCGCTGGCAGTGTAGGTCGTGCCGTTCCAGGCGAAGCTGTTGATGGCCGCGGCCGTGGTG
>JBGUZF010000110.1:0-5270 GCA_045222795.1 Bacteroidales bacterium
TGCGCCTGCTACCTGGCCTGCTCGGCCAAGAGCAACGCCACATATATGGCGCTGGAGAACGCCACGTCGGTGATACGCCGCACGGGCGACCTGCCGGTGCCGCTGCACATACGCAACGCCCCCACCAAGCTGATGAAGCAGCTGGGATACCACGAGGGGTACAAGTATACCCACGACTACAGCAACTCTGCTCTCGGCGGTTTTGCGGAGCAGGAGTATTTACCTCAAGGCCTTGAGGGCACGAAGTTCTACGAGCCTGGCAACACGGCACGCGAAAATGAGACGCGCAACAGCCTGCGCCTGCGCTGGGGACAGAAATACGGCTACTGACGGTAGTCTTTCACCGAAGTCTGCATAATCTTTTGGAACGAACGCTCGAACATTGAACGTTCAAGGTATCCGCATTGGTGCGCCAGGCGCGACATGTCGTCCTGGTCGTCGGTATGGAACTGGTCTTTCTGTTCGTCGAGGAGTTTTATGGCATGCTCGATACGTAGCGAGTCGATATATTCGGCAAAGGCGATGCCGTGGGTGCGGTGCACGGCGTCGATGATCTCGTCCTCGGAGACGCGGAAGTGGTCGGCAAGCATGAACACCGACAGGTCGGGGTCGAGGAAGGCCTTGGAGTCGGTCACATAGTCGGTCAGGTCGCGACCGAGGGACATCAGGTCGCGCCGGGAATAGTCATTCAGGCGTCTCTTGTTCTCGTTGAGCACCTCGACGCCGACAGGGGTGCGGAATGCGAAATAGCCAATAAAGTACATCACCACAGCCTGCATGGCAGCTCCAATGGCTGTACCTAAAACCGGCCGCGGAAAGTTGAAAGGATACATAATATAGCTGAACACCACAAAGAAGCAGTTTAGAGCCACGAAGAGGTAAGTTCCCTGAAGGTCGGCGCGGTTGACGCGGTTGACGGTATAATATTCGTCAATCAAGCGACTGAACCGGTTAATGCGGATGAGGCTGTATACACCGACGAAGGTCGTCTCTGCAACAATAAGGAACCAGTATAGGTAGAAGTGCACGGCGACAATGAGATTATAACGCCAACTGCCGTCATAGAAATGATGGGCTATTCCCTCGGAACCGCGCTGAATCCACAGGCGATACATGTCGGCCCCGCCAATGATAGTCGACGCAGCCATGAGTATTACCACCACCACCGCCGGCATCACAAGCACATGGAGTCGTGACAGCAGTGGACGCTCCTCTCCATTGTCGGTCAAGTTTGTGACTGCTGCCTGAATGAGTGGCGGGGTGAACATGGAGAGCACCATGAATATAATTACCAGCAAGAACTCGCCTTTAAGAAAGCTGTTGAAAAAAGTGCTATAGATGATGACGGCGAGCGACATCGACATGAGGGCGGACATGATGAGCCACTGTGCACCAAGCACGCGGCGTTTGAAGAGGAGCGTCACAAAAGGCCAATAAAGCGACGAGAGGCCCAAAAGGAAATAAATCAATGCTATCGGTGTCATGATTCGAGGTTTTTAGTACGTATATATTCTGCAAGATAACGGGCATCGTAATTCAAATTGTAGGTAAAGTGGCCCGTAACGAACTGCACACCCGTCAGCAACACCGAGCAAACAATGAGCCAGTATTTAAAATAGTAGGGTCTGAAGTCAATGGCAAAAAAAGTGATGCCCGCCAACGGCAGGAACATCCACGCAAGGATATTGAAGCCACGATTGTTGAAGAAAGGGATGTTCATGTCTTCAGCATAGTAACTATTAAAACGTTTCTGGTAGCGGTAGACCTTGAATGTGGCAATGAGAATGAGGGTGAACGACATGACGATAAGCAGGATAGGGAACAGCCAGTGGTCCCAGAAGAGCATAAAATTCCATGGCGAGTCGCCGGCAATCCATGAGGCGTTGCCATCAATAATGGCGTGGCACATATCCTCGTATCGGCGTGGTCCCAGCCAGAAGGCGCCGACAGTGAGGCCCACGATGAAAAAAAGCGGGATGAAGAATATACGGCGCTGCCTTAAGGTGGCTCCGCGAGCTTCAGTGTGGGCACAAATGCCGACATAGTACATCGGTCCGCAAACCAAGGCCAAGATTTCGAACATGAAGTCATAGATGAACAACTTACCCTCCTGTCCTCGGAAGAAGACAGCAAGTACCGACATGGTCATAGCCTCTATCAACAACATCAGGCTCAGTACAACCTGAGTCCTTGTGGGACGCCGCTTTGCAACGGTTATCACCAGTGCCCATGCCGCTGAAACGATGGCGGGCAGGAATAGAATGTAACTCCACTTCATAACTTATAATTTAGGGAGTTCAGGGAGTCGAAGTAGTTCATGTAGTTCAGGACAATAGTTCCAGCAGCAACAATCATGCCGGTGGTATTGTCTTGAACTTCTTGAACTCCCTGAACTCCTTGAACTACATTTATCATTTTCTATCCTGTTCTATAAACTTGACCAATTCGTCGACGGCGTCCTTCTGGTCGATGTCGCGTTTGACCACGGTCTTGCCTTTATACAACGTTATCTTTCCGGCGCCGGAGCCGACGTATCCGTAGTCGGCGTCGGCCATCTCGCCGGGGCCGTTGACGATGCAGCCCATCACGCCTATCTTCACTCCCACGAGGTGCTTTGTCTTTTCCTTTATCTCGCGCAGAGCCGTCTGTATGTCGTACTGCGTGCGGCCGCAGGATGGGCAGGCGATGTACTCGGGCTGCGTGATGCGGGCACCGACGGCCTGCAGTATGTCGTAGGCCACGGGCATCTCCTTCTCGGGGTCTTCGGTGAGGCTCACACGGATGGTGTCGCCGATGCCGTCGAGCAGCAGCGCGCCGATGCCGGCGGCACTCTTCAGCCGGCCCTGTATGCCGTCGCCCGCCTCTGTGACGCCCAGGTGTATCGGATAGTCCATACCGAGAGCTTTCATCTTCTGCACGAACAATCGGGTGCTGTCGACCATCACCTTCACATTGCTGGCCTTCATGGAGAATACCAAATCGTGGTAGTCCTGCTCGCGGCACACCTGCGCAAACTCGATGGCACTCTGCGCCATTCCCTCGGGGCTGTTGCCGTAGCGGCTCATGATGCGCTCACTCAGCGAGCCGTGGTTGGTGCCAATGCGCATGGCGGTCTGGTGCGCCTTGCAGATCTCTATCAGCGAGGACATTCTCTCCCCTATCCTTTTCAGCTCGTCGTTGTATTCCTGCTCGGTGAACTCCAGTTTGCCGGTATTGCGGTCGGTGTAGTTGCCGGGGTTGACGCGCACCTTCTCCACCAGTGTGGCGGCCACCTCGGCGGCCTTGGGGTTGAAGTGGATGTCGGCTACCAGCGGCACCTCGCAGCCGCGCTTCAGCAGTTCCTCCTTGATGCGGCCGAGGTTCTCCGCCGCCTTCACATCGGGCGCCGTGATGCGCACCAGCTCGCAGCCCGCCTCCACCATGCGGAGCGCCTGCTCCACGGTGGCGCGGGTGTCCATCGTGTCGGTATTCGTCATGCTCTGCACGCGGACGGGCGCTCCACCGCCCAGCGTCAGATTGCCTATCTTGATTTGTCTGCTCATGATATACGTGCTATGGTTCTTTGCAGCGAGAGCACCTGGCTCTTCAATTGCTTTATCTGGTCCTGCAGGTTGGCGTTCTGGCTGCGGAGGCGGCGGTTCTCCTCTATCAGCTCCAGCTGCGTGGGCTCGCGGTGCTCGGCTTTGGCCTTCTGCTCGGCGCTCTGGCCGATGTTCTCATCATTAAAGACCTGCCCCACCTTGCCTTGGTAGGCCATGCGTATCAGCTCATTGGGCGCAAACGGCATATCGAAGCCGCTCTCGTCCTCAACGAACACCTGCCCGCCCTGTATCTTCCTTACGATTCCCCCTCCCACGGAGTTGAGGAACTTCACTTTGTCGCCTATTTCAAATTGTGCCATATTCAATTGTTTTTAGACTGCAAAGATACTGCTTTTTTGCGACATACGGAAAAATATTTTGTCACATTACCAAAAGTTTGTACTTTTGCACATGAATTACAACATATAAGGACTCTATGAATGGACGACTGATACTTTTCCCCGTTCCAATCGGCGCCGAAGATATTGCCTCTTCCCTACCCTCTGCCAACAGCGAATTGCTGGCCTCGTGCCACACTTTCATAGTCGAGGAGCTGCGCACGGCGCGCCGTTTCCTCAAGAAGGCAGGCTACCCCTACCCTATCGACGACACACAGTTTTTTGAGCTCAACGAGCATACCTCGCACGAAGAGATTGGCAACTATCTGGATGCCATAGAACGCGGCGAGAACATCGGTCTGCTCAGCGAGGCCGGCTTGCCTTGTGTGGCCGACCCGGGGGCGATGATTACCCGCGTGGCGCAACGGCGTGGCATCGAGGTGGTGCCGCTCGTGGGGCCCTCGTCGCTCATGCTGGCGCTGATGGCCAGCGGCTTCAACGGCCAGTCGTTCGCCTTCGTCGGCTATCTGCCTGTCGACAAAAGCCGTCGCGCCAGTGCAATAAAGCACCTCGAAGAGCGTCTGCACCGCGAGCACCAGACGCAGATATTCATCGAAGCCCCATACCGTAACAACCAGATGCTGGAGGCACTGAGCACTGTGCTCCAGCCCAATACCATGATTTGCGTGGCCTGCGACCTCACCCTGCCCACGCAGTACATCCGCTCGCTCACCGCCGCCCGCTGGAAAAAAGAAAAGGAGGCCATAGACCTCCATAAACGCAATACCGTCTTCCTTATCGGAGAATAGCCTCGGAGAGGCATGGTCATAGGTTAACCAACAACATTAACAGCATAACAAAAGCAACCGCCAGGGCGACACCCCAATCTCGTACCCCGTCCGTCTTTTTATTGACAATCAAACCGTTGGAAAGAAACACACGTTTGCCATCAATATCGTACAAAGCCACCTTGTGTTTCCGTGCAATCGCCGCTACCTCGCCAATGACATTCTGTACATCGGAATAGGCCAACTCCATCCAAACAACATCTTTCCCGAAGACATATTCAGCATCAAGATACTTGCCTGTATCCACCATATTGTCCGCCATTGCGAACTCGCCGTTCAACGGATGTATTATTTCCTTTAATTCAAGGAACAAGCCTTGCAGGCGCGGCGTGCTTATCTGATAGTCATTACTGCCCCCTTCAAGACTGCTATACTTTTTCTCAAAGGATTTGAAAGAAGACACCAGGCCTTTATCTACCAGTGCTATAATGTGACCCATAGTTGTATTATATCATTTTGAGGAACCCCACCTCTTTATCCGTCAACTCTCTCCAGCGGCCGCG
>JBGUZF010000111.1:0-2313 GCA_045222795.1 Bacteroidales bacterium
GTGGCCCATGCCCACCAGCCTTGCACACGGTAGCGCAGCACGTAGGCCGATATGCCGTGGGCCTGCAGCCATTGCGCCACCTCGACACCCTCGACTTGGTAGTCGAGCCAACTGTAGCTGCCGCCGGGGCAAACCACGACGGCAAGGTGAGAGGTGAGAGGTGAGAGGTGAGAGGTGTTGGCGGGGTAGCACTCGAGGGTGGCCTTGGTGCCGGGCAGGTGCACGATGGTCTGTGCCGTGGCGGTGCCTACGGCAAAGATGAGCAGTGCTATGAGCAGGCTGCGACGCATCAGCCAACGATATGTTTCACCTCGTCGGCCGAGAGGCGGCGGTAGCGGTTCTGTGGGTCGGCGGCGAAGTTGACCTCGAAGAACTCCTCGTCGTAGAACGATAACTTGGAGTTGGTGTTTGGTGTGCACTCGAGATAGACGATATTGTCGGGGTCGAGGTCCTTGGCCTTGCAGATCTGCTGCTTGAGGTATTCGCCGGTGTAGGTGACGGAGGAACCGGGGTTCTCCTGATAAAGCTCGGTGACGATGACGTAGGTCTTGCCGTCGACAGTGCGGATCTTGAGGCCGCACAGCGACTCCATGTCCCATTGGCCGAGGAACGGGAACAACTCGTCGTAATATGTTTCTGAAACTTTCATAAATTTCAATTTTCAATTTTCAACTTTCAATTAGAAAGCGTTTTGGTGGGTTTTGATGCTGCGGTCGACATCCTTGCCGAAGCTCTTGTTGGCGAGGGCGCGGTTGCGGGGACGGTAGGTGCCCTCATTCATCTCGCGCAGGGCCACGTTGCAGAAGAGGCGGAACATCTTCGACTCCTGGGTCTCGTCGGCGTAGAAGGTCTTCCAAGCGTACTCGTAGACCTCCTGCAGCTCGTCGGGGGTCATCAGGGCGGGCTTGAAGACCACCTGACCGGCGTTGTAGTGGTTCCAGTCGAAGTCGAAGATACGGCCTTGGCGCAGATAGTCGTCGTAGGCCTTGGTATGTGGGAAGGGGGTCATGATGGTAAACTCGGCGAGGTCGAGGTTGATGGTGAGGAGGAAGTCGATTAGGCGCTTGCAGTCGTCGACGGTCTGGTTGTCGAGGCCCAGCAGGATGGTGCCCTCGACGCCGATGCCTACGTCGTGGTAGCGCTTGACACGCTCTCTGATATAGTCGGAGGTGTCGTAGACGGCTTGGTAGACATACCATGCGCCGGCCTTTGCGGCGAGGTCGAGCACCTCGGGGTCGTCCTCGATGGTGTGGGATATCCATTTTTTCTTGAGCGGCGCGATGGCGCGGAAGAGCTCTTTCTCCCATTCCTTGTCCTGGGCGAGGGAGTTGTCGACGATGAAGAGGCGGTTGTTGTCGATACCGGCCATATCCTCGACCACCTTGTCGACGGGACGGGGACGGAACTTGCGGCCGCCGAGGTAACTTACGGCGCAGGGGTAGCAGCTGAAGCGGCAGCCACGCGAGGCGTGGAAGAGGTCGACCATCTGCACACCCTTGTGGTTGTAGAGCTCACGTTTGTAGAGGTCGCGGCGGCAGGGGCCCACGCACTCGATGGGAGGCTGCTTGCCGAGGAAGTTATATACCTTCTTCAGCTTGCCCTCTTTCCAGTCGAGTAGCACCTGCTCGGAGCGGCACTCACTCTCGCCGAGAAAGAGGCTGTCGACATGGTTGACAAACTCTTCGGCATGGAGCATGGCGCTGATGCCGCCGGCGAGGACGGTCTTGCCGCGCTTGTGATATTCGTCGGCAATCTCCCAGGCGCGCTTTACCTGCGTGGAGAGCATGGTGGAGAGTGAGACGATGTCGCAGGGGTCGTCGAAGTTGAGTTCCTCGACGTTCTCGTCCACGAAGTCGATGTCCACATACTCGGGCAGGGTGGCGGCGTAGGCCACGGGGCCGTGAGGCGGGAGGTTGAAGGTTGTCTGCCCGGGGAGTTTTTTCCACTTCGGGTAGATCAGTTTCATTTTAATAGTATCCATATCGTTATATTGTTTGTTTTCTTTCTCGGTTAATCTGATTGACGATGACGTTGCGGCCCACGATGGTCTCGGCGGTGAGGACGGCGGTGAGCGAGGTGCCCACCATGCCGTGGAAGTTGACGTCCTGACCGGTGAGGTAAAGATTCTCCAGCCGTGTGCGGGTGGAGAGTGTGGTGAGGGCTGGGTTGAGGGTGCTGCTGTGGAGACCGTAGCAGGAACCCTCGGTGGTGCCGTTGTAGTCGCGTATGGTGAGTGGCGATGCCGCCTCGATATATTCGGTCTCGAAAGGTCCGATGGCCTCTTCGGCCAGCCGCAGGGCCTGTGCGGCCATC
>JBGUZF010000112.1:0-5176 GCA_045222795.1 Bacteroidales bacterium
GTAGAGACAATGGCCCTGCTTACCACCAAAGAGGGTGAGCCCATGGATCCCGAATGGGGTGACTTCACCGCAGAGATGTATTCAGAAGGTCACTCGTTCTTTACTTATATGAGCGACAACGCCGACTCACTGAGCTCTTGCTGCCGTCTGCGCAACGAGATTACCGACAATGGCTTCAGCTACACACTGGGTGCAGGTGGCGTATCTACAGGTTCTAAGTCTGTACTCACCATCAACCTGAACCGTTGCGTACAGTATGCTGTTAACCACAAGCTTGACTACTTGGAGTATCTGGGTAGCGTTATCGACCTCTGTCATAAGGTTCAGTTGGCTTACAACGAGAATCTGAAAGACCTGCAGGCCCACGGTATGTTACCACTCTTCGATGCTGGCTACATCAATATTGCCCGTCAGTATCTCACCATTGGTATCAATGGTCTGGTAGAGGCTGCTGAGTTCATGGGCTTGAAGATTACTCCTAACGATGACTACAAGAAGTTCGTACAGGGCATCCTCGGACTCATTGAGAAGTACAACAAGCAGTATCGCACTAAGGATGTGATGTTCAACTGTGAGATGATTCCTGCCGAGAACGTAGGTGTTAAGCATGCTAAGTGGGATCGTGAGGACGGCTATTTTGTACCACGCGACTGCTACAACAGCTACTTCTATGTAGTAGAGGACGACTCACTGTCAGTTATCGACAAGTTTAAGCTCCACGGCGCTCCCTACATCGAGCATCTCACCGGTGGTTCTGCTCTCCACATGAACCTCGACGAGCACCTCTCTAAGGAGCAGTATCTGCACCTGTTGAAGGTAGCTGCCAAGGAAGGCTGTAACTACTTCACATTCAACATTCCTAACACCGTATGTAATGACTGCGGTCATATCGACAAGCGCTACCTCAAGGAGTGCCCACACTGCCACTCGAAGAATGTCGACTACCTGACCCGCGTCATCGGCTACCTGCGCCGTGTGTCGAACTTCAGCAAACCGCGCCAGGAAGAGGCCAGCCGCCGCTTCTACGCCACCATGCAATAATATGCTCCGCTATATCGACACAGCAATAGTATTCCAGGAAATACCCGACGAGGTGACGCTGGCCGTCAACCTCACGGGCTGTCCCTGCCGCTGCCCGGGGTGCCACTCGAAGCACCTCTGGGGCGACGACGGCAAGCCGCTGACCGAGGAGGCCGTGGAGTGCATGCTCGACCACCAGAAGAACGAGGTGACCTGTCTGAGCCTCATGGGCGGCGACGCCCAGCCGCAAGAGGTCGACCGCATGGCGGGATGGCTGCGCCGCCGCCACCCCAAGCTGCACATAGCCTGGTGGAGCGGCCGCACGCTGCTCTCGCCGCAGGTGAGCCTGTCGAACTTCGACTACATCAAGCTGGGCCCCTACCTCTCGCACCTGGGCCCACTGAAGAGCCGCACCACCAACCAGAGGCTCTACCGCGTGGTGCACGACACGCTGCAAGATATAACGCCACACTTCTGGAAAAAATGAGAATTGCGCTTGCAATTCTCATTTTTTTCGTATCTTTGCACAATAAACAACATTGGAATAATTAAAATAAACATTCATTATGAAACGTTTAGGACTTCTTCTCATGTGCTTCGCCACCTTGGCATTAACATCGTGCAGCACCATCCAGAGTGCCGCCAGCAGCGACACCGTAGCCAGCGCCACAGGCAAGAGCTGCGGCACCGCCGTACAGAGCCTCTACCGCTCGTACAAGAGCACCGGCACCGTTGACCTGACCAACACCACCAACCTCAACAACGCCATCGCCCTTGCCACAGCCTACACCAACCTGAAGAACAACCGCAGCAACAGCACCTACCGCAAGGCTTTCACCAGCGGTCTGATTTCGAGCTCGGCCGGTCTCATCACCAGCAGCAACGCAACGGCATTCGTCGACAAGCTTCTGGCCACTTCGGGGCTGAGCAACCTCAACACGCAGAACATTACGCAGACCGCCGCCACGGCGTCGGCCATCATGACCCTGCTCAACACCCTGAAACAATGATAAACCAGGCTGCTTTGGACAATATGAAAGCACGGCGCAGCTGCCGTGCTTTTTCGCAGGATATGCCTGCCAAGGAACTTATAGCCGCCATATGCGAGGCCGGCACGTGGGCTCCCACAGGCCACGGCAAGCAGAGTCCCGTGATAGTTGCGGTGACCGACAAAAGTCTGCGCGACCGCCTGTCGGCGATGAACGCCAAGATATGGAACCAGCTGAAGGTGCAGCGCGGCGAGACACCCCTCGAGGGCTTCGACCCCTTCTACGGTGCCCCAGTGCTGCTCGTGGTGCTTGCCGACCGTAAGGTGCCCACCTACTTCCACGACGGCTGCGCCGTGCTTGCCAACATGGCCAATGCCGCCGAGGCCGTGGGCCTGGGCTCGTGCTGGATACACCGTGCAAAGGAAGAGTTCGACAGCGAGGAAGGCAAGACCCTGCTCAAGGAACTCGGCATCGAGGGCGACTACGAAGGCATAGACCACCTCGTGGTAGGCTATGCGGCCAAGCCCGCCGCCCCTCCCCTGCCCCGCAAGAAAGACTACATACGCTGGGCATAAAATGTTAAACGGCACCTCTTTCGGGTGCCGTTTTAACTTTTTTTACTACAGGTGAAATATTTTTTGTATATTTGCATTCTCATGCAATGGCCTTTTTTATGGCTAAAAGCGTGAGCCTTAATTATTAATATAAACTAATAAAATATAAAATTATGACACCTTCACACATTGAACACATCGGTATTGCCGTGACGAACCTCGACGAGGCTATCCGCTACTGGGAGGACGTTATGGGATTGAAATGCTACGCCATCGAAGAAGTAAAGGACCAGAAAGTAAAGACGGCCTTCTTCCGCTGCGGCGACGTCAAGATTGAGCTCCTCGAGCCCACTTGCCCCGAGAGCACCATAGCCGCTTTCATCGAGAAGAACGGCGGCAAGGGCGGCATGCACCACATGGCCTTCGCCATGGAGAACACCGACCAGGCCCTGAACGATGCCAAGGAGAAGGGTGTCCGACTGATAGACCAGCAGAGCCGTCCCGGCGCCGAAGGCCTGAAGATTGGCTTCCTGCACCCCAAGAGCACCCTGGGCGTGCTGACCGAGTTCTGCTGCAAGTAAACAAACAATCACGCAATCAAACAATCAAACAATAGTAATATGGCTTTTGAACAGAAGATTAAAGAGCTGCTTGACAAGCGTGGCGAAGCCAAGATTGGCGGAGGCCAGAAAGGTATCGACAAGCAGCACGAACAGGGCAAGTTGACGGCCCGCGAGCGTATCGCCCTGCTCCTTGACGAGGGTTCGTTTGAAGAATTCGACATGTTCGTCACCCACCGCTGCACCAACTTCGACATGCAGAAGAAGTCGTTCCTCGGCGACGGCGTGGTCACCGGCTACGGCACCATCAACGGCCGCCAGGTGTACGTCTTCGCACAGGACTTCACGGTGCTGGGCGGCTCGCTGAGCGAGACCATGGCATTGAAGATCTGCAAGGTGATGGACCAGGCCGTGAAGGTCGGCGCCCCCGTCATCGGACTTAACGACTCGGGCGGAGCACGTATCCAGGAAGGCATCAACGCCCTGGCCGGCTATGCCGAGATTTTCGAGCGCAACATCCTTGCCTCGGGTGTGGTGCCCCAGATCAGCGCCATCTTCGGCCCCTGCGCCGGTGGCTCGGTCTATAGTCCCGCACTGACCGACTTCATCCTCATGTCCAAAGAGAACAGCTATATGTTCCTCACCGGCCCGAAGGTGGTGAAGACCGTTACGGGCGAGGACGTCAGCGTCGACAAGCTTGGCGGCGCCATGGTACATGCCACCAAGAGCGGTGTGGCACACTTCGTCGGCGAGACCGAGGAGAGCACCATCGAGCTCATCCGCGACCTGGTAGGCTACATCCCCAGCAACAACTTCGAGGAGGCCCCCTTCATGGCCACCGAAGACCCCATCGACCGTCTTGAGGACAGCCTGAACCACATCATCCCCGAGAACCCCAACGAGGCCTACGATGTGAAAGAGGTTATCAACGCCATCGTTGACGACGGCAAGTTCCTCGAGGTCCACGAGAAGTTCGCCCCCAACCTGGTGGTTGGCTTCGCCCGCATGGGCGGCATGAGCGTGGGTGTGGTTGCCAACCAGCCCAAGTCGATGGCCGGCGTGCTCGACTGCAACAGCAGCCGCAAGGGCGCCCGCTTCGTGCGTTTCTGCGACGCCTTCAATATCCCGCTGGTGACCCTCGTCGACGTGCCCGGCTTCCTGCCCGGCACCGGCCAGGAGTACAACGGCGTCATCGTCCACGGTGCCAAGTTCCTCTATGCCTACGGCGAGGCCACGGTGCCCAAGGTGACCGTCACCCTGCGCAAGAGCTACGGCGGTGCCCACATCGTGATGAGCTGCAAGCAGCTCCGCTCGGACATCAACTACGCATGGCCCACGGCCCAGATTGCCGTCATGGGTGCCAGCGGCGCCACCGAGGTGCTGCACGGCCGCGCCCTGAAGGAAATCACCGACCCCGAGGAGAAGGCCCAGTTCATCGCCGCCAAGGAGAAGGAGTACAACGACCTCTTCGCCAACCCCTACAACGCCGCCAAATACGGCTACATCGACGATGTCATCGAGCCGCGCAACACGCGCTTCCGCGTCATCCGTGCCCTCCAGGCCCTGCAGACCAAGAAGGACAGCCTGCCCATGAAGAAACACTGCAACTTACCTTTGTAACCAATTCATTCAATCAATATTTTATTAACAAACCAAAAACATCAAAACAATGAAGAAAGTTCTGTTTACCGTTGCCGCCGCCATGGTGATGTTCGCCATGACCGCCTGCTGCAACAACAAAACCACCGAAGAGCCCGTAGCCGAAGAGTGCGCCGCCGTTGAGCAGTGCGAGCACAAGTGCATGCACGAGGGCGACAGCGCCATGTGCTGCAAAGCCGAAGGTGTTGCCGAGGAGCATGCCTGCTGCGCCAAGGAAGGCGAGCACAAGTGCCAGAAGGCCGAAGGCCAGGAGTGCGAGAAAGCTTGCGACAAGAAGTGCGACAAGCCCTGCGAGAAAAAGTGCGAAAAGGCTCAGTAAGTAGTGATTAGTGGGTAGTGGTTAGTGCGTAGCATTCGACAACAATGCTGCCAACTACCCACTACCAACTACCCA
>JBGUZF010000113.1:0-2185 GCA_045222795.1 Bacteroidales bacterium
GTGCCACCCTGTGGTATCTCTAGAAAACCGTCGCACAACCCCATCACCTCCTCCTGCACACCATCTATCTCGTTGCCGAAAACGATAGCCACCGGCTTGTCGGTGGCAACCTCGTCAGCGCCGAGTTTCATGCTGTCGTGCGCTATCTCGACGGCATACACCATATACCCCCGAGCCTTCAGCTCCTGCACGCATTCAACAGTGTCCTCGTGATAGCTCCACTCGACGCTCTCTTCGGCGCCAAGGGCGGTCTTGTGTATCTCGCGGTGCGGCGGTGTCGCCGTGATGCCGCAGAGAGCGATATGCTCCACGCGGAAGGCATCGCTGGTGCGGAACACAGAGCCTATGTTGTTCAGCGACCGCACATTGTCGAGCACCACCGTGAGCGGCAGTTTCTCGCTCTCGCGAAACTCCTCAACGCTCATGCGCCCCATCTCCTCTGTTGTCAGTTTGTGTGTCATTCCGATAATGCTTCTAATGTGTCGACGTAAAGTACCCTTGCGGAATCGACAGCAGCTCGCCGCCCAACTGTTTGGCCACATGGAGGCAGTTGCCCGTGGCGGTGAAATAGAGAATCTTCATATTATTTTTTATAAAATGTGTTAGAACATTATCACAGTGCCAATGGCCTGGTCGAGAAGATGAATGTTATGCCGCTTGGCGATGTCGTGCGCCACGCTGTCGGGTTCCGACCACGAGTGTTTGGCGAGGGCAAATTTGTCGTGATGCACCGTAAACACCTGCTTGGCCTGCAGGTCGATGATAGCTTTTTCCAAATCTTCGGGCATCAGGTGGATGTAAGCCCATTCTTTGTTATACTGGCCGTTTTCCATCAAGGCGAGGTCGACTGAGCCGTATTGCTCATATATCCGCTTGAAACGGTGGTCGTAGCCCCCGTCGCCGCCTACATACACCTTTCTGCCACCAGCCTCGACCATAAAGGAGGCCCAGAGCGTTTGGTTACGTTTGAGAAGTCGGTTGGAGAAATGGCGCGTGGGCAGGCAAGTGATTTTCGAAGATGGATGATCGACGGCGTCGTACCAGTCGAGCTCCGCAATACTGTCAGGGGTGTATTTCCAGTATTCCAGATACTCCGCTACACCGAGGGGACACACAACCCGCTTCACCTTGTGGCGAATATCCCGCAGGGTGGCATAATCCAGATGGTCCCAATGCTCATGTGTGATAATCAGCACATCGATGTCTGGCATATCCTCTGGCGTATAGATGTCTGTGCCCTTGAACGGACTCATCATCGTTGTTACGGGAAACTCCATCTTCAACACGGGGTCGACCAAGTAGCGCTTACCCTCCAGACAGAAGAGGTATGACGAATGGCCGAACCACACAAGCCAGTCTTGGTCGGTGGGAAGACATTGGAGGTCTGTTCTCACCACTTCGAGCGGCTCCGATGGGAAACGGCTGTCGTCCCTTCCTGTGGCAAATTCCCACAAGGCACCTAAACCGCTCTTCTCGCCTGTATACTGGGGGGTGGGAACCTCGTTTTGGAACTCGCCGTCGCTGTAGTTGGGCGACGCCTCAATACGAGCTTTACGCTCTTTCGACATCTTTCGTCCGAAACTGGGATGGTTCAACAAGCCCGCCGCTGTCGCACCGGTTATTCCCAGGGCTGCAAGAACAATAATTAACGCTTTCATTTTCCTGTTCATTTTATGGATGAACTATTTTAGAAACATCTCCGTCAACGTCATGCTAGACACATACTGCGTACCGGTGGGGTTATGGTCTATGCTGTTTCTGGTACCTGTAAGCAACTCAAAGTTAGTCACTATCAGTTCCGACTCATGCGACAGCGGCTTGAGGCTGACATTACGGAGCCTATCCAGTCGTGCTTGGTAGACTTCCTGCGCCAACTTGTTGTCACTGTGGCACTCGTGCACATTTGCACCTCCTCTAGGGTTGCCGCTGCGCATTCTTATCCTGCCGTCGTTGATTGGCTCTTGGTGGTACTTTGGGTCCATGTATGCCTTGATTGCCCACTGTGAACACCGCACCATTGTGACGCTGTCGTGGTCTTGCAGGTAGCTGTCTGTGTCAAAACCCTGCTGTGCAGGATTGACCCGGTGTTGTGTACCCCAGGTACTCTGCGCAGCAGCCGATACGGCCACGCATAACAGCATTAATATGAGCGTAATCTTTTTCACCTTTCACTTTTCACTTTTCA
>JBGUZF010000114.1:0-20071 GCA_045222795.1 Bacteroidales bacterium
ATGAACTGCGGAGCGCTGTATTTGTGGGCCTCTATGTCGCGCAGCTTCTTCTCCCACTGGCCCGTGAGTTCGGCACTCTTCAGCAACTCCTCCTGTATCACTCCTATCAAGGCTATGCCCGTAGGCGTTGGTTCCAAACTCTTGCGCACCTTTGAGATATACTGCCGCTTGTAAAGCGTCTCTATGATGGCGGCACGCGTCGAAGGACGGCCGATGCCGTTGGCCTTCAACGCGTCGCGCAACTCCTCGTTCTCCACCGTCTTGCCGGCGGTCTCCATAGCACGCAGCAGCGTGGCTTCAGTATAGGGTTTGGGGGGCATGGTCTGCTTCTCGGTGAGGCTCGGCTCGTGGGGACCGTGCTCGCCCTTGTCGAACTTAGGCAGCACCTGCTCCTCTTCGTCACCTTTCTTGCCCTCCTCGTCGGGCGTGGTGCCACGTCCGCCGAAGACCGTACGCCAGCCCTCTTCGAGTATCTGCTTGCCGGTAGCCTTGAATTCCACCTCCTTGACCTCGCCCATCACCGTTGTCGTCGAGAACTTGCAGTCGGGGTAGAAGACGGCGATAAAGCGACGGGCCACAAGATCGTAGACGCGCTTTTCGTCGGTTGTGAGGCTCGCGGTCTGCGGATTGGTACCTGTGGGAATTATAGCGTGGTGGTCGGTAACCTTCGAACTGTCGAAGACCTTCTTGCTCTTCTTCAACTTCTTGCCCATCAGGGGCTGTATGAGCGGCGCGTAAGGCGTGATGCCCTGCAGGATACGCGGACACTTGGCGTATACGTCGTCGGAGAGGTAGGTAGTGTCGACACGCGGATAGGTGGTGAGTTTCTTCTCGTAAAGGCTCTGTATGTGTTTCAGCGTGTCGTCGGCCGAGAAGGAGTATTTCTTGTTGCACTCCACCTGCAACGAGGTGAGGTCGAAGAGTCGCGGCGGTGCCTCGGTGCCAGCCTTCTGCTGTATGTCGGACACCTCGAAGTCGGCCTGCTTGATGGCCTCTAGTGCAGCCTGTCCCTCTTCGGGTTTCTTTATCTTGCCCTTGGTAGAGGAGAAGACGACGTTGCGATAGACGGTAGAGAGTATCCAGTATTTCTCAGGCTTGAAGTCCTTGATTTCGAAGTGGCGCTTCACTATCATGGCCAGCGTGGGGGTCTGCACGCGACCGATGGAGAGCACCTGTCCTTTGGCGGTAGCAAAACGTATGGTGTATAGGCGCGTGGCGTTCATGCCGAGGAGCCAGTCGCCGATGGCACGGCAGAGACCGGCCTCGTAGAGACTCTGATATTCGTCCTGCGGCTTGAGGTTGGCGAAGGCCTCGCGTATGGCCTCCTCTGTGAGGCTCGACACCCACAGGCGCTGCACAGGACATTTGGCACCGGCTTTCTGCATAACCCAGCGCTGGATGAGCTCACCCTCCTGCCCCGCATCGCCGCAGTTGATGATGCCGTCGGCGGCCTGCATCAGACGCTCAATGACGGCGAACTGCTTCTTATAGCCGTCATTTTCTATCAGCTTGATGCCAAAGCGGGGTGGTATCATCGGCAAGGCAGAGACACTCCATCGGCGCCACTGATCGCAGTAATCCTGCGGCTCCTTGAGGGTGCAGAGGTGGCCGTAGGTCCAGGTCACCTGATAGCCGTTGCCCTCGATATAGCCGTCGTGTGAGGCGGTAGCCCCCAGCACCTTGGCAATCTCGCGCGCCACACTCGGTTTCTCAGCAATGCAAACTATCATATCTTTTCTTTCTCAAACAAAACTAAAGCAGTTCTGATAGTTCTGATTGAAATATCTTTAGTTCTTATTGAGTTCCAACGCGCTCCAGCCGTCGCGGTTCTTGCTGCTCTTAAGGGTCATTCCGAGTTCGTTGGCTTTTGCCACCAACACCTCTTCGTCGGCACGGTAGAAGCCGCTGAGGAGCAGTGTACCGCCAGAGTTCAACGCCGCGGCGTATTTGTCCATGTCAGCCAGAAGGATGTTGCGATTAATATTGGCAATGATGATGTCTAAGGTACCCTGTATGGAACTAGCATCGCCAAGTTTGAGGTTTATCTCCACATTGTTAGAGGCGGCGTTCTCGAGGGCGTTGCTGTAGGCCCATTCGTCGACGTCGATACCCTCCACATAGGCGGCGCCGCGCATCTTGGCGAGGATGGCCAGCACGGCGGTACCGCAACCCATGTCGAGCACACGCTTGCCCACTATATCTAACTCGGCAACATAGCTGAGCATCATGTAGGTCGTGGGGTGGTGGGCGGTGCCGAAACTCATTTTCGGTTCGATGATAAGTTCGTAGTCGACATCTGTGCGGTGAAGGTGGAAGGGGGCACGCACCCAGATGCTGCCACCATTGTATTCGACTAAAACTGCCTGATGTCCCTTCTCCCACTCGGCGTTCCAATCCTTGTCCTCCATCTCCTCGGCCTTATACTTCAGCGGCACGGGGAAAGCCTGCACTGTGGCGGCGAGCCACTGCGGGTCGTATTGCGGAGCCTGCACATAGGCCTGCAGACCGTCCTTAGTCTCCACGAAACTCTCGTAGGGGCCTTCGTTGCCCAGTGTATCTATCAGCAAGTCGCGGAACAGTTCCGTCGACTCCATCGTAAATGTCACCTCGATGTATTTCATAGGTATGGATATTCAACTTTGGTAAGGAACAGGCCGCAGGCAGGCATACTGACGCCGGCGGCGCAGCGGTCCTTCTTCTCTATTATCTCGCGCAGTCCTTCTATCGTCAGTTTGCCGCGTCCCACGTCAAGCAGTGTGCCAGTCACGCTCCGCACCATATTGCGCAGGAAGCGGTTGCTGCGGATGGTGAAGACCCATCCGTCCTCCTCCTCGGTCCACTCGGCCTGCGTCAGGTGGCAGATGTTAGTCTTCACCTGCGTGTGCAGTTTGGCAAAACTTGTGAAGTCGTCGTATTCCATCAGCACCTTTGCAGCCTCATTCATCTTGTCGATGTCGGGACGGTAGTATATGCGGCAGTACTGCCCCTGGCGGAACGGAAGTCGACGGTCGCTGACGTAATACTGGTAGGTACGGGCCGTCGCGTCATAGCGCGCATGGGCATTGTCGGCCACAGGGAAGATATCGAAGATAGCAATATCCGGCGGTAAGATGTTGTTCAGTTTAAACACTAACTCCTCACTCCTAACTCCTAACTCCTCACTAACAAAGTGCGCATAGAAATCGCTGGCATGCACCCCTGTATCCGTACGGCCGCAGCCCACCACGGCGATAGGTTGGCGCAGCAATGTCGACAATGCCGACTCCAGCGTCTGCTGCACCGTAGGCAGTTCCAGCTGCGTCTGCCAACCGCAGTAGTTCGTACCGTTATAGGCCAGATGTATAAAATAGCGACCCATAAATCAAAAAAACCTGCGGGAAGGTCCCCCTGCCCGCAGGTGCTCTTAACTAAATTTGGCCGTAGGGCGGCTTAGGCGTAAAGTTCCTCGAAGATCTTGCGGAGCTTCGGGCACTCGCGGAGTTCCTGGAGGGTGAACTCGGCGTGACCTTTGGTGTAGCCGTTACCCATGATCATGTTCACATCGGCGCCGATGCCTTCTGCACCGAGGCTGGCCTTGGTGAAGCTGGTGGCCATGCTGAAGAAGTAGACGATACCGTCGTCTTTGGTGCAGAGCACGGCGGTCATCTCCTGGTCGGGCACGTTGACGCAGTTGATGGTGACGTCGGCCATCTTGCCGTTGGTGAGGCGCTCTATAAGCTCATAGACCTGCACTGGAGTCATGCCGGCGGCACTCTCGACGATGTCGCAGAAGCCGAGGTCTTTGATACGCTGGGTGCTCTTGGGGCTGTTGGCGATGCCGATGACCTTGCCGGTCACGCCGACGCGCTTCTTGGCCTCGTAGGCGCAGAGCATGCCGCTCTTGCCGCCGGCGCCGAGGATGACGACGGTCTGGCCATACTGGCACAGTTTAGCGGTCTGGGCGGGAGCACCGGCCACGTCGAGGGCACTCAGGGCGAGCTTCTCGGGCATGTCGGTCGGGATCTTGGCATAAATGCCGCTCTCGAAGAGGATGGCCTTGCCCTTGATGTCGACCTGATCGACGTCGGGACGGATCTCGAGGATCTCATCGATGCGGAGAGGAGTCAGCGAGAGGCTGACGAGGGTAGCGATACGGTCGCCTTCCTTGAGGTCGATCTTGCCCTTCAGGGCGTCGCCGATCTTCTCGACCTTGCCGAGGAGCATGCCGCCCGAACCAGTACGACGGTTGCGGTGCTTGCCCTGGAGCTCGACATTGAGGAGCATTTCCTTCTTGACTTCTTCCATAACCTTCTCGACAGGGGCAC
This sequence comes from Bacteroidales bacterium, assembly GCA_045222795.1. Taxonomy (GTDB): domain Bacteria; phylum Bacteroidota; class Bacteroidia; order Bacteroidales; family P3; genus Colimorpha. The sequence goes on from JBGUZF010000114.1 coordinate 4,305, forward strand.
CTTCGCCGGCCTGCTGCTTGGCATAGTTGTGGATGTCGGTGAAGGAAGCAGAGTCGATGTTCAGGGTCTGAACGTCGATGAGGATCTCGTTGTCCCAAATCTCATCCATGTTGTTGTCAAGCTTGTTGGCGGGCTGAGGGAGAACACCCTTCGGCTCGATGACGCGGTGAGTACCGTACTTGTTGCCTTTTTTCTGCATAATGATTTAGTTTTATGTTTTTGATTGTTAATAATTTTAATAATATCCTTGCGGATTTGAAGAGTACAAAGATACAAATAAATTTCAATACCGCAAAAATATTTTATGATTGCCTTTATTTTAGCATCAGCACAATAAAAGGCGGCATAACGTGTTATTATGGTATAAAAATAAAAACCTACACTATGAAGAAACTATATCTGATACTCATGCTGATGTTGGCGGGCTTCGCCGCCGCTGCGCAGAACGAAGCAACCTTCCCTGCCCAGAAAGGCGACGACGTGTATGTCGTTGTGAAGCACAACCCCAAGTTCCGCGGCGGCATGGACAAACTGTATCAGTACCTGACCACGAATATCAAGTACCCCGAGGAGGCCAAGGCCGAGGGAATCGAGGGCAAGGTGTTTGTCAGCTTTGTGGTGGAGAAAGACGGCACGGTGAGCAATGTGAAGAGCGTCGGCAACCCGAACCCGATACTCGCCGCCGAGGCCGAGCGGGTGGTGAAAGCCATGCCTAAGTGGAAACCTGGCAAGACAAGAAGATGCAAGAAGGTCCGCGTACAATACACACTTCCCATTAACTTCCAACTATAAATGAAAATAATAATTTTGGGGACGGCGTGGCCCTACCGCGGAGGTCTCTCGGCCTTCAACGAACGGTTGGCATACGAATATCAAAACCACGGGCACGAGGTGGAGGTGGTCACCTTCACACTGCAATACCCCTCGTTTCTCTTCCCCGGCAAGACACAGTACAGCAGCGAGCCTGCTCCCGAAGGGTTGAAGATTACGCGCATGCTCAACGCCATCAACCCCTTCAGTTGGCTGCGCACAGGCCTGTATATCCGACGACAGAAACCCGACCTGGTGATTACCAAGTTTTGGCTGCCTTTCATGGCTCCGGCGCTGGGCACAACTCTGCGTATCGCAGGTCACAAGGGCAAACGACGCATAGCAATACTCGACAATCTGATACCCCACGAGAAGCGCCCTGGAGACAGGCTATTTGCCAAATACTTCGTAGGCTCGGTCGACGGCATGGTGGCTATGTCGAAGTCGGTGCTGGCCGACGCCGACCTCTTCGACCCACACCACCACAAGCCGCGCGTCTTCTGTCCACACCCCCTCTACGACCACTACGGCGCCACACTCCCGCGCAAAGAAGCCCTCGACTTGATAGGGCTGCGCGAGAACCAACACTACGTACTCTTCTTCGGTTTCATACGCGACTACAAGGGTCTCGACCTCCTACTCAACGCCATGGCTGACGAGCGTATGGAACACCTGGGCGTAAAACTCATCGTTGCTGGCGAGTTCTACGGCGACCCAAAGCCTTATATGGACCTACTGCGGCGATTGGACATCGACAGCCGTGTGGTGATGCACACCGACTTCATCCCCGACCACGAGGTGAACCGCTACTTCTGCGCTGCCGACCTGGTGGTACAGCCCTACAAGACCGCCACGCAGAGCGGCGTCACCCAGATAGCCTTCCACTTTGGCAAGCCAATGGTGGTGACCAACGTGGGCGGACTGGCCGAGATAGTGCCTGACGGCAAGGTGGGTTTCGTGGTGGAGCCCGAGGCACAGCAGATTGCCGATGCCATAGTGCGCTACTTCGAGGAGGGCTGGCAGGAACGCCTGACGGAAGGGGTAATGGATGAGAAGAAGAAATACGCCTGGGAGAACATGACCGGGGCAATCGATAAATTGTAAGCTGTGAGTTTTAAGTGAGTATGACGCGACCTGCATAGCCACTTAAAACTTAAACTAAAACTAAGACATATGACAATACGAAGCAAAGCACCATTGAGACTGGGACTGGCTGGCGGCGGCACCGACGTGAGCCCCTACAGCGACCTTTACGGCGGCGCCATCCTCAACGCCACAATCAGCATGGCGGCCTACACGACTATAGAGCCCACCGACGACGGACGTGTGGAATTCCTGGCACCCGACAAGGGACTGAAAGAGGTCTACGAGAACGCCATGGAGGTGGACACCGACGGCTATTTCGTCCTGCACAAGGGCGTATACAACCGAATAGTAAAGCAATTCACACACCATCCGCTGTCGCTGCGCATAGCTTCGTTTGTCGACGCTCCTGCGGGCAGCGGTCTCGGCACCTCGTCGACGTTGGTGGTCTCCATCCTCGGCGCCTACGTGGAATGGCTCAAGCTGCCGCTGGGCGAATACGACATAGCACGCCTGGCATACGAGATTGAGCGCGTGGACCTCGGCCTCGCCGGCGGCAAACAGGATCAGTACGCAGCCACTTTCGGCGGCTTCAACTACATGGAGTTCATCGGCGACAACGTCATAGTGAACCCCTTGCGGGTGCGCCAGCAGTACATCGACGAGCTTAACCACAACCTGCTGCTCTACTGGACGGACACGTCGCACGTCAGTGCCGACATCATTAAGGAGCAGCAGAAGAACGTCAAGGAGAAAAAGGCCTCGAGCATCGAGAGCATGCACAAACTCAAGGAGCAGGCACAGCAGATGAAAGAAGCTCTGCTGAAAGGTCATGTAGGCAGCATCGGCGAAATCCTCAACTTCGGATGGCAGCACAAGAAGCAGATGGCGCAAAGCGTCAGCAATGCCCGCATCGATGCCATATATGAGGCAGCCATCAAAGCAGGTGCCACAGGCGGCAAGATAAGCGGCGCAGGCGGAGGCGGATTCATGTTCTTCTACTGCCCAGGGCTGACACGCTTCGCCGTAAGGGAGGCGCTGGCCCAGTTCGGCGGCGAGACCAAACGCTACGACTTCACAACAGAAGGACTGAAAACTTGGACAACAGAATGATAACAATGGGAGTTAAGGGAAGATAAGAGAAGTTAAGGGAAGTTAGGGGACAATACATGATTTAGACTCACATCATTTGTCCTTTAACTTCTAGCGCGCAGCGCGATAACTCCCTTTAACTTCTTTAACTCCCCCAAAGGAAAAAACATGAACAGGATACAAGAGTCTATTGAACAGAGCATCGCTGTCAAGCAGCAGATTTTGGCCGACAGCGAGTTGATGCAGCGTGTTGCCGATGCGGCGCTGCTTATTGAAGCGTCGCTGCGTGCCGGCGGCAAGATACATTTCTGCGGCAATGGCGGCTCGGCTGCCGATGCACAGCACCTGGCAGCGGAACTCAGCGGCCGCTTCTACTTCGACCGTCCGCCGCTCAACGCCGAAGCGTTGCACTGCAACACCAGCTACCTGACCGCCGTGGGCAACGACTACGGCTACGAGTATATCTTCGCCCGCCTACTGCGCGGCACTGCCAAGCAAGGCGACGTGCTGATTGGCATCAGCACCAGCGGCAACAGCAAAAACATCCTTGAAGCCTATAAAGTAGCCCATGAGATGGGCGTGAGCATCGTGTCGATGACCGGCGAGACAGGCGGCAAAATGAAGGAATTCGGAGGGCTGCTGCTAAACGTGCCCAGCACCGACACACCACGTATTCAGGAGAGCCACATCATGCTCGGTCACATCATCTGCGAGTTGGTTGAGTCGGCAATGTTCAAGAGACAATAATGAGAGAGGCTGTCATACTGGCAGGTGGTTTCGGCACACGGCTGCGCTCGGTAGTGAGCGACGTGCCCAAACCTATGGCTCCCGTAGCGGGCAGGCCGTTTCTGTCCTACGTGCTCGAACGGCTGCAAAGGCAAGGTTACAACCACGTGGTGCTTGCCACAGGCTACCTGCACGAAAAGGTGGAGGAATACTTCGGCAAGGAGTACCACGGCCTCACCATCGACTATGCCCAAGAGTTGTCGCCCCTTGGCACCGGCGGCGCCATTGTCAACGCCCTGCAGCATTGCAGCGAAGACAGCATAACGGTGCTCAACGGCGACACCCTCTTCGACATCGACCACGACGAGCTGTGCCGCCGCGCCGATGAATGGCAGGCGCCACTAACGGCGGTGCTGCGCTGGGTACCCGACGCAGGGCGATATGGTTCGGTGGAGGTGGACGGCGACGGTCTCATCACCGCCTTCCGCGAGAAAGACCCCGCCACTGGCAGCGGAATGATTAACGGCGGTATCTACCGTTTGCAACGCTCGCTGCTCAACGGCTATGCAGTGGGCAAGCAGTTTTCGTTCGAGAAGGAGGTACTGCAAGCACTCGGGAAGCCATTTCGCGCCTATGCCGCAGACGGCTACTTCATCGACATCGGCATACCCGAAGATTACCGACGAGCCCAAACAGAACTGCCACAACTATGAAAGCCTTGTTCCTCGACCGCGACGGCGTGCTCAACGTTCTGCGCCCTAACGACTATGTGAAGACCCCCGACGAACTAGAGATACTGCCCGGCACAGCCGAGGCCATTGCCTTGTGCCGAAAGCATTTCGACCGCATCATCATAGTCACCAACCAACAGGGCGTAGGCAAGGGCCTGATGACCGAGGAAGACCTCGCGGCGGTGCATAAGAAACTAATTGGCAATATAGGTCCCATCGACCACATATACTATTGCACCCAACGGGAGCGCGAGCACAGCCTGCGTCGCAAGCCCAGCGTGGGGATGGCCCTCGAGGCTCGCAAGGATTTCAATATCGACCTCCACGAGAGCGTGATGGTGGGCGACGCTGCGAGCGACATGCTTTTCGGCCGCCGTGCAGGCATGCAGACGGTGCTCGTGGAGAACAACTCCGACGTGTTGGAAACGCAGCCGTGGCTGGTGGACAAGCGCTACCCTACCCTGCTAGACTACGCCCGCAGCCTTTAACGGCTCACGCGGACACGCGGGTCGAGAATTCCGTAAACGATATCGGTAAGTATATTTATCAGCACCAACATCAGACAGATAAACAGGATGGTGCCCATGACGACCGGGAAGTCGTACTTCTCCAAGCCGTCGACTATAACAATGCCCATGCCCTTCCAGTCGAAGACATATTCCACGAAGACGGCACCTGCCAGAAGCGACGCCAGCCAGCCCGAAGCTGAGGTGACCACGGGGTTCAGTGCGTTGCGCAAGGCATGGTGCACGATGACGCGGCGACGCGACAGACCTTTGGCGCGCGCGGTGCGGATATAGTCCTGCGACATAGCTTCGAGCATCGAGTTCTTGGTGAGTTGGGTGAGCGTCGCCAAAGGACGTATGCCAAGGGTGAGGGCAGGCAGGATAAGGTTCTTAAGGTCGATATACTCGCCGCAGCCGTAGTCGTCGACGGTGTATAGGTTACCGAACATGTTGAGGTGCGTCCAGCCGGCCAGCACGTATGCGAAGAACCACGCTATGAGTATAGCGGCGAAGAACGACGGCAGCGACATGCCGAGGGTGCTGAACACCAGCGTCAGTCGGTCAATCCACGTGTCCTTGTGCAGTGCCGACACCACGCCGAGGGTGATGCCCACAGCCAGCGCGAAGATCATAGCCACCAATGCAAGCAATGCCGTCTGCGGGAAGGCTGTGGCGATAATCTCGCTCACTTTGCGCTGACTTTGGTACGAACGCCGCAGATATGGTGCCTTGAGCACCAGCGACGTCTTGCCAAGCTTAAGCAGCGTGGTGCAAGGTGCGTATTTTTCGGGCGAGAGGTAGAAATAGTTCTCGGGGTCGCTGTTGTTGTGCAGAGATATAGGCAAAAGGTCGTTGAGATAGTTGAGGTACTGGATGCCCACTGGCTTGTCGCGTCCGAGGTCTCGGTTGATAATGGCGATGCTCTCGGCATCGGCACGCTGACCCAGCATCATGCGCGCCGGGTCGCCCGGCAGTATGTTGAAGAGGAAGAACACCAGCGTTACAACCCCCAGCAGCACCAGGAGCCCATACAACAACCGTTTCCCAACAAACCTCAACATACTATCTTAGTCCGTGAACGACACTTTTCTTTGCGACAAAATCCTTCAGGTAGAACGGCTCAAAGTAGGCCACATCCTCCTTCTCCCCACGCAGCAGTTTCTCTTCTGCCAAAGTCAGCATTCCCTCAGCCGAAGGACGGAAGTCAGCGTCGAAGCGGGCGTTTGAATGCACACCTAACACCTCGCTGGTCTTTGCGGCACCGTCGCCGATAAAGACAACATGTTTGCTGTCAAGCCACTGGTCGTAGCACCCAGTCTCAATCACATCGGCCTGCGTGTCTCTGACAACCGCCAACTGACAACTGTCAACCATCATCGTGTAGCACTCCATCCTGCGTGCGTCAATCATCGGGCATACATAGCCTTGGTACTCGGGATGGCGACGGCAGTAGAGCGCAGCCATGGAAAGAAGCGTTGGGACAGAAAGCAACGGTATGTCGAGCGCATAGCAGAGACCTTTGGCGGTGCTGACGCCGATACGCAAGCCAGTGTAGCTTCCGGGACCTGCCGACACACATACGGCGTCGGGCTTACCTTCGGCAAGCAGTTCCTTGACGAAAATCGGAAGTTGCGTGGAGTGGGCGTTGGCGGCCGTGCTCTCGCGCAGGTCCACTATCCTGCCATCCTCAGCCAAAGCCACCGAACACACCGGCGTAGCTGTCTCAATGAGTAGAATCTTCATAACTCAAGCAATCAAGCATTCACACAATCAAGCATTCTAACGCATATCAATTACTTCCACGTCGGGATGCGCTGCGGAGTCGAAGATGAACTGACTGGCGGCGTTGGCGGCGCGCTTGAAGTCGCTGATGTCGTATATCTCGCGCCCAGAGTCGTACTTGTGCACCTCCATACGTTTCAGCAGGCCACTCTCCTCGTCGACAAAAAGGCGTATCTTGTGGTAACTGCGCTTGGCGGTGGGCTGCATGTCGATGACCGCCGTGCCGTCGTCGTCAGTACGAATATACTTAGCGCGGAAGCTCTTGTTGTAGTTTGCCAGCAGATGTCCGGGATTGAGCAGGTCGACGTCGTTCTCCACCATGTTGTGGATAGCCACCTCTTTGGCTTTCTTGTTCCACTGCCACACTGTGGTGCCGTCACTGATGACCTCCATCTCGGGCAGCACGAGGCGGTACTTGCCCTTGTTGTAGCGCACCTCAGCACTCTGCTTGGCGGTCTGTTTTTTCTCACTGTTGAGCACTGTCATGGTCACCGTGAAGCTCACGTTCTTGTCAAACTGCGCCGCAGCCTTCTTCAACGCCGCTGTGGCGTTCTCATCGAGGCGTCCCTGCGAGTTGTGGGTGATCTGCGCTTTTAAGGTGAGAGGTGAAAGGTGAAAGGTGAAAATCAGGCTTACGCAAACCAATATTTTTATCAACTTTTTCATTTATCTTGAACTACTTGAACTACATGAACTCCTTGAACTCCCCAAGAATCAATGAAGATTAACTCCAATAATATGCATAAACTCCTCGCGGGTCTTGGGGTCTTTCATGAAGGCGCCGGTGAAGTCACTGGTGGTGGTCACCGAGTTCTGCTTCTGCACGCCGCGCATGCTCATGCACATGTGCTGCGCCTCGATCACCACAGCTACGCCGAGTGGATTGAGCACCTTCTGTATGCAGTCCTTGATCTGCTTGGTGAGGCGTTCCTGCACTTGAAGGCGACGGGCGTAGGCGTCGACTACGCGCGGTATCTTACTAAGACCCACGATGGTGCCGTTGGGGATATATGCCACATGGGCTTTGCCCACGAAGGGCACCATGTGGTGCTCACAGAGCGAGTAGAGCTCGATGTCCTTGACGACGACCATCTGCTTGTAGTCCTCGTGGAACATTGCCGAGCGCAGCAGTTCTTCGGGGTCGAGGTCGTAGCCGCCGGTGAAGAACAGCATGGCTTTAGCTATGCGTTCAGGGCTTTTCAGCAAACCCTCACGCGCGGGGTCTTCGCCCAGCAATTTAAGTATTGCCTTGTAGTGCTCAGCCATCTCGGCCACACACTGCTCGTCGTATTTGTCGATTTTCTGGTATCCTAACTCCATATTCAACTGTTTAGTACTTATTAACGCGAAGTTATTGTATAAAGTATATACAGATGTATTTTTTATTAATCCGTATCACTTCCGACTCACTTCCGAGCCACCTGCAGCCTGAGCAATTAAGTAAGAGTGCGGAGTAATAAAAAAGCCTCCCGTTTGGGGAGGCTCAGTACCGCATATCAGAGTCGAACTGATGATCTTCTGCGTGAGAGGCAGATGTCCTGGACCACTAGACGAATGCGGCTCGTTGGTGTCAGCCCAGCTGACAACCGCGCTTTTGCGGCAGTTAATTCAGTCTTTTTAGGACACTTTCGCTGTCGAAAGCGGGTGCAAAAGTACGAACATTTTTTGGACTGGCAAAACTTTTTTTTAGTTAGGAGTTAAATAACAGGGGTTAAGGGTTGATTTACAAGTATTTCACTATTTAAAAATTTCACTTCTCACTTTTCACTTTCCACTTATTTCCAGCCTCTGGGCAGGGGCTATTGCACGAAATTCAGGGGCATACATACACTGCATTGTGACAGGACCAGCCATAAAGTGGCCGGGATTAGTAACATAGACCTCATATTCGAACACATACTTGCCTTTGTCGATATGCTCTACGTAGCAGCGGGTGTCTGTGTTGTTGACGGTGATATAATAGCTTAATCCGTTTGTCCATCGCCAGCCGGCACGGGTGCTCAACGGCTCGACACACGACGGACGGCCATCGATGAGTTCTAGGTAATCCATAGCACGGTCGCACTGGATGTCGATGCGCACTTTGACACGGTCGCCGACCTTAAGAGTGGGTAGTGAATAGTGGGTAGTTGGTAGCACTTGCCCACGACTGCTATCCACTACACACTCCCCACTACCAACTAAGCTGAAGCTGCGCTTCAGCGTGATACCCATCTCCGAAGAGGGTATCTTGTCCATATCGTCGGCGAACAGATAGTAGACTGCACCCCAAGCGATACCGTCGTCCTGCTTGCGGATGACGATGTCGCTGCTGCCACTGGCACGAAGTGCAGCGAGGTCGTCACCCGTCCAACGCTGCGAGCGGTAGCCTTCCCTACCCTGCGCATCGGCAGTCATTTCGGTACCAAAGACATTCATCTCCACCACCGATGGACTTTCCACTTTACGCTTTCCACTTTCCACTAACAAGGCATCGATGGCCTTGGTGGTGGCGGCCTCGTTGCCCCAGTGGGTGGTCTGCTTCTGCTTGAGGAGCCACTGCTGCATGAGGCCTATGGTCTCGCGGTCGTCGGGCGTTATCTCGGCGAAGGCCTGTATGAGGAGAGCCTGCGTCTCAATTGGACGCTGGTACCAGAACCAACTGCTGGTGTTGTCGCGCCAATACATGCCCATCTCGTCGCTGGTGAGCGACTTCTCCTTGATGCGGCGCAGCAGGTCGAGAGCCTGCTTGCGGTCGCCGTGACGGTGGAAGATGAGGGCCAACTGGGCCTGCGTGTATAGATTCCCGTAGTCCTTGTAGCCCTTGAGGGCATTGGAATAGTAGAACTTATAGGCCTCGGTATTGGCTTTGCCGTAGAACGAGCGGGTGTAGAGGTAGTCTATGTCGGTGGGCTGCCAAGTATACCCCTTCTTCAGGTATGGCTTAATGTATTTCTCGTAATAACGCTGTTGTTCTTTATCCACATATACAAGAGCCTTTTCAGTCTCAGATTTCAACTTTCCACTTTCAATTTTCAACTTTTTAAGTACCTGCTGCGTGACCCAAAGGGAGCTCTGTCCGTCGGGCATCCAGCTCCAACCGCCGTCGGGATTCTGGCGGGAGGTGAGTTGAGATGTGAGGGTTGAGATCTGAGAATTAAGCTTCTCTTTGTCGAAGTAGTTGGCCACGGCGGCCATTTGATCCTCCTCGCTCTGGGCGTCCTGCACCCACGGCGTAGCCTTCAGTAGGGTCTGCTTCACGTCCTCATTCATCTTAAGGCGACTCTCGCCAGGTTTATCTAGTTCAACAAGGCCTACTAGTTCAACTAGTTCGCGGCCTTTACTATTTATATACAGCTGGTTGGCAAGGTAGAGCGTCGAAGGGTTCTCCATAGTCTTGAGGTAGGGCATACATTTGATGGCCAGCCATACGGGATTACTGGTCACCTCGGCGGCCACCAGACGTGGCTCACGGCTGTCGCTGCCCGCCGTGAACTCGGGCATCGAGTAGCGCTTCTCCCCTGCCCCGTTGATGTACATGGCCTGGCTGACGGTGACAGCCTGACGGTTGGTGACCACAGGCATCTGTCCCTGCTCGCCGTCGCTGAGGGTGCCATCGGGCGTGTGGCAGGTGGCCACAATGCGGTAGGTAGCAACGTAGACTCCCTGCGGCACCTCCACTGGGAAGGTCACCTGCGCGGCATCCTTCACCTTCACCTCTTCGGTATGGTGGCAGATGGTGTCGCCCGTAGCAGCATCAGTAAGCACAAAGAACACCTCCACTGGAAATTCCTCATTCCTCATTCCTAATTCCTCATTATTAAGCACCACCTTGGCCATCAGCGCCAGCGAGTCGCCGCTACGCAGGAAGCGCGGCATGTTGGGCTGCACCATAAGGGGCTTGGCGGTGACGAGGGTACGGTCGAGGGTTCCTATCTTGACGTCGCGGGTGACGGCAAGACCTTTGACATTCCAGCGTGTGAGCAGTTCGGGCACCGTGAAGCGGTAGGTCACCGTGCCGTCGGCGCCGGTGCGCAGCTTGGGAGCGAAGAAAGCCAGCGTGTTGAGGTTGGTGCGCACCTGGGGCTCCTCGCCCGCAGTGGTAATGCTGGCAGCGGTCTCCTCGAGTATCTCAACAGCTTCAAGCTTGCTGGCATTCCTTGCCATAGGGGCAACTGCCATGTCGAGACTTTCCTCTTCCATTTCCACTTCGTCTGCACAAACCGAAAGTTCAACCGCCGCCTGGTTGGCAACACCGGCAGACTTATACATGCGCCTACCGCGCCATGAGCTATAGTACGGCAGCGCCTCTTTGAGGGTCCACATCGAAGTATAGCCGCCCTGATAGTAGAGGCGCCGGTATTCGTTAAGCCAATGGCCGATGCCGCCTGTGACAAGCAGCGGACTGATGCCACTGGAGAGGTTCGTCCGCCACGGCGAGAAACCCCAATCCCATCCCCATGTATTGCCATACGAGTTCAGCGCGTCGTCGTACATCGTCATCAACAACGCACTCCTAACTCCTGACTCATAACTCTTAACTGAAATGGTCCATTCTTCCTGTTCGCCGGGCAGCAGCTTGTCGCGGAAGGTGGCAATGTCGACCTTCAGCTGCTTGTGGCTGAATGGCACATAGACGCGCTGCTGCCACTGGCACTCGACGCCTTCGCGCACGCTGATGAGGTCGATCTGGAAGCCGCCGAGCATAGTGCTGTCGACGGGTATCTCGATGCTGCGTATCTCGTCCGATAGGCGGACAAGGCTAAAGTCGCGCACCTCGTTGCCTATGCGCAGTATATAGTAAACCTCCACGTCCTTGAATCGCGAGCCGAACCGCAGACGCGCCGTCTCGCCCACCTCCACCTTGGTCTTCTCCACCTCGGCCCACAGCAGCCGCTGAGACGGCACCTTCTTGGCCACGGGAGCCACGTAGGTGAGGTATTCCGTCACCGTATCGGCCCCTTCGGCACTAATGGTAACCCTATACACGCCACTCTCGCCGTTCCAGCCCTTCGAGGCAACCGGCCAGTTAGCAGGGGTGTTATACTCTATTCCGTAGGCCAGCAGCGGGAAGGCCTTATGCCATTCGGCCTCGGTCATAGTGTGGTGCACATCCTCGCGGAGCAGAGGATGGTCGAGCCGCGGTTCGGCGGGCTGATGCAACAGTTCAACCTTAGTCTTCACCTCGCTGGGGAGCGGGTTGCCGTTGATGTCGACATGCTTCACCTTGAGGTTACCGGGCGTGCTGCCGCTCTCGAGGTATACGAAAGCGTTGGTATAGCCCACACGCATGCTGCTGACGGCATTGTGGCTCTCGCCGTTCAAGTCGGTGACATCCACATGCACCACGTATTCGAACGAAGGCTTCGTGGAGAGCTCGACGTTGCTGTCGGGTTCGGGCGTGAAGACGACGCTGAAGCTGCCGTCGGCGGCGGTGGAGGTCTCGCCGCTGGCCACCTCGCTCTCGTTGTAGAAATCGTCATAGAACCACCAGCAGCGGTGGAGCTGACGCCGCACCACACGGTACTGCACACGGGCACCGCTCACCGGCACCGCGCTGTAGCTCGCCGCAAGGCCCTTCACCGTATACGGAACGCCAAACTGTGGAGCTACATACTCCTCCACCCTCGCTTCGCTCGGGTCCCCCTCCCCTATCTTAGGGGAGGAGCTGGATAGTTGTACCATGAACTTCGGCTGCTTGTATTCCTCCACACGGACCCACTCCCAAACAGGCACTTTGCCGTCGCCGATATTCCTTATAGAGTATGCACCTGCAATACGGTCGGTGGGAACAACGAAACTGGCGTTCGCAATGCCGAAGTCGTCAGTAGCGAGGTCGACGGTGTCGATTGCCTGATTGTTGGGGTCGGTGAATTCCAGTTTCAGAGGCTCGTCGGTTGCCACCTCGGCTTCCAAGCCATCGGTGCGGTAAACCACAACAGCCACCTGAATGGTGTCGCCGGGCTTGTAGATGGGACGGTCGGTGCGCACCTCGGCACGCAGACGCATCGAGGTGTCGGACTTGTTGCTGCTATTACTGTAGCGCGTCGTAAGGCGGTAACCATCGCGCTCGACGACAATCTGGTCGCCCCATCGCGGCTTCTCATATTCCAACCGATAGCGGCCGTAACGGTCGGTGACAGCCGTTGCCATCACAGTGACCTTATCGTTGTAATCTCTACGTTCCACGCGCATATCCTGTCCTGCAATGGGACGGCCAGTGCGGCGGTCGAGCAGCAGGCCTTCCTGCCCATTGTCGGACGAGCCGACGCCATAGCACTGCATAAGCAGCATCTCGGTGCTGTTCACCGCGTAAACCATGAAGCCGTCGGTCTTGAAGTCCTCGCTCGGCGACACCAGCAGCAGCCAGCGGCCAGTCTTCAACGCCGGCAGCGACACATAACTCTCGGCATATTTGTACTCTTTGCCGCTCTCCACTTTCCACTCTCCACTTTCCACTCTCTTCGCTGCCAGCAGCTTGCCCTTGGCCTTGTCGCTCCAGCGGTAGTCGTCGATGTAGTTGACGATGCGGTAGTACAGTTTGTCGACATTACGGTGGCGCACCCGCTGCAGGCTAGACTGGCCGGGAATGACCCACAGGCTGCTAGTCTCCATGCTCACGCGCTTCTGCTTTATCTCGTTGCGGAGGTTGGCGCACTCGATGCCTCCCTCGCTCTTCGGCGCCAGCATAACGGCCGTGTCGCAGTAGCGCAAGGCAATAACATAGTCGCCGTTGCCGTTGCACCAGTTGGCGGCACGTTGGTAAAGCAATGTATAATAGGGACTCTTCGTGCCGCGGAACTTTGCTATCGACTCCCCGATGCGCTCAAGCGACAAAGGGTGGTTGGGTACAAAAGTTAGACGGTCGAGCAGACGGTTCTCGAGCCAGATGCGAATATCGTCGCCGTCCTTAGCATGGAAGTCCACCAGCATGCGCTCCAGCTCCACGCGCCGCTGCACGGTGGTCTTGTCATAGTCGTTCTGTATGCGTTGCACCACCACGTCGAAGGCCGTGGGCGTCATCCCCGTCCCCTTCTCGGCGTTGCAGTACATCCTTATCTTCTCTACAGGCGTCTGCTTCAGCACGTCGCTGTAGGCCAGTGCCGAGTCGTACTCAGCAAGAAACGTGTAGCACAGGGCCTTCTCGACACCATCGAGGTGCGGCAGCAGTGCACGGTAGCGCGCCTCTGCGCTGTCGCGGACATCCTCTTGGTAGTAGGCTGCCGCCTCGGACATGTGGTAGGCTGCCGCCAGCAGGTTACTGCCACTCTTGTACTCCTTCTCGGCCAACTCGTAAGCGCTCTTGTAGGAACCCTCGCCCATCAGCTTGTCGAACCGTGTCCACACATCCTGAGCGGTGGCGGAATTAATAATTAATAATGTAGAATTAAAAATGATGCTAACGCACAGCACTATCTTAACAATATTATGTTTCATTCCCATATTTTCAATTGCTAATTCTTAATTATTAATTATCAAAAAGGGGCGCTAAATGCACCCCCTTAAATTCATTTCAATTATCACTTTACTGCACATCTCCCAGCTTGCCGGTGATGATCAGTTCGATCTTCACACCGCTGAAGCCGGAGCCCTTCTCCAATGCCGCCGAAGCAGCACGCTTAATTTCGTTCTTGGTCATTCCCGACACGGTGATGCGGTCGTCTTTGATGCCTTTCTCCACGAAGTACTGCTTCACGGATTTGGCCCTTTCGAGCGAGAGAAGCATGTCGGCCTCGGTATTAACACCGTAGCTCTGCACATAGCCCTTCACCAGGAAGGTGATGTCGGGGTGGTTGCGGAACATGGCCACATAGTCCATCAGGACCGAGTCGTAGTTGGCTATAAGCGTCGCCTCGCCGTCCTCAAAATAGATGTCCTTTATCGGGAACGTAGAGCCGCGCTCGGTGCGCTCCAGGCGGAACATCATCATGGTGTCGCCTCGGTGCATCAGCTCGCGGGCGTTGAACTCCTTGAAGACCGAGAAGTAGCCGTCGCGCTTGGCATACAGCGTATAGTTGAATCCGGGGACGAACTTAATCTTGCCGCCGCGGTAGTGCTGGTCCTTCACTATGGGACGCTCCACACCGCCGTTGCCGCGCTCGATGATCATGAGGTCGACGTCGACATAGCGGCGGGCCTTGCGGTCGTAGAACACCACCAGGGGCTCGTAGGCGTCGGCATGCACGCTCACCGTGATAGTGTGGCCCATGCCGTTGCCCGACACATTGTCGAGAACAATATAATACTCCTCGCCCATCCTCACAGGTATCGACTTGATGAAGCCGCCGAACTGTTTCTTGGTGAGCATCTTGTCCTTGGCGTCGACACTCATGCCGATATGAGGCTTGGCGACAGCCTCCATCTCGAAGACCGGGGTCTCGGGCTGCTGTTTAGGTTTCGCGGCCGCACCGGTGGCAGGCTTCTTGCCTTTGGCGCTGCCGCTCTGGAGGGCGCTGACACCGAGGGCCACACTGTCGACACCGCCCATATTCACAGCCAAGGGGTTCACCTTGTTCTGCATCACCTGGTTGGGGAAATAGGCACCTGTGTTCTTATACACAAGGAAATCATAGTCGTCCCATTCGCTCCGCTGCACGATGCTTATCTCCATCATACCGTTGTAGGGAGCCTTGAACTTGTACCACACCGTGTTGTGCTCACGCTCGAAGATGTTCGGGTGCTGCTTGTCGGCGACCACCTCCTGCACACGGCCGGCGCCCATGGGCATCGTAGTCGGGCCGTAGGGCTTGTCGTTCTGCAACTGGATGGCGAACATACAGTCGTTCGAATTATAGGGAAGCTCAATCTCCGAAGGTTTCTGCTCGGCAGGCGTGGCGGTCTTCTTCGGCTGGGCCTTCTTCTCTGCAGGCTTTTGCGCTGCGGGTTTCGGTTTTCTCGGAGGACGCTTGTTGGCCTGAGCCTCAGCATCAATGCCCATACCGACAACCAGCATGCACATCGTCAGCACTGCCAAGAGACGGTTCCATTTTATAGGTTTAAATAGCATTATATTACGCATAATTGCACTATTTTTCAAAATGCAAACTTACGAAAAAAA
>JBGUZF010000115.1:0-3289 GCA_045222795.1 Bacteroidales bacterium
GTTCACCAGGTTGTAGTTGATGCTGAGCTTGGTCTCGGCGGTGGCGGGGATGTGGAGGCTCACCACGTCGCAGGTCTCGAACAGGGCTTCCTGGTTGGCAACGGCGGTGGCCAGGCCACTGGCGTTGATCTGGTCGGCATTCAGGAAGGCGTCATAGGCATACACCTCCATGCCGAAGCCCTTGGCGATACGGGCCACGTTGCGACCCACGTTGCCGAAGGCGAGGATACCGAGCTTCTTGCCCATCAGCTCGCTGCCGCTCTTGCCGTTGTAGAAGTTACGGACGGCATAGACGAGCATGCCCATGACGAGCTCGGCCACAGCGTTGCTGTTCTGGCCGGGGGTGTTCATGGCGACGATCTTGCGGGCTGTGCAAGCCTCGAGGTCGAGGTTGTCGAAGCCGGCGCCGGCGCGCACGACGATCTTCAGGTTCTTGGCGTGGTCGATGACCTCTTTGGTCACCTTGTCGGAGCGGACGATGAGAGCGTCGGCATCCTCGACGGCCTTGTAGAGGTCGTTCACGTCTGTATATTTCTCGAGGAGAGCCAGCTCATAGCCGTTCTTCTCCACCACCTCGCGGATGCCGTCAACGGCAACCTTTGCGAAAGGTTTCTCTGTTGCAACTAATACTTTCATTTCTCTGTTAATCTTTATTCGCCTTGCCGCTCCGCGGCAGAAATCTGGTAAATCTCGTAAATTATTTCCGCCTGTGGCGGTGATGCTGACGCAACTATTCCGCGAAGCGCGTTAATTTATAAGATTTACTAGATTTCGTGAGCGTAGCGAACAGGAGGTTCGTTTTTTATTTGTGAGCTTTCTCGAAGTCCTGCATGCACTGGACCAGGGCCTCTACGGCCTCGATGGGGCAGGCGTTGTAGAGGCTGGCGCGGAAGCCACCCACCGAACGGTGACCCTTGATGCCGACCATGCCGCGCTCCTTGGCGAAGGCCATGAAGTCGGCCTCGAGGTTCTCGCGACCCTCGGCCATGATCCAGCAGTGGTTCATGATGGAACGGTCCTCTTTCTCGACGGTGCCGCGGAACATGCTGTTGCGGTCAATCTCCTCATAGAGCAGGGCGCTCTTCTTGAGGTTGATCTTCTCCATCTCGGCAACGCCGCCGATGGTGTTCTTAACCCACTTCAGGGTCTCGTGCATCACGAAGATGGCGCTCACCGGAGGAGTGTTGAACATGGAGATGTTCTTGGCCTCTTCGGCAGCGTGGGTGCGGAAGTCCACCATAGTGGGCAGCGGGTTCATATACTGGCGGTCGGTGATCTTGCCGAGGATGTCCTTGCGGACGATGTAGAATGTGACACCGGCAGGGCCGACGTTCTTCTGGGCACCACCGTAGATGAGGCCGTACTTCTTCACGTCGACGGGACGGCTCATGATATCGGAGCTCATGTCGGCGACGAGCATCACGTTGTTGATCTCGTTGGCGGCGAAGTCCTTGCGGATCTCGGTACCGTAGATGGTGTTGTTGGTGGTGATGTGGAAGTAGTCGGCGTCGGCGGGGACGGTCCAACCCTTCGGGATGTAGCTGTAGGTCTTGTCTTCGCTGCTGGCCACGATCACGGTCTCGCCGAAGTTCTTGGCCTCTTTGGCGGCCTTCTTGGCCCACACGCCGGTCTGCAGGTAGGCAGCCTTCTTGTTGAGGAGGTTGGCGGGGACATCCATGAAGCCGGTGCTGGCACCGCCACCGAGGAACAGAATCTCGTACTCGGCGGGGATGTTCAGCAGGTCGCGCCACAGCTGGCGGGTCTCTTCCATGGTGCGCTCCCAACCGGGGGTGCGGTGCGATATCTCGAGCAGACCGATACCGGTGTTGTCAAAGTCGCGGATGGCGGCGATGGTGCTCTCGATGGCCTCTTTCGGCAGGACGCAAGGACCTGCATTGAAGTTATAAGCGGTTTTCATTGTTGTGTTTTTGTTTTAAAAGGTTTATATTTAATTAATTGTAATCGTTTCTCGTCCGATTGTCGTATCTGCAAAGATACTCATTTTTTCTGTTCTGCAAAATTAATTTTGCCCACTTACTGCTTATCCTGCACCAGGCGCACGGCCAGTCCCATGTGGCGGAACCATGCTTCGATGTTTATCGAGGCGTTGGTCATCGAAGTGGTAAGGCCCTCGTAGTTGAACACCATGGCATAGGCCAGCGAGTCGTCACGGTACGAGGCCGACCAGTAAAGGCCGCTGTGCAGATAGTTGAAGTGGTATTGAGGATATACGTCCGTCCCTTCGCGCACCTGTGCCACAGGCATGAAGATGGCGCCACCGCTTTCCATTATGTCCCATTTGTCGACAGAATAGCTGTTGAGGGGCGAATTGGCCTGTGTGCCGTCGGAGGGATTGAACGACACCCCCTGAGGCACCTTCCACTCGTCAGGCAATACCACAAGGCCGTAGTACTTGTCGGCAATCACTGCGAAGCCCCATTTGCCTGCACGGACGCCTATGGTGTCGAGCAGGAACTTCCATTCGTCGCGCTTGAGGGTGCGCCACATCTTGGGCAGGTTGCCGCCGCCATAGATGTTGTTAAACACTCCCCAGTCGGCATACTCTGTCTCGCCGAACAGACCATTGGTGGGGTCGCCGCCGGCCCAGTAGTGGGTGTCCACCTTGTCGGTGGTCCACGGCTGATAAGCCAATGCGCCGCCATCCCAGCCGCTGGTGCCCCATCCGAAGAGGTCTATCCAACCCGAGAAAGACTCGGAGATATTCTTGTTGGTGTCGAGCTGTGCGATATACTGCTTGTCGGCAAAGCGCCAGGCGCCGAAGGCGGGGTGGTGCTGCAGGTTGCCCTTCGAGAAACGCACCTGCTTGCCAGGAGCCACCGAGAAGAGGGCGTTCGAAGCACCGGCGCTGTTGAAGCCGCCGACCAGGCCTTCCTCGCCGTTCTGACCATTTCCGCCGTTCTCACGCTCGCAAGCCCAGAGGCACACCGAGAGCATCGCTACGGCGGCAATGAATGTTATAATTGTTCTCTTCATAATATTACTCTTTGATAATGAGCACATAGGGCACAGCAGTACCCATCATTGCGAAATGCAAATATACGAAAAAAAAGACACGCGCAAAAATAAATTATATATTACGCACCACATATTGACTATGGAATGTCGTCCGCGGGGTCGCCGTCGCCCGCAGGCGCTGCCGCACCGCCGCTATCATGCTCCTCCCCTACGTTAGGGGAGGGGAACCCGAGCTTTGCGAGGGGGGAGGAGTATGTCTTCGGCTCGTCCGATAACTCCTCATTCCTCACTCCTAATTCCTCACTATCAACGT
>JBGUZF010000116.1:0-13616 GCA_045222795.1 Bacteroidales bacterium
GGCGAGAACATGGTCGCCGCCCTGGCTGAGATGCTGGGTTAGTGTTTCTTGAATGAAGGATTTATAGACTCGCTGACGTTGATAACATAGTCGGCGAGTTTTTCATATTGTGCATAGAGGCTGCTGTAGGCGTTGCCTACTTCGTAGCCGTAGCGGCCACTCTTGAGGGCTTCGAGGTGTGTTGCACGCAGACGGTCGCGGCAGGCGTTGACTTCGCGCTCGGCGGCCTCGGCGGCGTCGAGGTCGACATGGTTGTAGTCGACAAGGTTGGCATCCATCACCATCAGGGCGTTCTCCACCAGTGCGCTCATCTCCGCGAGGCCGGCATTCTGGCAGTCGCTGAAGTGTACGGCGTCAGAGTATTTGTTCTTGCGAGAGAGGGCTATTTGGTAGATGCAGTCGCCGATGCTTTCCAAGTTGTCGCTTATGCGGAGCATGGCGCTGATGCGCTCCGAGCCGTGTCCGCTGATGCTGCCTCCACCGACGGCGACCAGGAACTTGTTTATCTCCATATCCATGCTGTCGGTCAGCCGTTCGTAGCGTGCGATGCGTTCCACCAGAGTGTCCATCTCCTTGGTGTTTTTAACTGTCCGTAGCTCGGGCAGCAAAGCATACATGCGCAGCACCTGCTTCGAGAAGAGCTGTATCTCCTTTTTTGCACTCTGCAGGTTGAGCTCGGCGGTGCCTACGGGTCCGCAGCTGATGTAGGTGAGTCGATAGTCGTCGCTTTCGTTCTTCTTTTTCTTCTCCGGCACCATGCGTGTGACAATCCACACAATCTGTGGGATGAACCAAGACTGAATGCTGACGTTCATTACGTTGAACATCGTATGGAAGAGTGACAGCGCCATTGGGGCGTCGTTTGGGAAAACCAGCTGCACTACCGAGAGAATGGGACGGAAAAGGATGAGCGTTAGCGTGACACCTAATACGTTAAATACAAGGTGCGCTCTTGCGGCACGTTTGCCGGCGATGCCCGCCACTGTGGCGGCGATGTTGGCTGTGACGGTGGTGCCGATGTTCTCGCCCATCACCAGCGCAATGGCTACGTCAAGGCCTATCCATCCGTTGTGGAGCATAAGCAGCGTGATGGCCATTGTGGCCGCCGAAGCTTGCACCATACAGGTCAACACAGCGCCGATGGCCACGAAGAGAAGCACCGACCAGAATCCGTAACCGCTTAATGAGGCAAGGCCGTGCAACAGTGATGGGTAGTTGCTGAGGTCGGGCATTGCGCTTTGTAGGCATCGCATCCCCACCAGCAGCAGCGCAAGGCCAATGATGGTCTGGCCGACGGAGTGCATCTTGTCTCGTTTCATGAAGAAAAACGCGAGGCTGGCGGCGGCGATAAGTAGCGGTAGGTCGAAGTATCCCGAGCCGCCGCCGAGACCCAGCAGGGTAATAATCCACGCCGTCACCGTAGTGCCGATATTGGCGCCCATGATGACCGCCACAGCGCTGCTGAGCGAGAGCAGGCCTGCGTTGACAAAACTCACCACCATCACCGTAGTGGCTGAGGATGATTGAATGGCCGCCGTCACTGCTGTTCCGGTCAGGATGCCACTTAAGGGTTTGCCCGTCATGCGGCCCAATACAGCTCGCATTTTGCTGCCCGCTACCTTCTGAAGGCCTTCGCTCATCATTTTCATGGCAAAAAGAAATACTGCCAGTGAGCCTGCAAAGTTGATGATAACCAATAGAATGTCTGTTACTTTCATGTGGCTGTTTATTTTGATTTGACGCCGCAAAAGTATAGACGAATTGTTTCAAAATGGTTACGAAATGGTTAAGTTTTTGTTAAGTTATTGCCGCTAAAATGTAATAATAAAAGAAGGCCCTTGCTTACAAGGGCCTTCTTAGATGTTCAATAAACGTTAATGCTTATTTGCCTGCTTCGGCAAGGGCGATGTACTTGTCAATCTCCTGCCATTCGGTGGCCTCGGGGTAGTTCTTCTTCACCTGCTGGAAGCAGTCGAGGGCCTTGGCTTTGTCGTCGAGCATCAGGTAGCCCATGCCGGCTTTGAAGAGGGCCGTGGGGGCGGTGATGTAGTTATCAGCCATCTTGGCAGCCTTGAGGTAGAGGTTGACGGCCTTCTCAGTGTTGCCGAGTTCCATCTCAGCGTCGCCCTGTGCCATAGTGGCGAGGGGTTTGGTGAAGGTGTCCTTGCCTTTGTATTTGCCCAGCCACTTGGCGGCCTCGTCGTAGTTGCCGAGACGCAGGTTGGCGATACCAGCATAGTACTTGGCAAGATTGCCGGCCTTGGTGCTGTTGTAGCTGTCAATGACACCAAGGAATCCATTGTAGGTGTCGTCGCCGTTGAGGGCTTTGTCGAAGTCGCCTTGGGCGAACCACTGCTCGGCGGCGAACATCTCCTCGGCGGCGCGGGTCTCGCGGGGCTGGAAGTACCACTTGCGGAGGCCGAAGATGGCCAGTATCACCACAACGATGGCGATGACAACAATGATGATGTTCTTCTGGTTTTTCTCGATGAATTCTTCCGAACGGGTGATGACATTACCCATTTCGGTGTTCTTGTCTTCTATCTGTTTTTCCATTTCAGTATGTGTATATTGTCGGTTAAAAATCGGATGCAAAATTACAACTTTTTTATGAATTGAGCGATGAAAATAAAAAAAAGTGTTGAACAGCGGTTGTTTTTAATAGGGAATGCCTCTTTAGTTTGCATTGGTTATCAGTGTGGTATGAAAAATAATGTTAAAAAAACGAAGAAATATTTTTTTCTTAAATATATTTTACATAATTTTGCAACGATTATTGACTGACGAAAAAACAGCAAATTATGGATACAAAAACCAAATATTTGGGTCTCGAACTTAAGAGCCCTGTCATCGTGGGAAGCTGCGGTTTGACTGCCGATGTTGACAAGATGGTGCAGATGGAGCAGGCCGGTGCCGGCGCCGTGGTGCTGAAATCGGTGTTCGAGGAGCAGATTATCTACGATATCAAGCGCAACACCCACATGGTCGCCCCTACCGACAACTATGGCGACAGCTATGAATATATCGCCCAGCATGTGGCCGACGACTCGTTGGAAAAACATTTCTCGATGATTCGTGAAGCCAAGCGCCGACTGACCATTCCTGTCATCGGTAGCATCAACTGCTTCTCGTATGAGAACTGGTTGACCTATGCCATGAAGTTCCAGGACTGCGGCTGCGACGCCCTCGAGCTCAATATGGCCATCCTGCCTTATGAGACCTCGTTGTCGTCCGACGATGTGGAACGTACCTTCTCGCAGATTATCAATACCCTGCGCAAGTCGGTGTCTATACCCATCAGTATCAAGGTGGGCACCTACTTCACCGATATGGCCAAGCAGATGCAGCAGTTGAGCTGGATGGGCATACAGGGTGTGACGATGTTCAACAAGAGCGTGCAGATGGATGTGGACATCGAGAGTGAGACCCTCAAGAACGCCACTTATCTCTCCACCCCCGAAGATATCTATAACACCCTGCGTTGGGTTGCCATCCTCACCAAGAAGATGCGCTGCGACATATCGGCATCGACGGGTGTCTTTACCTCGGCCGACGTTGTCAAAATGCTCCTCAGCGGCGCCACCACCGTGCAGGTTGTCAGTTGCCTCTATAAGAATGGCATTGACACCTTGAGGGAACTCAACAGTGGCCTGCAGGCCTGGATGGAGAAGAAAGGCTATGAAAGTATTTCGAATTTCCGCGGCAAACTGGCCGTCCAACCTACCGATAAAGCTTCTGTGGCTATGCGTACACAATTCATGAAGTATTTCGCAGAGATAGTTTAAAATCAATAAAAACCTTTACAACAAACATTATGGAACAGACAGAAGAAAGGGTGGTCAGCTTTTTCCGCTTCGAGGACCTGCGCGTGTACGCCAAGGCTACCGACTACGCCACTTGGGTGACCAACGTCGTTGCTGGCAACGATAAGTACAAGTCGCTCGTCGGCTCGTTCTGCCACTCGGCCTACGACATCGCCCTCAACATTGCCGAGGGTTCGAGCCGCAGCAAGAGCCAGTTCGACCACTACCTGAAGATTGCCAAGACGGCTATCCGCGAGTGTGTGGTTTACTCCGAGGTGGCCGCCAACCTGGGCCTCTTCACGCAGGAGCAGAAAGAACAGTCGCGTGAGTTCCTCATGGAGCTTACCCGCATGCTCGGCGCCCTTATCATCAGCCTGCAGCGTTCGGCCGAGCGCCGTTCTGTGCGCAACGACGAGGAGCCCGACACCGATGCCGACCCCTACGCAAACGAAGAAATGAGTTATTAGTGTCCGACAATTTCTTCCTTATCGCCGGCCCCTGTGTGATTGAAGACCACGAGAACCCCTACGTGGTGTGTGAGCGTCTTCTGGATATCACCAACCGGCTGAATATCCCTTTCTTTTTCAAGGCTAGCTACCGCAAGGCCAACCGTTCTAGCGTCAATTCTTTCACTGGTATCGGCGACCTCGAAGGTCTGCGCCTGTTGCGCGATATTGCCGAACGCTATCATGTGCCGGTGGTTACCGACATCCACAGCGAAGCCGAGGCCGCTCAGGCCGCCGAATATGTCGACGTGCTGCAGATTCCCGCCTTCCTGTGCCGTCAGACCGAACTGCTGCGTGCCGCTGCCGCCACAGGCCGCACGGTCAATGTGAAGAAGGGGCAGTTCCTTTCGCCTGAGGCCATGGAACAGGTGTGCGGCAAGATGCGCGCTTTCGGCTGCAAAGACTTCATGCTCACCGAGCGCGGCACCACCTTCGGCTATCAGGATTTGGTAGTCGACTTCCGTGGCGTTCCCACCATGCAGAAGAACGGTGTGCCTGTGGTTGTCGATATCACCCATTCGCTGCAGCAACCCAACCAGAGCGCTGGCGTCACCGGTGGTCGTCCCGACATGATTGAGACCATCGGCCGTGCCGCCATCGCCGTGGGTGCCGACGGCATCTTCATGGAGACGCACCCCGACCCGGCACATGCCAAGAGCGACGGCGCCAACATGCTGCGCCTCGACCTCGCCGAGAAACTGCTCGAACATCTTGTCGCTATAAGAAAAGCAATCGTGCATTTGTCTTAACTTCTTTAACTTCTTAACTCCTTAACTCCTATAGTATGGAACTTAACCTCACCAAACCCATAGTCTTCTTCGACCTTGAAACCACCGGCGTGCAGGTGGGCAGCGACCATATCGTTGAGATATGCCTCCATAAGGTCAACCCCGACGGCACCACCGACACCCGTGTGGAACGTGTGCGTCCTGTCGACCAGAACGGCAATACTGTCCATATCCCCGAGGTTACCACCGCCGTCCACGGCATAACCGACGCCGATGTTGCCGACAAGCCCTCTTTCAAGGAACTGGCCCCAAGCCTGCTGGAATATATTGGCAAGGCCGACCTCGCGGGCTACAACAGCAACAAGTTCGACGTGCCGCTGCTCGTCGAGGAGTTCCTCCGTGCAGGCTATGACTTCGACCTCCGCTGCCGCCGCCTTGTCGACGTGCAGAACATCTTCCACCAGATGGAGCAGCGCACACTCGTGGCCGCCTACCGCTTCTATTGTAACAAAGACCTCGAGAACGCCCACAGCGCCGCCGCCGACACCATTGCCACCTACGAGGTGCTCAAGGCGCAGCTCGACCGCTACAAGGGTGTTGAGTATAAAGACCGTAGCGGCAAGGTGACACAACCTGTAGTCAACGATATCGCCGCCCTCAGCGACTTCACCGCCAACCACCAGTGGGCCGACCTCGTGGGCCATATAGGCTATGACGCCAAACATCGTGAGATCTTCAACTTCGGCAAGCACAAAGGCAAGACCGTAGAGGAAGTTTTCGAGCAGGAGCCGTCGTACTACGACTGGATGATAAAGAGTGACTTCCCCCTCAGCACCAAGAAGCTTATCACCGAAATCTGGGACCGCAAGAAGCAACGCAAGCTCGACCAGCTGAAGGCCCACTTCGAAGGATAAACCAAAGAGGCAGCCAAACGGCTGCCTCTTCTGTTATCTTACTTCGCAACTCAATATCTCTATCCTTCGCGCCAATGCCGCCGGCAGGCCGTAGACGGGGTCTTTCGACTGGCTCTCGGTGGTGGGTTCCACGGCTCCGTGGGGCTGCTGCTGGATGAAGAGTCGCCCGTCGGTCATGGCATCTTCGAACACGCCGCCGCGCCACGCGCGCACCATATTGATAAAGCTACCTATCCTGCGGCGCGACAATATCTGGTTGTATTCGCTTTTGAACACCGGCGAGGCATAGCCTGCAATGGTCAGGATGATGTTCTTGCCGTCGTCGAGCAGGCTCTCTATGTAGTCGAACAGTTGCTCCACCCGCTGATAGTTGCCCACCACGCAGGTGTCGAAGAAGAGGGTTATCATTGCCGAGTCGTCGGCGTTCTTCTGCTTGGCGATATACTCTTCTCGCCGTGCCGCATAGCTCCGCTGGCAGTCCGGGTAGGTGGTCTCTGTGATGGGCTGGCGGCTTGTGGGGTCGGGCTCGTCGTTGTGGAAATAGAGGAACAGCGGGAACATGAATTTGCGCACGCGTTCCACTATTGTGTCGGTGCTCTCCACAGTGTCGGCGGCCAGCCGCTCGAGGATGAGGGCGGTGTCGAGTCCCCAGCGGTAGAGGTCGTTGCAGCACATCGAGTCGTTGAGGTAGTAGCTGTCGGCCCGGTTGCTGGCCAGGTATCCGCCCACGGGGAAGCCCGAGGCCGAGTCGCGGTCGGTGACGGTGAAGTAGATGTCGTTCTGTTCGCTGTTGAGGCACCCGCACACGCTCTGCGCTTCGCGCCAGGTGTTGCGCTGCCCGGCGGCGCAGTAGATATCGTGGCCGCCTTTGCCGCCCATACGGTCGCTGCTGAAGTAGAGCACCTCGTTGGGCTGGTCGTAGAAGGGGGTTATCTCGTCGGCCGGTGAGTTGACCTGCGGGCCGAGGTTGACGCACTCGCTGCTGCGCGCGCCTTTTACCAAGGTGTACCAGATGTCCATGCCGCCCATGCCGCCGGGACGGTTGCTGACGAAATAGAGTATCACCGTGCTGTCCTTGAGGCGCCCCACGGCGGGGTGCGTGGCGGTATAGTCGCCGAGGTTCACGTCGCCACGCAGCTTCACGGCCTTGGCCCATCCGCGCTTGAGCTTGCGGGCGTACCATATCTCACAGCGCAGGTCGGGGTCGTCGATGCGGCAGTGGGTGAAGTAGAGGTCGTTGGTCCACGGGTCAAGGGCCAGGTTGCCGGTATGGTCGCGCTTGTCGTTGATGCCCCAGCGCGAGGGTCGTGGCTTGGCCACCTTGCCGTTCTTCGAGATGCGTGCCTGGAAGACGTTCATCTGCGACGTGGCAAAGTGGAACGCCTTGTTGTTGCCCTTGGCGGGCTGCATGGAGCTGTAGGCCAGTATGGTGTCGCCCACGCGTATGGCTCCCGTCTCGCTGCCTGCAGTGTTGTAGGGTGCCTCGAGGTGCACCACCTTGTACTGTGCCTGTACTGAGGTGAAAGGTGAGAGGTGAAAGGTGAGAGTTAGGCTGACGCAGAGTAGCAGCCTCAACAAACCTTTATGTGTATTCTTACCTTTCATTTTTTTTACCTTTTATCTTTCACCTCTCACCTTTCACCTCTCACCTTTAAAATATCGGGCATGGCAGGGCCTGCATGCGCTTGTCTTTTTTGTTCCCTATCATATACACTACGCCAATCTCGAAGGCGCCGAGGGTGTGGCTGGCTTCGGCCAGTTTTGAGAGGTTGGCGTCGTAGCTGAAGCCGAAGGTCCATTCGTGCCACAGCATGGCGAGGTTCACCGCCATGGCGTCGCCGTGACGCCCCATCAGTCCGGCTCCGAAGGCTAGGAAGTCGCGCGGGTTCTCGTGGACATACCATCGCACGTCGCAGCCGTAGACCAGTTCGTTGAAGCCCTCCTGCCGCTGGTATCCCACCACCGGCAACACACCCCATGTCGGCGAGGTGCGCCATTCAGCGCGAGCGTAGATGTTGTAGCGACGGCTCAGGCGTGCGTCGTTGCTTAGACCCGTGTAGCTGATGTCGGGCTCGTTGATATTGCGCACCGACAAGCCCAGTTTGGTGTACAGCTCATCGCTCACCTGGCAGTACCATGCCACGCCGGCCCCTGAAGTGGGGTATAGGGCGCGTGTGCGATCGAAACTCTCGGTGCCGTCGTCCATAACTAGGTTCTCTTCGTCGAAGCCTGTCTGTCCTATGCCGGCTTCGACGGCCATAGAGACGATGTTGTTGCCGTCGCCTATGCCTTTGAACCAACTTACTATCACCGATGCCGCGGTGGTCCCGTAATTCAGTGTGCCTTCGCGGTCGGCCGTGAGCCATAGGCCGGCGCTGAGGCCGTTCATGGTGCGGCGGTCGCGCAGCAAGGACACCTCGGCGGTGGCGCTGAGGGTCTGGAAAGGTCTCGACACCGAGGCCCACTGGTTGCGGTAGACGATGCCGAAGCGCGCGGTGCCGTCGAAGAAACCGCTGTAAGCGGGATTGAACAGCAGTGGATCGAGGTCGAGCATCGAGAAATGCTGGTCTTGCGCTTCTGCGCAAGTGAAAAGTGAAAAGTGAAAAGTGAAAAGCAGGCTGACGTAAATTGCCAGCCGTGCTGTTCTATGTTTTATTCTTTTTTCACCTTTCATTTTTTACTTTTTACTTTTCACTTCTTGTGTAGGGTGGCAGCGCGATGTCGGCGTATTCGCCTTGCAGGTATTTGTAGTAGGAGGCTATGCCCACCATGGCGGCATTGTCGGTGCAGAAGCTGAAGGGCGGCACGAATGCCTGCCAATGGTGCTTGTCGCAGATGCGTTGCAGCTCACTGCGCAGCAATGAGTTGGCGCTGACGCCACCAGCTATGGCCACCTGACGCACCTTGTGGTCTAATGCCGCCCGCTCGGCCTTCTTCAGCAGGAAGCCCACGATGGTCTTCTGTATTGAGGCGCAGAGGTCGGCCTTGTTCTTCTCTATGAAGTCGGGGTCTTCTTTCAGGCGGTCGCGCAGGAAGTAGAGGAACGAGGTCTTGATGCCGCTGAAGGAGTAGTTGTAGCCTTCGATGTGCGGCGTGGCGAACTTGTAGGCGTCGGCGTTGCCCTCCTTGGCCAGACGGTCGATGACAGGGCCTCCGGGATAGCCTAGGTCCATTATCTTGGCAGCCTTGTCGATGGCCTCGCCGGCGGCGTCGTCGATGGTGGTGCCGAGGCACTCGATGTCGAAATGGCTCTTCAGTAGCAGTATCTGTGTGTGGCCGCCGCTCACCAGCAGGCAGATGAAGGGGAACTGCGGCATCGGCTCTCCGCGGTCGATGAAGTGGCTAAGCACATGTGCCTGCAGGTGGTTGACCTCTATGAGGGGTATGTTCAGCGCTGTGGCGAAGCTCTTGGCGAAGCTCACGCCCACCAGCAGTGAGCCCAGCAGGCCCGGGCCGCGGGTGAAGCCAACGGCGTCGATGTCCTCTTTCTTAATGCCGGCCTGACGTATGGCGGCGTCGACCACCGGGATGATATTCTGTTGGTGCGCGCGCGATGCCAACTCGGGCACCACGCCGCCATATTGCTCGTGAACCTTCTGGCTGGCAATGACATTGCTCAGCACACGGTTGTCCTGCAGCACTGCCGCCGACGTGTCGTCGCAGCTCGATTCTATAGCTAGTATTATGCTCATAATTCGATTGCAAAAGTACAACTTTTTTTCCATTTGGCAAAATTATATGTATCGCCCTGCCTGCTGGCCGATGGGTTGCTCTGTTCTTCAGTTGTTCTTCAGTTGTTCTTCAGTCGTTCTTCAGTCATTCACCGAAGAACAACCGAAGAAATACCGAAGAAACACCGAAGAAATGGGGGTGTTGGCAGGTAGCAGGCGGCTCTTTTCGAAAAATGTTGTATCTTTGCACTCGCTTTTCGATAGTTGAAAATAGTATAACATTATGAAAAATAGTCTTTTGATTGTCCTCGGCATTGCCGTGGCCGCCAGTTTTGCCGCCTGTGGACCGCAGGCTGAACCTACATATCGCGTCAGCGGCGACACGCCGCAGGAGTGCTACTCCGTGACCCTCACGCCTGACAGCACCGGCTATGCCGCCACCGCCGTTGCCAAAGGCAAGAAGGTGAAGCACCTTGCCATGCCCCCCAAGTCGCGACCCTTCATCGCGCATGACCTGCTGGCACGCACCATGTCGCCTATGCGCATAGCCTGCGGTGATACCCTCTACAACATACTGAACGCCGACGAGGTATACACCTACAGCGTCACCTACGACCGCAAGTGCGTGCCCGACTACGCGGTGCTGTTGCGCGACTTTATAGCCAACAGCGGCGTCAAGTGCGACACCTCGATAGAACCCGCTCACATGCTCCGGATTGTCGACACTGCCAAATATCGTGCCGCCATAGCGCCCCTCTTGCGCAGCAGGGGTGTCAACGTGCGTTTCTCACCCGAAGGCTTCTGGATGTACTATACCCCAGTGCCCGAAGACGACCCGCACCAGCCTATGCACCTGTTTGAGATTATCAGTGCCCTGCGCTACTATTGGGGCATTACTGTGGTACCCGACCCGTCGCTCGACCTGCTGGAACTGCTCAACACCGGCACCGATTTCGCCACACCTGGCCTCGACGAGGCACAGGTCTGCGACATGCTGATGAGCAAATTCGGTATGGACCTTACCTACGCTGACCGCAATGTGACTCAGATAGGCATTTGGGTGAAATGACGGCTTGCAGAAAAAATATTTTGCCAGTTTCGGGAAAAGTTGTATCTTTGCAGTCCGTTAGTTAAACGACATTTGTAAACAAACATTTAAAAAACAACAAGTTATGCCAGCAAGAATTAGACTGCAGCGTCATGGTAAGAAGAACCAACCCTTCTACCACATCGTTGTTGCGGATGGTCGTGCACCTCGCGATGGAAAATTTATCGAGAAGCTGGGCACCTACAATCCGCTGACCAACCCCGCCACCATCGAGCTCAATTTCGACAGCGCTGTCGAATGGGTGAAGAATGGTGCTCAACCTAGCGACACCGTGCGTCGCATATTGTCCTACAAGGGCGTCCTGCTCCGCCGCCACCTCCAGATTGGTGTCGAGAAGGGTGCCATTAGCCAGGAACAGGCCGATGTGAAGTTCAACGAGTGGCTCCAGGCCAAAGAGGCCAAGATCAACAGCAAGAAGAGCGACGTTGAGAACGAGGCCCGCAACACCCGCAAGGCCCGCCTCGAGGCCGAGAAGAAGGCCAACGAGCAGAAGGCTGCCGCCGTCGCCGCCAAGCGTCAGGCTGCCGCCGAGGCCGAAGCTGCCGCCAAGGCTGCTGCCGAAGCCGCCGAGAACGCCGAGGGTGATGCCCCCGCCGCCGAAGCTGAGGCTCCCGCCGAGGCATAAGTTTCTGACTCCAAAGACAACAGAGACAACAACGACAACAGGGAAGCGCAATCATGCGCTTCCTTTTTTTGTGCCCTGCGGTTGCCTTTTGTTGGCTGCGTTGTTGTCAATACAATAAACCAGGCGTTTTGCCGTTAAGCAGGTATTATGGAGACAAAGGATTGCTATTGCCTGGGGCGCATCACCAAGCCCTGGGGCGTGAAAGGCCAGCTGGTGCTCTTCCTCGATGTCGACACGCCGGAGGACTACCTCGAGCTCGACTCGGCATTTGTCGAGGTCAAGGGCAAACTGCTGCCCTATTTCTTCCACATCGACCAGCTCAATGGCAACAAGGCCGTGGCCACCTTCGAGGACATCACCGCCGAGCAGGCTTCCGCGTTGGTGGGCCATGAACTCTATCTGCCGCTCGACCTTCTGCCCAAGCTCACCGGCAACCAGTTCTATTTCCACGAAGTGGTGGGCTTCCGCGTGGTCGACAGCCATCATGGCGATATCGGAACCATTGCTCAGGTCATCGAATACCCCGCGCAGCCGCTGTTCCAGATAATGAAAAACGGCGTGGAAGTGCTTGTCCCTGTTATTGATGAGGTTATAGACAAGGTGGACCGCGAAAACAAAACGATATACATCACTGCCCCTAACGGTCTGATAGAGTTGTATCTTGGTGATTTTAACAAATAGTGTTGAAATGTTTTTCCCTATTGAATCGAAAAATATATATACTTTTGCACAAAAAGAAAGGATAATCTTATGGAAAAGAAAACTGTAAAGAAGGTCGCTCCTGCAAAGGCTGCCGCCAAGACCGTTAAGAAAGTCGCTGCCCCTGCCAAGAAGGCCGCTCCTGCCAAGAAAGCTGCCCCGACAAAACCTGCAGCAAAGAAGCCCGTAGCCAAGAAGGCTGCTGCTCCTGCCAAGAAGGTTGCCGCAAAGCCTGTAGCTAAGAAAGCCGCTGCCCCTGTGAAGAAGGTTGCCGCCAAACCCGTAGCGAAGAAGGCCGCTGCACCTGCCAAGAAGGTTGCTGCCAAGCCCGTAGCTAAGAAGGCCGCTACTCCTGCCAAGAAGGTTGCCGCCAAGCCCGTAGCAAAGAAGGCCGCCGCTCCTGTGAAGAAAGTTGCTGCCAAGCCCGTAGCGAAGAAGGCCGCCGCTCCTGTGAAGAAAGTTGCTGCTAAGCCCGTGGTCAAGAAGGCTGCCGCTCCTGCCAAGAAGGTTGCTGCAAAGCCCGTGGCCAAGAAAGCCGCCGCTCCCGCCAAGAAGGTTGCCGCCAAACCCGTAGCGAAGAAGGCCGCTGCACCTGCCAAGAAGGCCGCTCCTGCCAAGAAAGCTGCCCCGGCAAAACCTGCAGCTAAGAAGCCCGTAGCCAAGAAGGCTGTTGCTCCTGCCAAAAAGGTTGCCGCTAAGCCCGTAGCGAAGAAGACTGCCGCTCCCGCAAAGAAGGCCGCTGCTCCTGCCAAGAAGGTTGCCGCAAAGCCCGTGGCCAAGAAGGCTGCTGCAAAGCCCGTGGCCAAGAAGGCTGCCGCTCCTGCCAAGAAGGTTGCTGCCAAGCCAGTAGCAAAGAAGACTGCTGCTCCCGCCAAGAAGGTTGCCGCCAAGCCCGTAGCCAAGAAGGCCGCTGCCCCCGCAAAGAAAGCAGAGCCGGCTAAGCCCGCACCTAAGAAGCCTGTCGCGAAGAAACCTATGCCCGAGGTTGAGAAGACCAGATACTCCCCCGAAGAGCTTCAGGAGTTCAAGGAGTTGATCCTCTCCAAGATTGCCAAGGCCGAGAAGGACCTTGAGTTCTTGCAGCAGGCCGTTGCCGGTAGCGAGAACGACGTGAGCGACACTGCCCCCACCTTCAAGACCCTCGAAGAGGGCAGCAACGTGCTGCTGAAAGAGGAGAACCAGAAGCTCGCCGCCCGTCAGCAGAAGTTCATCCGTGACCTCCGTGCCGCCCTTATCCGTATCGAGAACGGCACCTATGGCATCTGCCAGGCCACGGGTAAGCTCATCCCCAAGGCCCGTCTGATGATTGTCCCCCACGCCACGATGACCGTCGAGGCCAAGGAGGCCAGCAAGAAGCGCCGCTAGTATAGCGCATCTTCACAACCCAACATAATCTTTTTCATAAGAAGAATCGGCAGCCGCAAGGCCGCCGATTTCTTTTTTATCCGAACAATGACATCTGCCGCACCCCTTGTGCGCAGTAGTGCTGGTAGGGACAGGCGTAAGGTTCGAGGCAATGCTGCCCAGTGGGCGTGGCGGGCTCGCCGCCGCGGATAATTTCC
>JBGUZF010000117.1:0-3802 GCA_045222795.1 Bacteroidales bacterium
TTTTTTCAGGGCAGTTGTCCAGCTTTCAAAGAGGGTGTCGGGTGTGGTCTGCCGGTAGCGGTACGAGCCCAGCAGCGGGTCGCCGCCACCGAGGATGTATATGTTTCCATGCAGCACGCCGTCGCGGTCTATATTGCCGCGCACGGCCACCTTGGTGGTGAAGCGGAAATCTTTGCCGAGTTGTGCGAAGCCCACGCCGGTGGTGAAAAGTTTTGCAACCGATGCCGGAGTCACCGATATGTCGCCGTTGTGGCTGTACACCTCCTTGCCGGTGGTGGCGTTGTACACGCTCACGGCCAGTACGCCGTGCTTCATGCCCTCCTCGCGGTGTGTCTGGTTGACAAGTTTCTCCAGTTCGGCCACCTGTTGGGCTTGTATGGAGAAGAGGGTGGTGACGAATGTAATTATGAGCAGTATCTTTTTCATTTCTGTATGCTAGTGTTGATTGTCTCTATCTGTTCCAGCAACGCCTCGCGGCCGTAGCCGGTGAGCGACGAGGTGAGTATCATGGGCGGCAGCTCCTCCCACATCTCGCCGAGGGCCTGCTTCATCTTCTTGATGTTGCCCATCACCTCGCGTTGTTTCTCTTTGTCGGTCTTGGTGAAGACGATGGTCAGCGGCACCCCGTTCTGCCCAAGGAAGGCTATGAACTCGAGGTCTATGCGCTGCGGTGGTATGCGGCTGTCCACGAGCACGTAGGTGTTGGCAAGTTCTTCGCGGTGCAGGAAGTATTCGCGTATCATGGCGCTGAACTGCTCGCGCGTCGACTTGCTTGTGCGGGCATAGCCGTAGCCCGGCAGGTCGACGAGGTACCAGTCATTGTTGATGAGGAAGTGGTTTATCAGCTGTGTCTTTCCCGGACGGCCGCTGGTCTTTGCGAGACCTTTGACGCCTGTGAGCATGTTGATGAGCGACGACTTGCCGACGTTGCTCCTGCCTATGAAGGCATACTCGGGCCGTCCGTCCTGCGGGCATTTGCGCCACGAAGGACTGCTCACCGTGAACACCGCGCTTTTAATTGTCATTGTTCTTCCTCAGGTTGCGTTTGGCACGTCGCAGGTCTTTCAACTCCCGCTTCAGTTCTTTCTGTTTCTCCCGCAGTTCTTCGCGCATGCGCTGCTTGTCCTTGAGGTCGCGCAACTCCAGCAGCGACTCGGCCTCCTCGTCGCTGGTGTTCTTCCACCAGGGTAGGCGTTTCATGTCTATCTTGAACAGCCGGCGGCGGTCGAGTTTGGCGTTCTTGTCCACGTAGCTCTCTATGTGGCGCAGGCGTTTGTCTTCGTTGATGTCCTTGAGGGTGATGAGAATGCCTATGCCGTTGGTACCCGGCAGACCGTGGTCGGGACAGGTGCCGAAGTAGCGCATCGTCGAACTCAGGTTCATGTAGGCGTTCACCAATGCCGGCACCGTGCAGCCGCGGCTTCGCACCGCATGCAGCAATATCTGGTAGTCCTCCTTGTAGTTGCGGCCGTTGAACATGCGGTTAAGCTCGTTGAGGTCCATCTGTATGCGCGTAGGGTGGAAGGGCCACATCAGGCCGTCGGGGTCGGGGAAGTATTTCTTGTAGAAGAACAGCATCAGGTCGCGTGCCTCTGTGTTCATGCTGTCGTAAATGGTTATCTTGCCAAGGAAGTAGCGTGTCTCGGGGAACTCAAGCACCAATGCTCCGATGCCGTCCCACAGGTTGTCGAGTGAGTATAGCCCTTTGTGCACGTCGGTCGAGGGTTGGTAGGCGGGCTGCACAAAGGCGCGTCCCAGTTCGACGGTGTAGGGCAGATAATTGTCGAGGAAATCTTGGCTGAATTGGTAGTGCTCGGCTGTGGGGGTGGCAATGGTGCCGTCGTCGCGGCGCAGCATGGTGCTGCCGTGGTTGTAGCGGTAGCCGCCCACAATCTCCTCGCTCTCGGTGTCCCATACGAAGAGCTGCTTGCAGCAATATGGGTCGGGCAGGGTGTCGTACTCGTCGATGTCTACCTCCTTGCCGGTGCCGCCGCCGTCGGCGGCGAAGCTCAGTTCGCGCAGGCGTCCTATCTCGCGCATGATGTTAGGCGAGAGGTGCGCCGTGGTGATGTATATCTCTTTCTTGCCACGGTTGGTCTTGCGCAGGAAATGCTTCTGCTTAAGCTCTTTCTTGATTAACTCCCGGTCTACGGGTGCTGCTATATAACTCAAATCCATAAAAAAAACTTAACACTTAACACTAAACACTTCTTCTGGGTTGTCTTTCAGTTTGTACACGTGCTCCTTCACCATCTGGGCCCATTCCTGTGCCGTGTGGCGTTGGTCGAAGGTCTGCCATGGGATTGCTTTGCCGAAGGTGATACCGAAGGTCTTGCCGCGCTGGGCGTACATTTCGGCCGGCAGCAGGGCCATCTCGAAGTTGAACCGTATACCCAGCGCTTTGCGTACCTTGGCCGTGCGGTAGAAGCTCATGCGGTTGCGGGCGTCGGTGTACACGGGCACCACGTCGCGCTTGTAGCGCATAGCCTTCTTGATGAAGGTGGCCTTCCATTCGAGGTCTTTGATTTCACCCTTTTGCAGTCGCGAGCAGAGACCTGCGGGGAAGTAGAGCAGCGCAGTGTCGGCGGCGAAGGCCTCCTCGAGACTCGCCAGCGCGCGCGTCTTGTTCACCTTGTCTATGGGGTAGAAGAGTTCTTTCAGTCCCGGCAGGTAGAGCAGGAAGTCGTTCACCGGGAATTTGATGTCCTGTCTCACTTTGCCCACGGCGCCCATCAGCGCCAGTCCATCGGGACCGCCCAGCGGATGGTTGCCCACAATCATCGGGTAGCCCTCCGTGGGTATGTTCTCCTCGCCGCGGCAGTTGATGGTCACACCGAGGTCCTGCTCGTCGTGTCCTTCGAGAAACTTGTACACAAACGGCAGTCCGAAATACTCGCGGTTGAGATATATGCCGCGGTTGAGCTCTGGAATATGCAATATGCGCTCTGCTAGGCGCAGCACGAACTTGGGCGCCTTCACCTTCTTGGTGGCCAAAATCTTCTCCAGGTCGATATATTTCTCGCCTATCTTCTCTGCTCTCGGGTCCATAGTTTCAACTTTCAACTTTCACTTTAACCATTAACCTTTAACCATTAATCATTACCTCTTAATCACATACAAATAATACACCGTATGGTATGCCAGTCGCACGGCTTGTGCTCCCATGTTCATGTATGTCGGCCAGTCTTCGTTGCGCCACGCCAGGCGTTTCTTGCGGTAGGTAGGCTCCACATAGACTATGTCGCCCGAGTGCAGGTAGTAGCACGGCGAGTCGAGCATCGTCTTGCTGGTGAGGTCTATGCTGTCGATGGTTTGGGTGATGCCGTCGGTGCGGATCACCTTTACGTTGCTGCGTATGCCGTCCATCGTCACGTCGCCACACTTTGCTATGGCCTCGAGTATGGTCATGCGGTTGCCGCTGCCGTGCAGCAGTTGCGGCTTCGTCACCTCGCCCACCACCGTGACTCTGAAGTTCATCAGGCTCACCGTCACCAGCGGGTCCTTCACATATCGCCCTTCGACCATGCGCGCCTCTATCTCGCGTGCCAGTCCGTCGAGCGTAAGACCCTTTGTGCTGATGTCGCCCAGCACGGGGAACTGTATGTTGCCGTTGGCGTCTACGATATAGCCTTTCATTTCTTTGTTCTTCACCGTCACCTTCGTCTGTCCGCCGTCGGTGATGGTCGCCTCGCGGGTCTCCTCGTTGAAGGGCTGCACCGCCACCTGCGACTGGCTGTAGGTGTAGATATACAACTGGTCACCGGGGAATATGGTGGTGCTGTAGTTGTTCGTAATCTCCATC
>JBGUZF010000118.1:0-3912 GCA_045222795.1 Bacteroidales bacterium
ACCTCCCACACTGTGTCTGTGCTCGGCATAGCCACACCCACAGCTTCGCTGTGCTGCAAAGCCTCCACCACTCTGTCCACAATCTCCCTGCTCACCAGCGGTCTCGCCGCATCGTGCAGCAGCAGATTCGTGTCGTCTGGCTCGTCTATATAAGCCATCACGGCGTTCAGCGTCGACATATAGCGCTCCGAGCCGCCGTCGATAATCTTAGTCAGTTTATCCCATCGGTTGCGGCTGGCAATGGTCTGGAACTCCTCCCGCCAATCAGGATGCACCACCACTGCCATCTCGTCGATGGCCGCATGGGCATCAAACGTCTCAACGGAATACTCAATCACCGCACGCCCCGCAAGCTCCAGAAACTGCTTAGGCACCGGCGAACCCATACGTTTCCCCGTGCCGCCCGCCAGAACCACCGCTATATTCCTCATTCAGGTATTGCCTTAACTACTTAACTACTGTCTACTTAACTACTTTTCTATAAAGCGCCGCAAACAAACCTCCCCACAGCACCACGGCCCCCAGCTGCATCCACCACGCTGTACCTATCAACACATCGGGAGCAAGCACCACCGCCTTAAGGGCATAGTATACAACCTTAGCGGCCAACACTGCTACCAATACACTCGGCAGCACAGCCCAGCGGCGGTTCAGCACATAGAACAACCCCGCCACCGTCGCCAACTCAGCCACCATACACACCATCTTCGGTGCCGAAGGCATCCCCACAATCAGACAACTCACCGCCGGCATCAGCACAGCCAGCACCAGCGCATTCCGCCAGTCCTTGCCGAGAAGCATGCCAACTAGCAACAACGCCAGCATTGGGTTCAACCTATAAAGCGGCAGCGCCGTCAAATGCGACATTGTCGGTATCAGACACGCCGCCGTCACCACGGCGACATCCATAATCATATATCGGGCCACGCCCTTAGTCTTGCTAATTGAGTTCATAATTCTTTAATCATTAACCTTTAACCATTAACCTTTATTTAATTTGCAAAATTACATCTTTTTTTCCAAATACTAAAATAAATTATTTAAAACCTCGTTATTCAAA
Source organism: Bacteroidales bacterium (assembly GCA_045222795.1). GTDB lineage: Bacteria > Bacteroidota > Bacteroidia > Bacteroidales > P3 > Colimorpha. The sequence continues at coordinate 1,061 of JBGUZF010000118.1, forward strand.
CATCTAATAGCAAGTACAACAGAATGAAAAAAGCAGTATTACTCCTCGCCGCCACCCTCCTGCTGACCTCCGTCGGCGCTGTGGCTCAGAACAAAATCGATAAGCAGGGTCGCCGCCAGGGTCATTGGGTCCGCACCGACAAGGACGGTTCCAAGATCTACGAGGGCGACTTCGTCGACGGTCTCGAGACCGGCACCTTCACCTACTTCTACAACGACGGCACCGTCCGCATCCGCAACACCTACACCACCCCCGGCAAGGTATGCAAGCACGAGGCCTACGACGAGCAGGGCCACCTCCTCGCCACCGGCACCTACAACCAGCGCAACCGCGACGGACTGTGGAAATTCTACGCCGAAGACGGCCGCCTCGTCAAGCAAGCTGAATACAAGATGGGCGTCAAACACGGCCTCCATGTAATCTTCACCTCCCGCGGCGACACCGCCGAAGTGGCCACCTGGGCCAACAACCACCGCCACGGCCGCTGGTGGAAGCGCATCGGCGAAAAAGGCTACATCACCGGCACCTACGTCAACGGCGGTCTCGAAGGACGCCTCGTCGAATACGACGACAACGGTCTCCTCGTCCGCGACGGCCACTACACCGACGGCTTCAAGAACGGCTCCTACCAGTACTTCGAAGACCGTAAACTCACCATCGACGAGACCTGGAACCACGGCACCCTCAGCGACCGCCGCATACGCCTCCTCACACCCAACGAGGAGTATGTCTCCATCTTCGACATCGCCTGCCTCGCCCCGCAGGGCAAGGCCAAAGTGGTCATCTTCCTCAAGGACGGCACCAAGAAAGTCACCAACGAGAACTCCGAAGTCCTCTACGACCGCCTCGGCAACGAGCTCTTCGACTATGCCAACCGCAAAGGCCGCGTCCTCGTGTCGCGCCACTGCGTGCAGGGCATCGGCAAAGACCGCGAAGGCCGCGAGATACTGCTCCTCGAGCCCCAGCCCGACTTCGCCATCTACCCCGACGAGGACGGCATCAAGATGGTCCGCAGCCGCAAGTTCGAAGACGACTCCCCGCTCGACAAGATGTTAGGCGACTGACCTATGACCATCGCCGCCCACACCCTCGGGTGCAAACTCAACTTCGCTGAAACCTCCGACCTTCTGCGCCGTCTCGCCGCAGAAGGTCATATTATTGTACCATGGGGCCAGCAGGCCGACCTCTACATCGTCAATACCTGCACCGTCACCGCCATCGCCGAGAAGAAGTGCCGCAACGCCATCCGTCAGGCCCACCGTCAGAACCCCGACGCCCAAATCGTCGTCATGGGTTGCTTCGCCCAGGTGGCCGCCAAAGAGATAGAAAACATCCCCGGCGTCACCCTCGTCCTAGGCAACGACCGCAAACATCTGCTGCCGCAGATACTCCCCGCCTGCGGCGGAAATCTTAGAAATCTTGAAAATAGATTCAGCAAGATTTCACAAGATTTTGACGGGTCAGACAAATCCTGGAAATTAAAAGAGAATCTCCAAGATCTCCAAGATTTCGCGCAGCGGGAGACATTCCCGTTGCAATATTCAGGAGAAGACCGCACCCGCACCTTCTTCAAGATACAAGACGGCTGCGACTACTTCTGCACCTACTGCGCCATTCCCTTCGCCCGCGGCCGTTCGCGTTCCGCCACCATCGAGGAGACCCTCTGCGCCGCCCGCCGCATCGCAGATTCAGGTGCCAAAGAGGTTGTCCTCACCGGCGTCAACACCGGCACCTTCGGCCAACAGCAGGGCGAGTCTTTCTTGGACCTCCTCAAAGGCCTCGACCAGATAGAAGGCATCCTCCGCTACCGCATCTCCTCCATCGAACCCAACCTCGTCACCGACGACATCATCGACTTCGTCGCCCACAGCCGCGCCTTCCTACCCCACTTCCATATACCACTCCAGGCCGGTTCCGACCACGTGCTGCAACTCATGCACCGCCGCTACGACACAGTCCTCTACCGCGCCAAGCTGGAATATATCAAGAAAGTGATGCCCGACGCCTGCATCGCTGCCGACGTGATGGCAGGCTTCAACGGCGAAACCGAGGAAGAATTCACCAAAGTGCTCCACTTCATCGACTCCCTACCCATCTCCTACCTCCACGTCTTCACCTACAGCGACCGACCCGGCACCGCAGCCCTCCGACTCGGCGAGAAGATACCCGTCGCCGTCCGCCGCGAGCACACCGCCCGTCTCCTCGAACTCAGCGACAAAAAGCACCGCGAATTCATCGACAGCCAACTCGGCAAAACCCGCCCCGTCCTCTGGGAGTCCACCAAACACCTTTCACCTCTCACCTCTCACCTTTCACCTTCCATGCAAGGGTGGACCGACAACTACATCCGTCTCTGCCGCCCTCATGACGAAAGACTGGCGGGGACCATCGAACCCGTCACCATCACCCCCGACAACATAGTAAAAGAGGCCGCCTCGGAATGAGGCGGCCTCTTCATTTTTGTTGGCATGCAAGGGTCTTATCAGTCTTTCTTGCACTTCTTGCAGCAGCACTCTCCCACGACGAGCTTGTAGAACAGACCTGCCACAGCGGCACCCACGAGCGGGGCGACGATGAAGAGCCACAGCTGGCTGCAGGCGCTCCAGGTGGCGCAGTCGCTGAAGATGGCCTGGCTGATGGAGCGGGCGGGGTTGACGCTGGTGTTGGTCAGCGGGATGCTCACGAGATGGATGAGCGTAAGCGTGAGACCGATGGCCAAGCCGGCGGCCTTGGTGTTGCTGCGCTCATCGGTGGCACCGAGGATCACCATCAGGAAGATGAAGGTCAGCACAGCCTCCACTGCGAAGGCACCCCACATCGAGACGTTGAGGTAACCATCACCGGCGGCAGCC
>JBGUZF010000119.1:0-2552 GCA_045222795.1 Bacteroidales bacterium
CGCCACACCCAGTTCTTGGTCAGAATGATTATCTTGGGGTTGAGCATCAGGATGCACAGCAGGTCGAGGTGCGACTGATGGTTGGCCACGATGACGGCGGGCTTGCCGAAGTCCTCGCCGTGCGGGTTTTCCGTGCGGAACTTAACCCGAGGCATCAGGCGTGCGCCGAGGCGTGCCACACCGCAGATGAAGCGGTGGAAGAGCATACGCTTCTTGTCCTTGGGTGCAGGTGTGAGGAACAGCAGCAGGGTGAAGGGTGTGGCCACCACGAAGGCGAACAGAATGAACACCGTCAGCGGCACCACGGTGATGAGTATGCGGCTGATAGTTATGGGGCGCAGGCGTTTCTCGCCTTTGCGCATCGTCAGCCAGCGGAACACCATGGGCGGCACCACGCAGGCCATCAGCACCACACTGCCCATGCCTATCATGGCCACTTCGGCCAGCGAGCGCATGGCGGGGTGCTTGGCCACAATCAGTGTGCCAATGCCGGCAAACATCAGCAGTGCCGACACTATCACGCTGCGGCGGTACTCCTTCAGACGGCGGTGGCCCGTGGCGTTCTCGTAGAGCAGTCCTTCGGTGATGAAGATAGTGTAGTCGTCGCCCTGACCGAAGATAAAGGTTGCCAGGATGATGTTGACGATGTTGAACTTGATGCCTGTCAGGGCCATGATGCCCAGTATCCAGAGCCAACCCATCGCCATGGGCAGGAATGCCAGCAGCGCCAGCTCGAGGCGACCCAGGGCCAGCCAAAGGAAGGCGAAGACCACTAAGGAGCAGACCCAGAGGATGTAGTTGAAGTCGTCGTTGAGGGCGTTCACCAGGCCACTGCCGACGTCCTTCTGAGAGAAGGAGAAACTATGATTGCTTGATTGCTTGATTGCTTGATTGCTTGAGTGGACGTAGTTGACGACATAGTAGCCGGTGTCGGTGGGCAGTATATAGTTCTTGGCCAGCAGACCGAGGTCGCTGTCGAGGGTGCAGGGCTCGGGGGTGTAGTTGGAAGCAAGGCGGTCGAGGAAGGGATTGAAGGCACCGTCGGCGAAGCCTGCCTTGCGGGCTTCGCGGCGCACTTCGTCGGCGAGGGTGGGATGGGACGCCATCAGACGCTGCCAGTTGGCCAGAGCCTCTTCCTGTCGCGCGGTTGAGGGCATCAGGGCTGCCACGCCGTCAAGACCTAGAGCATCGTTGTGCGTCAGGGCCTCCTCGAGGGTGTGGCCTTCGGCAACCACATAGGTGAGGTTACCCTCGTCCACGCTGCCGCTCAGCAGGTCGAGGTCGCGCTGCTGCTCGGCGGTCATATAGTTGATATTGTGCAGGTCGGAGTCGAACTCCACACGTGTGCTGAAATAGCCCAGAACAGCGGTAATGGCAACGATCACCCAGAACACCCATGCTGGCATCTTCCAACTCTTTGACTCTTCAACTCTTCGACTTTTCGACTCTTCGGCTCTCCGCTTTCCTCCCTTGGCCCATAACGGCAGGAATATCATGGTGAAGGCTATGGTGCCCACGAGCATCAGCGAACCGAAGAGGCCCAGGTCGCGCATTGCTTCGGCCTTGACGAACACCAGACAGGCGAAGGCCGCCACGGTGGTGATGTTGCCTGTGACCAGCGGCTCCACCATCTCGCGCAGTGTCTCACGGCGGTCGGGGTGGTCCTTAAGGTGCTCGAGGTAGTGTAGCGGATAGTTCACCGCTATGCCCACCAGCACCGAGCCTATGCCCACCACGATGATGGATATCTCGGTCTTGAAGAGTGCTATCACCGCCAGTGCGAAGAGCCAGCCCACGGTCACCGAGAAACCGAGCCACAGGATGTTGCGCTTGCGGCCCATGGCGAACCACAGGATTATTGCTATCAGCACTACGGCCAATGCTATGGCCAGGAAGCTGTCGTGCTTTATCTGAGTGGCGTTGGTGACAGCGATAAGGGGTGCGCCGACGGCCGAAACCATCACCGGCATACTGCTCTCCACGCTTTTTAAGGCGTCGTAGAGACTGTCGGCAAAGGCTGCGTTGCGGCGTGTGTCGCTGATGCCGTAGGGGCTTGTGAGGAAGGCGTAGCCGTTGCCGTCGCTGTCGAACACATAGCCGTCCTGCACCTCGTAGCGGCTGCTGGGACTGAGGGCCTGCAGGCGACTCATGGCCGGAGAGAAGAGGTTCAGCGGGTCGGCGACAATCATGTCGCTCACCATCGGCGGCAGCGGCATCGAGAGAGTCTGGCGCACATTGCCCATACAGGTGGCGATATAGTCAGGCTGCGCCAGCAGCGAGTCGATGCGGCTGTAGTCGTCGGGGGTGAGGTACAGCGCTATACGGTCGCCCACGGCAGCTATGGCCGCCATGGCATCGCTCTCGTCGGCGCGTGCCTGCACCTCGGTGGCGGTGAAGGTCTCGGCAAAGAGGTCGATGGCATCCATCACCTCTTCGTCAGAGGCGTCGTTGCTGGGACGGAAGATGACGGTTATCTGTCCTTGGTCGCCGAGTCCGTTGTAGACGGCGGCCTGCTTGGCGTTCTCCTTGCTGCGGGGCAGGAAGTCGGCGAT
>JBGUZF010000120.1:0-4962 GCA_045222795.1 Bacteroidales bacterium
CAGAACAACCCTGTGGTAAAACAGAAGCTCACTGAACTCACCAACATACGCGCCAGCATGAACAACCTGCTGGATGTATACATCGGGGTGTTGCAGGAGCGTATCTCCGAGGCACAGATTGCCGTCAGCATGGCATCGAACAAGATGAGCCAGGTACCGCAGCAGCAGATTTACATCGAGAACCTCGAACGTACACAGAAGATTAAAGAAGACCTCTACCTGCACCTACTGAGCCGTCGCGAAGAGTTGATGATAAGCCAGCCCTCCATCGAGCCCAACGGCAAGATACTGGACCCCGCCCGTGTCAATCGCAACCCCATTGCGCCAAACGAGAAGCGTTCCACGATGATAGGCCTGATACTGGGATTGATGGTGCCGGTGGCCATATTCTTCCTGCGCCGTCTGTTTGACACCAAGGTGAAGTACTACAACGACGTCATCAAAGGTACGTCGGCACCGTTCCTATGCGAGATACCCGCCCGTGCCAAGGACGACGACCGCGAGGTGGTGGTGACGGCGCACGACCACGACTCAATGTCGGAATCGTTCCGCCTGCTGCGTTCCAAGGTCAGTTTCCTCGGCAACAGTTCTGACTCGCAGACACGCGTGATAATGATTACTTCGCTGATGCCTGCCATGGGCAAGACCTTCGTCTCCGCCAACCTGGCCGCCAGCATCGGCATCGCGGGTAAGAAGATTATCATCCTCGACCTCGACCTACGCCGAGGCTCGTTGACGCGACTCTTCTACTCGCGACGCCACGCAGGACTGTCGAACTACCTGGTAGGCAAGACCGACAACTGGCAAGCACTCGTGAAGCACGACCTTATCTGCACCGGAGTGGACAGCATCTTCACTGGTCCCATACCGCCCAACCCCACCGAACTCCTCGGCAACGGCCGCTTAGACAGTCTGATTGATGAACTGCGCAAGAACTACGATTATATAGTCTTCGACACAGCCCCCACGGGTCTTGTCGTGGATACAGATATAATAAAACACCTCGTCGACAATACCCTCTTCGTCTTGCGTTCTGGCAAGTTTGACAAACGTATGCTCGAAGACGTAAACACGATGTACAACGACCACACCTTCTCCAACATGGCGTTGCTGCTCAACGATGTCCACTACCGCAAACTGACACCGCTTGAGCGTAAATACGGCTATGGCTACGGGTACGGATATGGTTACGGCTACGGCTATGGTTACGGCTACGGATATGGTTACGGCTACGGCTATGGCGAAGACGAAGCCGAGGACACCGAAGACGACAAAAAAGAACGAAAGAAATAGATTATAAAAGACTGACATAAATATATGAAAAGGCTACTTGCAATACTAGCATTTCTAATAACAACCACATCTGTGCTTGAGGCACAGAACTTCACCCGCAGAGGATTCTCGCTTGGCGCCGACCGCGACACAATGCTCTATATCATCGCCTCGCCGTTCGACAACTGGTATCTCAATGTCGGCGCCGGCCTTCAGACTTTCATGGGCAACGAATTGGAAGCCTCGGCACGCCACAACAAACTCAACTTCAACCTCCAAGGCGAGATAGGCAAATGGATCATCCCCGATGTAGCCATATCCGCACGATTCTGCCTCTTCAATGTCGACGGACAAACACAATACGGTCGACAGCCATTCATTGACAAAACAAGCGACACTCCCAACGAAAACGGATACTACCCCTTCCACGCATATGCAGCCAGCCTTATGGGCTATGTCACCATTGACTGGACCAACTTCCTTTCCGGTTACGAACGCGGCAAACGCAACAAACTACATATCTTCACACCCATAGGACTCGGTGCCTCCATGCTTTTCGGCCTGCAGCGCAACCCGCGTGGTGCTGACGATGGATTTGAGATAGGATCCTTCCGAAAGAACTTCGAGTTGGCATACAGCGGCGGCATCGGTGCCGAATACGAGGTCACACAGGAACTAGCCTTGAGCGCCATAATCGAACTCTTTGGTTCGGAGTCCACTTGGGACTGGTCACCATACGACAACAGCTACTCCCGTTTCGACATCATCCCCTCTTTCAACATCCGTGCTCGTTTCAACCTGCTCAAGAATGTCAGCAAGTACAATCCATACACTAAGAAGTCTACGCGCGAGAAGGTGAACCACGAGTTCCTTTCCTTCGGTTCGCGCAACACCATCCCCTCGCTCAATGGCCGTATAGAGCGACTCACACGCAACATCGACTCTATCCAGAATCTCTCCGACCAACGCGGCGCACAGGATTCGGCCAAGCTGGCTTCCATGAACAAAGAACTGGCCAATCTGCAAGATCAGCTCGACTCGGTGCAGTCGCTGCCATACAGAGCCATCAATGTGCTCGACGAACTCATCCAGATGAACGAGGTTATGGGCTTGCCCTCCACGATAGTCTACTTCCAGCTTGACCGCTACGAACTCGACTACAACGGCCGCAAACGCCTGCAGAACTTTGCCAAGGAACTCAATGCCATGGACGACACCGTGGAGTTCTACATTGTCGGTGCCGCTGACTCGGCCACAGGTACCGTGCGCCACAACCAATGGCTCTCCGAGCGTCGTTGCGAGGCTGCCTACAATATGCTTGTCGACCACTTCGAAGTCGACGGCAACCAACTCATCGTGGTGCCCGTGGGCGGCATCACCGACTACGACCCGCAGGAGAACAACCGTATGGCCATGGTCATCCTGCGCACCCCGGTCACCGAAGAGATTATCGAGCGCTGGATGAACAAGCGCAAAAAATAAATTTTAAAGAGATAAAGAAGCCCCGCCAGTTCACACTGGCGGGGCTTTCTTTTTTTTTCTCTATCTGTCTTACTTCAGACCTAATTTCTTTTTCACCTGAGGCATGATGTCGTCGCTGTCCTGCGAATAAAGAATGGCAGCAGTACCGGCATCAAGGATGTAAGTATAACCGCCCTCTTTTGCCACATCCTCGATAGCCTTCTTGGCACGGTCGATGATGGGCTTCAGCAGTTCGGCTTCGCGATCCTGCAACTGCTTCTGGGCGTTCTGCTGGAACTCTTCCATGCGGGTAGCCATGTCCTGAATTTCGCGCTGTTTGGTCTGACGGATAAGTTCGGTCCAACCAGCCTGGTTGGCCACATAGTCGTTATAGCGCTTCTCTGCCTCGGCCTGCATGCTCTTGAGGGTCTCCTCGAGCTCGGCAACCTCGGCCTGCAGCACTGTCTGTGCCGAGTCGCGGCCAGGCATAATCTGCATCAGGTCGTTCGAATTGATGTGTCCGAGTTTCACATTCTTCTGGGCAACAGCCGTGCCGCCGAAAGCGAGCAGGCATGCCACAATTGCGATTAAAGTCTTTTTCATTTTGTTGTATCTGTTTTTTGTTGTTTACTTACCCTTCATTGCTCCCATGGGGGGCATGACGTCACGTTTGTTCTTTTCCAAGCCGGGCTGACGCATCTCGGGGTTTGAAGGCTTCTTGGCCTTCTCCTGTCCCTTATCATCCTTCGACTGTTGCTCTGAGGCCGCGTTGGGCTTGTAGCCCAGCAGTTCGAGCACCTCGTCGCTGATGTCGTATTTCTTGTTGGCGAAAAGAAGCGTGGCACTTGCTGCCTTGTCGAACACAAAAGCGTAGTTCTTCTCCTGCGCCACACGCTCGATTGTGCTATACACGCGGTCCTGCACGGGCTTCAGCAGTTCAGCACGTTTCTTGTCGAGGTCACCGCCTGCACCGAAGCGCTGGTGTTGCAGGTCACGGATCTCCTGCTCCTTGGCCTTTATCTCTTCCTGACGGCGCTTCTTAAGGTTCTCGGGCAGCAAGTAGTTCTCCTGCTCGTAGTCGGCACGCATGGCGTCGAGTTCGGCGCTCTTGTCAGAGAGTTCCTTCTGCCAGTCGACCACGTACTTGTCGAGGCGCTTCTGTGCACTGGTATAGTCAGGGATGCTGCGCAGCACATAGTCGGTGTTCACGCAGGCATACTTCTGTGCAAATGCGGAAGTGAAAAGTGAAAAGTGAAAAGTGAAAATAACAGAGACACAGAGTGCCGCTTTAAGTATGACGCTTATGTGCTTGTTGTTTACCATTTCAATTCCAATATTAGTCATTCGCTTATGTTAGTCGAGGCTTTGTCCGATGGAGAAGTGGAAATGGCTGCCGCCGCTGGTGCCCTGGAAGCCATAACCCCAGTCAACACCTATGAGGCCGAACATTGGCATAAACAGGCGCACGCCGATACCGGCCGAGTTGTACATGCTGAAAGGCTGGAACTCCTTAAGGTCAGCCCAGCAGTTACCTCCTTCTAGGAAACCTGCCAGCCATATCGTGGCATTGGCGCTCTCGATGATGGGCTGACGAAGTTCAAGCGTGAAGCGGTCGAACACCGCACCACCACCTTTACTACTGGCACCAAGCGAATTGTTCTCAAATCCGCGCAGCGGCACCACCTCGCGGCCGTCGAGCATCCACGACGACAATCCGTCGCCGCCCACGAAGTAGCGTCCGAAGGGCGAGAGGCCGATGTCTTTGTTATAATAACCCATGAAGCCAAAGCGGAAGCGGGTGTTGAGCACCACGTCGCCAACGAGGTTGAGCATCCACGAACCACGGACATTGATCTTGTAATATTCCGTCCATTTATACTTCTCCTGCGCCGTAGCGCTGCTGTAATCCTTACCGGAGAGCAGCGAGTATGGCGGCGTGAAATAGGTAGCCACGCTCACCTCCGAACCGCTACGGGTGTAGATAGGCGAGTCAAACGAGTTGCGGCTCAGCGTGAAGCCATAGCTAAGGTCGTTGGCCACACCGTCGGTGAAGATGCTCGAGTTGATGCTGTAGTTGTCGAGCACATAATGCTTATAGCTGATGCCATGGCTCATGATGAAGTAGTCGTCGGGCCACTTGAGACGCTTCGAAAAGCTGACGCCTGCGCCGGTAATCTGCAGGCTGTAGTATTTCTCGCTGTCCTTCTTGTAGTAGAAGCCGTTGCTGTA
>JBGUZF010000121.1:0-9006 GCA_045222795.1 Bacteroidales bacterium
CAGGTGAAGTACGAGCTGTTCAAATACGGCAACATGCACTTCCACCTCCTGCTGCAGGGTAACATACGCTCGCTGGGCTACACCAACATCCTGCAGAGTTATAACACTCCCTTCCGCAACGACAACGAATATCAGGAAGGCGCCGGCTACCCGATGGACGACAGCGTGAAATACTTCTCGTGGGGTGTCAGCCTGCGTCCCACGCTGACATACGAGTTCTCCAAGCACCTCAGCGCCGAGTTGAGTCTCGACTTCCTCAGCATTGGCTATATCAGCGAGAAGGAGACCCACGACGGCAACAAACCCGGCGACTACCACATGGTCGACGGTGTCCAGGTGCAGGATGTGCGCACCAACACGCGCTTCTATGCGGGTCTCAACACCATGATGGAGACCCTCCGCTGGGAGAGCCCGATGCTGCGGTTAGGATTTAATTACACTTTCTAAAACCAACAGTTGTGAGCTGTAAGCTGTAAGTATTAAGTGGCTACGCAGTCGTTTGGGTTGCCATTTACTTACAGCTTAAAACTTAATACTTAAAACTCTAAGCGTTATGTTTACACAAGAGCATGGATTGTACGTCGCGCACTGCGACGAGGGAGCGTTGTCTATCATCGGCCGCATGGCCAACCGTCACGGTCTGATAGCCGGAGCCACTGGTACCGGCAAGACCGTCACCCTGCAGGTGATGGCCGAGACCTTCTGCCAGGCAGGCGTGCCCTGCTTCATGGCCGACATGAAGGGCGACCTCAGCGGCATCAGTCAGGCCGGTCAGATGAGCGGCTTCATCGAGAAGCGCAAGGACCAGTTCGGCGTGCCCAACCCCGAGTTCAAGGCCTGCCCTGTGCGCTTCTTCGACGTCTACGGCGTGCAGGGCCATCCCATGCGCGCCACTGTGAGCCAGATGGGTCCGCAACTGCTCAGCCGCCTGCTGGGGTTGAACGAGATACAGGACGGCGTACTCAACATAGTGTTCCGCATCGCCGACGAGCGCGGCCTGCTGATCCTCGACATGAAAGACCTGCGCGCCATGCTCGACTATGTGGCCAAGCACGCCAAAGAGTACACCACCCAGTACGGCAACATATCGACCACCACCGTGGGTGCCATTCAGCGCTCCCTGCTGCAGCTCGACGCCCAAGGCGCCGACCGCTTCTTCGGCGAGCCTTCGTTCGACATCAATGACCTCTTGGAGACGCGCGACGGCAAAGGCATCATGAATGTGCTGGCAGCCGACAAACTTATGATGCAGCCCAAGCTCTACTCTACCTTCCTGCTGTGGCTCCTCAGCGAACTCTACAGCACCCTGCCTGAGGTGGGCGACCAGGAACTGCCCAAGCTCGTCTTTTTCTTCGACGAGGCCCACATGCTCTTCGAGGACACCTCGAAAGCCCTGGTGGACAAGATTGAGCAGGTAATACGCCTGATACGCTCGAAGGGCGTGGGTATCTACTTCGTCACGCAGAGTCCCACCGACATACCCGAAAACATCCTCGGCCAGCTGGGCAACCGCGTACAGCACGCCCTGCGCGCTTATACCCCCAAGGACCAGAAGGCCGTGAAGACCGCCGCCGACACCTTCCGTCCCAACCCCGCCTTCAAGACCGACGAGGCTATTATGAACCTCGAGACCGGTGAGGCGCTGGTGAGCTTCCTCGACGAGAAGGGTGCCCCCAGTGTGGTGCAGCGCGCCAAGATACTCTTCCCGCTGAGCCAGATAGGTGCCATCACCCCCGAGCAGCGCGGTGCCATCATCTACGGCAGTCCCCTGCGCGCCAAGTACGATACTCCCATCGACCGCGAGAGCGCCTTCGAGCAGCTCATCAAGGAGGCCGAAGAGCAGGCTGTGGTGGAGGTTGAAGAGGCTCCCGCACCTGCCCCCAAGGGCAAGGAGAAGGAGGTGGCAGCCCCCAAGAAAGAGACCAAGAAGAAAGGCATCGGCAGCAAACTGCTGAAGTCGGTGATGATTGCCGTCACAGGTACCTTGGCCACCGCCGCAGGCACCGCTGTGAGCGACGCCATCAGCGGCAAGAAGACCAAGAGCAAGACCTCGGTAGGACAGAAGATAGTGAAGAACACCACCAGCACCGTCACGCGTACGCTGACGCGCGATATCTTAGGAAACTTGATTAAATAAAAGAAGAGCGGGCACCCAATCGGGTGCCCGCTTCGTTTAGGCTTATTTCTGTTGTAGCAGTATTCCGTCGACGCTCTGCCAGAGAGCTATCAGCTGGCGGTAGGCGTTGTAGTCGTTCACCTCGACGAGACTCTTGTCGAGCTTGAGGTTGCGCACCACGCGCACTTTGCTGCCGCTCTGCTTGAGGGTTATCTCCACGCTGCCCACACCCTCGAAGTCGAGCTTGCGGCTCTGTCCGGCGGCCACCATCTTCATACCTTTGGGCATGATGTAGCTGATGTCACTCTTGAGGTCGCAGGCTGTGCCCTGCAATGGTGCCGTACGGTAGATAGCCATACGCTTGGCATTGACGGCAGGAGCACCGGCGACGGGGTCGAGACAGAGGCGGTAGAAGCCGTCCTCGAGGGTGTCGAGCTTAGCCTCGCGGGTCTCCTTGATGTCGCACGTCGCCACCTCGTCCTTGGCCTCACCGTAGAGGTACATGGGGGCTTTGTTGCGCACGCTGAGACGGTATTCAAGGGTGTCGAGCATCACGCCAACCTCGTCATAGTTGTCGCCCAACACGCGGGCCTCGAAGCCCTCGTCGTTGAGCAGGGCGGCGAGGAGTACAGCCTTGTCGGTAGCGGTGCCGCAGCCCGTCTGCCACACCTCTTCGGCGGTGGCGTGGCTGTAGCCGAGATGGGCGGGGTTGATATCGTTGAGGTGTATGTTGTCAACCACGAAGTCGCGGATGGCGTTCACCTTGTCGCGCTTGCTGCCGCGTCCGGTCACCTGTGCCATAGCATCCTGAGCGCCGCTGAACTTGGCGTTGTCGAAAGTCGGCGTGAACTCTGGCATACCGTTGAAGATGCGCAGCACGGGGACGTAGTCGGCGGGCATATAAGGCTCGTTGGGAGCCTGCGGCATGTTCTCGAAGGTGTAGTGGAGGCTGCGGTTCATGTCGTCGGTATTGACCGACTCGCTGCGGGTCACGCCTTCGCTGGGCAGCTGTTGGGAACCGTCGATGGTGTATTTCAAGTCCATGTCGTTGTGGTTGTAGTTCACCACCACCTCGAGTTTGTCGACCGGGCACTCGCGCCACAGAGGGATGCTCTCGTAGAGATAGTTGTACTGGCGGTGGATGGTGTAGTCGACCACAATGGTGCAGCCGAGTTCCATGCCTGTGTGCACCATGGCCAGCTCGCGCATGTGGTTGAAGCGGCCGCAATCGGCGCACTGCGAAGGCAGCTGGTAGACGAAGGCATTCTGCGGCATGTTGACGCGTGTGCCGTCTTTCTGGATGGTGTACACCTCGTTTACCGTCAGTTCCTCGATGTCGGGGTTGTATACCACGAAGGTCTCGCCTTTGTCGGCGTATGCCACAAGGGCGCGGTTGCGCAGTATTTGCACCTCGTGGCGGTAGTGGTAGTCACTGCTGCCATCGGCATTCATCGTCCACTCATACTTCAGCATCTTGAAACGCGCATCGGGTTCTTGCGCTTTCAAAGTTGAAAGTTGAAAGTTGAAAATTGAAATTATTGCCGCTATAAAAAATATCTTCTTCATAATTCTAATGTCTTAACTACTGACTACTTAACTACTTGGTCAATATCACCGGTGTATCGGCCACTTTCTGCTGCGACATTGCCGAAGCGCGGAACGCGGGCCAATCGCTGGCTTCATAGAGGCGTTTGCCGAACATCAGGCTCTCGCCGAACGAGAGTTTGTTGCCCTCCATCTGGAAGCCGCAGCCGAAGGAGGCGGCGGGGTTGGCGATGCCGTCGACCATCGGGTAGTGGAACTTCGTAGGGGCGAAGGGTAGGGTGATGGTCTCCTGAATCTGCACCAGACGCGAGCAGCGGTCGCTGAAGGGCTGTGTGCGGGTCTCCTTGCTGAAGTCGAAATAGAGATGCGTCATCGTGCGGTTGAAGAAGCCGCGTGCCGTCAGCGGGATGAACTCGATGACGTCTTTGCCTACGGTGGCGTAGTTGGGAATGATGTATTTGTAAGTGATGCTCACCGGCTGCTCGAGGTATCGGTCGGGATCGGAGTGCTGGATGTCGAGTATCTGGGCGTTGGGGGCTATCTGGAGCAGTTCGAGCTCGAGGTTGCGGCGCCAGTCGGACTGACGGGCGCTGAACACTCCGCGCACCGAGGCGTCGCTCTGACCTTCGGCGGTGATGCTGATGGTGCCCACGAGGTTGCCCACGATGTCTATCTCACTCTCGCCGCTGATGCGGATATAGTGGTTCTCGGCAGGCGAGATGGGAGTCTCCATGAGGTCGCAACCTTCGGCGGTGCCGATGAGGTAGCCCTGCTGCTGCTCGGCGCTGCTCCACAGTTCGCGGACGTTGGGCACCCAGGTGGGGTCGAGCATCATGAACTTGCCGTTGCGCAGCTGCACGGCGCACACCGAGTGGTTGAACTGGTCGGCGGGGATGCGGTCGATGCGCTCGCCGGCCATAGTCATAGCGGCATAGGCTTTGAAACCGGCGGCACGCAGGAAGCCTATCAGCGTGGAGGCTTTGTCCTTGCACACGCCGCAGCGGTCTTTCATGTTCATCTCCTGATTGTGGAGCGTGAAGCCCTCGCCCTCGCCCATCGAGATGCCTGCATAGCGGATGTTGTCGGCCACCCAGTGGGTGAGGCGGCTGATGCTGTCCATCTCGTCTTTGGCGCCGCGGAGTATCTCGTTGACCTTCTTCTGCACCTCGGGGGTGGTCTTGAACGAGCCGTAGTCTTCGTTCACTCCGTAGAACCAGCGGCTCTTGGCCTGCCAGTCGGGACTGGTGGAGAGGAGCAGCTTGCACTGTATGTCGTTGTTGGCCAGCGCGCGCTGTTCGCGCTTGAGGGGCATGATGTCACTCTTGGTGAAGGTGTAGAGCGAGCGGCCTTCCTCGTCGGCAGCCTCCTTCTTGATGTTCAGCTCGCCGTTATAGACGCGGTACTGCACGTTCTTCGAGTCGAGGATGTTCAGCTGGTAGACCTTCTGCTGTACGGGTTCGTCGCCCCAGAAAGGCACTATGTCGTAGTAGTGGCCTTTCATTGGCGGTATGTAACGCTCGTCGCTTTCGGGCAGCGCCGCAAAAGTGCCATTTAAAGAGGGTTGCTCGTCTGTGAGCAAAGCGTAAGTGTAGCCTTTCTTGTAGGTCCACACTTCCAGTTCGTCCTGCAAATTGAGGTGGCCTACGGCGACCATCTTCTGGCTGGCGCCCCAGTATATCATGCGGGCGGGAGCCACATAGTCGTACACCGTCACGTTGCCTTCGCGCTCTGGCCACACCAGCGTGTCGGTGCGTCCTGTGGCAGCGCGGTGCACCAGCACATGCGTGATGTCGCACCAGGCCGACAGCGGGTCGTAGTCGACCTTTACGGTGTTCAGCATCGCGCAGCCCTTGTAGCTGATGGCCTTCACGCGTTTGTGAGTCAGTATATGACTCAAGCCGCTTTCCTCCATATACACGCCCGTCGAGTCGAACACCGTGACCGTGTTACGTCCGGCGTATTTGCCCGGCAGGGCTCCCTCCTGCGCACCGGCGTAGGCGCTCATAAACGCCACCAGTGCTGCAAAAACAAACAGTTTCTTCATATTGTTATTCTCAATTCTTAATTCTTAACTCTTAACTTTTAACTCTCCTAACGCTGTGCAGCGTGTGCGAGTAGGTGCCCGTATTCTCCACCAGTATGCCCTTGCTGTCGAGGGTGTCGATGCGCACCTGTCCCGAGGCGTGGATTATGCGGCCGTCACCCATACAGATGCCCACATGTATTACACGTCCTTCGGCGTTGTGGAAGAAAGCCAGGTCGTCGCGCTGCACGTCGCAGGGGCACACCTCCACGCCCGATGTTGCCTGCTGTGAGGCATCGCGGGGCAGCCACACGCCGTTGGCTTTGAAGCACACCTGCGTGAGGCCCGAACAGTCGATGCCGCCCGTCCAGCGACCGCCCCATAGGTATGGGGTTCCGTGGAAGAGACGCTCCGCTAGGTCGGCGGCGCTGTCGAAAGGCACATACTGCTTGTTGTCGACCCATCCGCGGTAGCCGTCGTAGTCGCCTTGCACCAGGCTCCATTTCTCCTGTCGCTCCACCACCTCGACGGTGTCTCCGGCCAGCAGCTGGTTCACCATCTCAGCTCGGTCGCTCGCCTCAGCCCTCACCGGCACCGCACTTAGAAAACAATACCCCTTCATTTCAATTTTCAACTTTCAATTTTCAATTTTTCTAAATCTGACCTCTCTCTATCGATATGCAAATGCGGTCTATCAGGTCGTCCTTCTTGTTGTTCTTGGGGTCGAAGGTCTCCTTGAGGTTATATCCGAAGAGTTTGGCCAGCGTCTGATAGAGGCCGGCGCGCAGCGAGCCGCGCAGCTCGCCCACAATCTTGTAGGCCGAGCGGTTGGTTTCGCGGTCGATGAGCTTGATGAGCACCAAGCCCTGTGAGAAGGTGTAGTTCGAAATCTCGTCTTTGTAGTCGGCCAGCAGCTCCTGTTCGGCCTGCTTGATGGCGGCCTTGCGCTCCTTGCGGGGCAGCTCGCCTATTTCGCTCTCTAGTTTGTCGAGCCTGCGGCGACCCTCCTGGGCATAGGGCAGCATGAGACGCACATTGCGTATAAGCCTTCTGTTGTTCTTTATCTCACTGGGGGTAAGCAGCATGCCGCTGGCATAGACGGTGACCTCCTTAAGGTGGTACAGCGGTACTGTGTCGCCGTCGAGTATGGTGCCGAAAGTGTAATGGCCTTTGACGGGCTCCTGCGACTGCACGCTCCACGCGCAGAACAGCATAGCCGCCAACAAGATGATTCCAGTCCTTTTCATTGCCATTTTCTTTATTGTAGTATAATAACTCTGTTTTTCATTATTTAGTATGCCTTGCCCACAAAAACCTGCAAAATACTGATACAGCGGCATCGAACGTAGTACACAATATTTCACGGTTTTTAACGTTAAAAAGATGCTTGTTTTAACAAAAAAAAGAATTGTAAACAGTAAACCGTAAACGGTAAACTAACAATGGAGAACACCATATTCACTCCCTGCAAGATTGGTCCCATAGAGCTCCGCAACCGTAGCATACGTTCGGCAGCCTTCGAGAATATGTGCAGTGGCAACCGTCCGACGCAGATGCTGTTCGACTACCACACGGCCGTCGCCCGCGGCGGCATAGGCATGACAACCATTGCCTATGCGGCAGTGAGCCGTAGCGGTCTCTCCTTCGACGGACAGCTTTGGATGCGTCCCGAGATAGTGCCTGAACTGAAGCGCCTCACCGACGCCATCCACTCCGAGGGGGCAAAGGCGTCGATACAGCTCGGACATTGCGGCAATATGACCCACCGCGCCACCTGCGGCCAGATGCCCGTAGGCGCCAGCACGGGATTCAACCTCTACTCGCCCACGCTGGTGCGCGGAATGAGGGAAGATGAGATAGAGCAGATGATAGAGGACTTCGGCACAGCGGTGACGCTTGCCAAAGAGGCTGGCTTCGACTGCGTTGAAATACACGCCGGCCACGGATACCTTATAAGCCAGTTCCTCTCGCCCTACACCAACCACCGTCACGACTGCTGGGGCGGCTCGCTCGAGAACCGTATGCGACTTATGCAGCTGGTGATAAAGCGCGTCCTCGAGGCCGCCAACAAAGAGATTGCCGTAGTGGTGAAGACCAATATGTACGACGGCTTCCGTACCGGCATGCAGGTCGACGAATGCATCAAGGTGGCGCAGGAACTCGAACGTCTTGGTGTCGACGCGCTGGTGCTTACGGCGGGCTTCGTGAGCAAGGCCCCCATGGTGGTGATGCACGGAGCGATGCCACTGAAGGCGATGACGCACTATATGGACTTGCGCAAGTTCTGGTGGCTGAAAGCAGGCGTGTCGATGGCCGGCCGCCTGATGGTGCCAACGGTACCCTACAAAGACCTCTACTTCCTCGACACCGCAAAGCGGTTCCGGCAGGCGCTGAAGTTGCCGCTCATCTACGTCGGCGGTGTCACCTCGAAGGAGGGCATGCAGCAGGTGCTCGACGAAGGCTTCGTGGCCTTCCAGATGGCTCGCACGCTGGTGCGCGACACCGACTTCATGAACAAGATAAAGTCTGGCGAGCAGAGCTGCAGCGAATGCGGCCACTCGAACTATTGCATCGGCCGTATGTACACCCTCGAGATGCGGTGCCACAACTGCGTGAAAGACCTGCCCAAGGAACTCGAACGTGAGGTCGAGAAACTTGAAGCCGACGTAATAAAGAGCAACCGATGAAAAACATCAAAGGATATAACGCTCTGGTCACCGGCGGCACCTCGGGTATGGGCTGGGAATACTGCCAGCAGCTGGCCGCCCTTGGATGCAACGTGCTTATGGTGTCTAACCAACAGCAACTGCTCGACACTCTGCCCAACGAACTGGCTGACAAATACGGCGTGCAGGCCTGGGGCCTATACATCGACCTCGCACAGGAACAAGCCGCCGACAACATATGGAACTGGTGCCGCCAACAACAACTCGACATCGACATCCTGGTCAACAACGCTGGCATGTTCTTCTTCTCCGAACTCACCCCAGAGACCTACGCCAAAGCCCTCACCATGCTGACATTGCACACCACAACACCCACCCGACTCACACTCCTCTTCGGCGAAGCCATGAAGCAGCGCCGCCGCGGATACATCGTCAACATGTCCTCCATGGCCGCCAAACTGCCCACCCCAGGCATAACACTCTACGCCGCCACCAAAGCCTACCTCAAGAGCTTCTCCAAATCCATCTATTTCGAGATGCGCCCCTACGGTGTTGGCGTCACCACCGTCCTGCCCGCCGCCATCGCCACACCGCTCTACCGCCTCAAGCCGAGCCTGATGAAGTTCGGTGTCGCCATTGGCGTCATCCACACTCCC
>JBGUZF010000122.1:0-27874 GCA_045222795.1 Bacteroidales bacterium
GTCGAAGAAGTACATACCCTTGGCGGTGAGTTTGTTGACGGCAGCCACATGACGACGGAGAGACTCCTGCACCTTCTCCTTGAAGAGGTCGGGCTTCTCGGCCATCATAACCTTAGCATCCTCGAAACTGACACCCACGGGATAGTAGCCACCGGCCCATGGGTTGTGCAGCGAGGTTTGGTCACTGCCAAGGTCCACCTTGATGCCCTTCTCGGCACAATATTCCCAAAGGTCGACCACATTGCCCTGATAGGCGTAGCTTTTAGCTTCCTTGGCAGCAATGGACTTGTTGACGGCCACGAAGAGCTCGTCGAGGTTGTCGTGCACCTCGTCGACCCAGCCCTGAGTATAGCGCTTCTGCGTGGCGGCGGGGTTGATTTCGGCGGTGATACTGACCACGCCGGCGATGTCGCCAGCCTTGGGCTGGGCGCCGCTCATGCCGCCGAGGCCGGCGGTGATGAAGAGCTTGCCTGCGGTGCCACCGCCGAGCTTACGGGCTGCATTGAGCACCGTGATGGTGGTGCCGTGGACGATGCCCTGCGGGCCGATATACATATAGGAGCCGGCGGTCATCTGGCCGTACTGCGTCACGCCGAGGGCGTTGTAGCGCTCCCAGTCGTCGGGCTTGCTGTAGTTGGGGATCATCATACCGTTGGTGACGACCACACGCGGGGCGTCCTTGTGGCTGGGATAGAGCCCCATGGGGTGGCCGCTGTACATGACGAGGGTCTGCTCGTCGGTCATCTCACTGAGGTATTTCATAACCAGACGGTACTGAGCCCAGTTCTGGAAGACGGCGCCGTTGCCGCCGTAGGTGATAAGCTCGTGGGGATGCTGTGCCACCGCAGGGTCGAGGTTGTTCTGTATCATCAGCATGATGGCGGCAGCCTGACGGCATTTCGCCGGATATTCCTCAATCGGACGTGCGTACATCTTGTAGGTGGGGCGCAGACGATACATGTAGATGCGACCGTATTTCTGCAGTTCTTCGGCAAACTCCTTGGCCAGCATCTTATGGTGTTTGGCAGGGAAATAGCGCAGGGCGTTGCGGATGGCCAGCTTCTTCTCGGCGGGTGTGAGGATGTCCTTGCGCTTGGGGGCATGGTTCACCGTGGGATCATAGGGTTGAGGTTCGGGCAGCGGGTCGGGGATACCGAGGCGCAGTTCATTCTGAAATTCTTCGAGTGTCATGTCTTATTTGTTTTATTTATGTTTTTTTTATTTCACAATCAGTTTCTTTGCTGCAGAATAGGAAGGGCCTGAGATGCGGACGAAATAGACGCCCGTAGAGAGGCGGCTGACGTCGATGACGGTCGCAGACCCGGTACTAGTGGCCACCGTGCGACCTTGCTGGTCGATGATGTCAATGCGTGCTTCGGGGCCGCCGTTGTCAAGCTTCACAGTGACGAAGGACGATGCAGGGTTGGGGTAGACGACAAAACCAGTACCGTCGGGAGTTGTCGTAATGTCGTTGTTACCAACGGTACGGAACGGATCGGTGCCTACCCAACTGCTCGACATACCAGGGCCGCAGACGGAGGCGACATACAGGTCGTAGGACGTGCCGGGCTCAAGGCTGTCGAGGTCGAGCGCCGGAGTGCTGGCGTTATAACTACCGATAGCCTCTCCTCTGAGGAAGCCCTCGTAGCCGTACTCCACCTTCCACGACACACTGTTGCGGGACGGCGTCCACGACACATGGGCCGTGGTCTCGGTGACATCGGTGACGAGGATGTCCGTCACCGGATGGCAATAGTCGGTGGTAAATGTCAGAGTGTCGCTCCATGGGGAAATAATGCTATAGTCGCTGCCGCACAGCGACCGGACACTTACATGGTATGTCGTCATGGAGGTTAGTCCGTTGAAGAAGTAGGCTGTATCGGTAAGTACAGCCCTGACGTCAGTCATAGGATTGAAGAGGCGCACCTCCCACCTGGTCTCGGTAGCACGAGGCTGCCAATTGACAGTGACAGAATTGTAGGTTACACTGTCCAGGGTCATCACCAGCGGCGGCAATGCTTCGACGGGGTCGGTAGTGATGCGCCGTATGGTCCACATCGAACGGTCACCGTTGGAACAATGATGCCGCAAACCTATGGTATACTCGGTAGCCGGCGCAAGACCCTCGAAGGTGTGACTGCCGGTGGAATCCATCACACCGGTGAAACTGCGGCTCCACCATCCCTGAGTGATATGCACTTCGCACGGCGTCGGTGTGAAGTCGATGGTAATAGACATATCAGTAGTAGAATACGATGTGACTGACGGAGGCTGACAAATTTCAGACTGGTCGATACACATGCCAAAGCGCACTCTGTTGCGGTAATATACACTGTAGAGACTCTGTCCAGAGACGTCATAAATAATCAAAGCCGAACTATTGAAAGCCGGGCGCGTTCCAAACTGAAACTGTCCATTATTCGTGAGACCGTATTTCACGGCATCGATTGCCACAACAAGATTGTCTATGCCGTTGTAATGGAATGGCCTGGCAAACGATATGGTATTCCATCCATGTCGGAAATTCATCGGACCTTCATAAACCAATTCCAAACTGTCGAACTCCACCCATTGAGACATAACATTATCGGACGTATGGCCGAGGCGTATAGTACATTCCACTATATCTTGCAAGACATTCGAACTGGCCAGATACATCTGCATGTCTGTAATCATACCTGCGGTATTTTGCATTTCGGAAGCCAGGAACAGTTGCTCGGTCGCAGAATGACTTGTATTATTCTGCAGCACTATCGGCAAATATGCACTTATCGTGGCGCCATTGTTACTACTGCCGATACCGATTGTGTTAATCAAACCACACTGGGTGGTAAATCCAACTTGATGGGTTGTAGTGGCGACAACCGAACTGTCACAGTACAAGTCGACATACACGCGATATGTGGTCTGCTCGTCCAGACTGCACATGGTATGTGTGTGTGTCGTGGCTGTGTCGACGAAGAGTTCGTTACCTGCACTGTCGAGGACATGCACCAGATATTGGGCATTCTCGTTTAAACCCACACCTGCATTCCACGATACAGTAGCACACGTACTGCCGACATCAGATGCATATAACCACGTCAAACTGTCGGAGCACTGTGGAATAATATCCACCTTCACATTGTCTATATACAACTGGTCGGAATAGGTAGCACCGGAATAAGCACCAAATGCGATATAACTGCCATAGCCGTTATACTCGTTGAGCGGTACCGAGAAATGTGTCCATGTATTGACATTTTGAAAGTCACAAGTGCTAATCCTATAGAATGTCGACAGGTCGGCAGGGTCTTCCATAATACCCACATCGACATGGGTATAGGCATTGCCAGCCTTGGCCATGAAATCGACATACAAGTCTGTGGTGTAGTCCACCGACGGCAATACCATTATTTCAGAATAGGCGGCCGAATAGTTGCTATTCACAGGGAACTGCATACTCACACCCACCATAGTATCTTGGGGATAGAAAATCCCTTGGTATGGTATCGGATAGTTTGGATACGACGTATTATAACTATGCCTGCTCCAACACGGATTGATATGCACACCATCGGTATAATCATCAAACGTTTCCACATAAGGCATGTCGTTATGCGAAAGCGCCATACACCCTGTGTGGAACAGTCCAAATACAGGATCTGTCATGGTGCCATCCACACAGTACCCGCTGACTTCGATATTGTAATATGTCGAGTGTTGCAAACCAGACAATTGGATGTTGTCGCCATATCCAACCGCAGTGTCAACAGTATGGCCGTCGGTGTATAACACCCTGTACAATCCCGTATTCCAACTGTCGTAGACCTGTACCATCGCCGAATTATAGGTAATATTATTAACCTCCACACTATCGGCGGCGTGGCAATATGGGATATGGCGAATACGCAAATCGTCTAGATATGCGGCCTGCGAAGTGAACATAGAAGTAATATCAGGATGACTACTCCATCTGAACGCAATTCTGGAATTATTCGTGGCAGCATTCACTGTATCGCACTGGAACATGTACTGTTGGGTAACATAAGTGCTATTGATGTTGCCAAGCTGTCTTATCACAGGCGTGAATTCGCCACTAAATGTGTTATAGAGACCCGCCTCAAAACAACCATTATACTGAGACAGCCAAAATGATACTTCAAGGTTTCGTGCGTTGATGCCAAATGACGGCAGTACCGCCAATACAGTATCTGTGTACGGCATATTAAAAGCCCACACCCGAGGCTCACTATGCGCAACCGAATAACTGCGTACAAACGGGTCGCTGGTGGTAGAGTCAACATGATAGTATTCCCAGCAAGGTATTATCTCCTGCTCCTGATAGGATTCAAAATACTCCATATAAGGCAGTAGCGGCTGGCCACACTCGGTACGAACATAGCCTACCGGGAACCAACGCTCCGAATCGCCGTCACACAACGAGCGCACCCAAAAATAGTACGACATATTGAGTTCCAAATTGTCAGCGGTAAATATAGTGCTTACAGTAAAAAAGCTGAACTCCGCCGAGTCAACATTGTTCTCCCTGCTGTAGCGCACCTCATAGCCTTGCGGCGATATGCTGTAGTCTGTCCACGCCACTGTTATACTATTCTCTCCTATATCCAGATAATGCGCTTCCGATAAATCATGGCACGAATCTGCCACCTCGACAGAGACATTGTCAAGGTACAAGTAATTGCCCATATAATGGCTCTTGAAATAAAATACAACGTAGGCAAACGACGTGTCCGAAACCATCTCGGTATACACCTCACAATGCTCCCTACCCGTATTATTTTCCTCAAAGGCCTCGAACGTCGCCACAGGTATAAATCCATCCAAGTCGTAGGGATTATGCAGCAGGCCCACAGTCAGCTCTGTATAAGAAGACCGTGCCATGTCGAAACCTATATGCAACGCATTACACGGATGGGCAATCATCGGTGTGGCAACAATCGTTACACTGTCATCGATATTTCTAAAAATCAATTCACCGGTATACACTGAAGGAGTGTATGTAAGGGAGCCAGCATAATAATGCAGTCCCCGTAATATCCTCCAGCAGGCCGGAATCGCATTATTGTTATAACTCCCGAAATTCTCATAATATGGCAACTGCACAGCATCGCATGATGTGCGGAAAGAACCCAACAACTCGGGCGACAACTCGCCTCCGGGGCAAACAGTCCGCAAGGAATATTCGTACAAGGTGTTCGGTGTCAGATTCACAAGATCTATTAGCGTATCTGGCGTGGAAAACTGCAGAGTGTCGTTGAGGGTAACCACAAATCCCGAATACGGCGGGTCGCAATGCCATTTCAGCGTCGCCGAAGTTGTGTCAACATAATAAGTCCACGCCGCCTCGGGGATAGAACAGCCGGCAGCACGGTCGATATAGAAATTGTCGAGATAAATGGTAGCATAAGTCGGAGTGCGGAACTTGAACGCCAGACGCAAGGTGTCGGTTAGGGCCAACCCAAGAGTGGAGAAAGAAATCTCAGCCCAGTCACTGTTGGCCTCAAACGGCAACGTATCTATCAGGAAGAATGTGTTGGTATCTGCCGGGTTGGACATCACACCATATACAAAATCCACAGTACCCCAATAATGGGCATGGAAACGGAAATAAATGCTGTCAGGTGGCAATTCGACTGGCGGCAAAGCCACAATGAAGTTGTCACCATTATTAATTACAAATCTCAACTCATTAGCGGTAATCGACGCCTGCCCGGTGCCTTGTCGGTACAGCACCCAACAATCAGCAAGACTGTCTTGTGGCGTCGTCTCGAAATCTTCGTACCACGGCACCTGGATTGTGTCGCATTGCTGTGCCGAAACAGCAACAGGGGCAACCAATGCCATCAACAAACATAATACAGAAATAATTTTCTTCATTATTACCCCCTTGCTGTATTCTTTTTAATATTATTTTTTTAATAAACCATTATGGAACAACATGATAACACCTCAGCATTACCATAAACTCCAATTGCAAATATATACATAAAAACAATAAAAACAAAAAATATTTTATCCCATCTCACTATGTACCTGTATGCCACATCATTTCACAACAGACCCTAGTTATCAACGTCAGAGTTTGATAACTTTTCCCATAGGCACCGTCCTATGCGCGAAAAATGTAGTACTTTTACAACTGCATTGGCACACATCCCAAATAGCACAAGCATCATATTGTCAGAATAATACACCAAGATATGCAAACACAGAATTACATAAAAGAACTTACCGAAGGCATGCAGGACCTCTGCGCTGTTGCCAACAGGATTGTTGCACAAAACGGTAACACAGACTCAATCGAAATCGACCTGTTGATGGACGACTTGCGCCGACTCTACAATGTGGCGCTGAAGATTGGCGGCAACAGTCTACCTGTAAAGCATACACCCACAGAACCTGCTGAAGAGCCCATGCCCGACCAAGAGATATTGTCGTCGACAATGATGGCCACAATGGCCGCCATGGCTGCTGTCCCCGCCGAGCCTGAGCCCCAACCCATACCTGAGCCGGAACCAATACCCGAACCTGTTCTCGAACTGGAACCCGAACCCATCCCAGAACCGGAGCCTATGTCGGAACCAGAGCTGGAACCCATCCCCGAGTCGGAACCAGAGCCCATCACTGAACCGGAGCCCATGCCGGAACCAGAACCTGAACCCATCCCCGAACCTGAACCCGAAGTCATATCAGAACCCGTTGCAGAACCAGAGCCCGTAAGCATGCACAACTTCGAAACAGAAAGCAGTCTGCTCTTCGACGAAGTGGTTGTCGAACCGGAACCTGTCGCCGCCGAACCCGAACCGGCAAAACCTCAGCAATCCTCGTTGCTCGACTACCTGAAGCACCCCACGGAAGACCGCCCCACAACGCGCACCCTCGGAGAAAGCCTCCTCTCACCCAAAAACGACACTCCACTGGAGAAGAAAGTCGACGACCTGCGCACGGTGATAAACATCAACGACAAATTCAGCTTCATGTCGGAACTCTTCAAAAACAACATGCGGGCCTACAACGACTTCATCATGTACCTCAACGGACTCACCTCGCGCGAAGAGGCCATGGCCTACGTCACCGAAACTGCCGACCGCTATCAGTGGGACAACAACTCCACGGCAGTACAGACTTTCTACAAAGTGTTTGACAAGAAGTTCTGAACCATGGGCAAAGCAATACTTTTTTCAGCACCGTCGGGATGCGGCAAGACAACCATCATCCACGAATTGATGCAGGGCTGCCATGAAGAACCCTACAGCCGTTTTGAATTCTCGGTGTCGGCCACCTCGCGTGCTCCCCGCGGACAGGAAATCAACGGTCAAGACTACTACTTCCTCAGCCACGACGAATTCATGCAACGCGTCAACAACGACGAGTTTCTCGAATGGGAGGAGGTCTATGCAGGCACATGCTACGGTACGCTGAAAAGCGAGATAACCCGCATCTGGGGCAAGGGCAACATCATCGTCTTCGATGTCGACGTGAACGGAGGGCGCAACATCAAACGATTCTTCGGTTCCGACGCCCTTTCCATCTTTGTTATGCCGCCAAGCATCGAGGTGCTAGAGCAACGCCTGCGAAGTCGCGGCACAGACAGCGAAGAGGCCATTGTGAAACGCCTGGGTCGCAGCGCCGAAGAACTGAAGCAGGCGCCGCAATTCGACGTCACCATTGTCAACGACGAACTTCAGCGTGCTGTGGCAGACACACGCAAAGCAATAGAAGATTTCCTGAATGCATAAGTTGTTACTGATACTGAAGAAATACGACTATGTGGTAGTCTTTGTACTACTGGTGGTTGTATCGTTCGTATTTATGTCACGCACCACCTACTACCAAAGCTCGCGACTCATGTCGGCGGCAGGCAGCGTGGCCGGCAGTTGGTACAAAGGAGTCAACAGCATAGGAGACTACTTCGGCCTCAAGGCCGAGAACGACCGCCTGGCTGCCGAGAACGCACGCCTGAGAGCACAACTCGCCGAGTCGTACATCAGCTTCTCCGACAGTGTATTCACCGTCAACGACACCGTATACCATCAGCGTTACACCTATACCGAGGCTCAGGTAATAAAGAACTCCTGGAGCCAGCAGAACAACTACATCATGGTCAACAAAGGACACGACCACGGCATAGAGCCCGACATGGCGGTCATCTCGCCCGACGGCATAGTGGGTGTGGTGGTCTCCACGTCTGCCAACTTCGCCACCATCATGCCCGTGCTGCACAGCAAGAGTCTCAACAGCGTCAAAGTGCTCCGCACCGGCATCAGCGGACATCTGGTATGGGACGGCCTCGACTACCGCTACGCACAGGTGACCGACGTGCCCACAACCCACCAGTTCAACCCCGGCGACACCATCATCACCTCGGGTCTGGCAGCCGACTTCCCCGAGGGCATCCCCGTTGGCTATGTCGAGAGCGCCGAGACCCTTAAAGGCAGCGGCTTCTTCAAAGTGCGCATACGACTGGCCACCGACTTCAACAAACTCGACCATGTGTATATCATAGGCAACCGCTTCAGCGACGAACAACGACAACTGATGGCACAAATAAAAGACGACCAATGAACAATCATATCTGGAAAATACTGGGACGCTTCGCCCTGCTCATGGCGCTGCAGCTGCTTGTGCTCAACTACGTGTACTTGGGCGGTTACGTGATGCCTCTGCTGTATGTGCTCTTCATCCTCATGCTCCCCACCGACACAGGACGCATACCCATGCTACTCATATCTTTCGGCACAGGCCTGCTGGTGGACATAATGGCTGGCAGTCTGGGGTTCAACGCGCTGGCATGCACCGTGGTGGCAATGATGCGTATTCTCTTCGCCGACCGCATACTGACTCGCGGCGAGCCGGTGGTTATCCGACAACCAAGCATCTACAGCGTCACGCCTCAGTATTTCATTTTCTACCTGCTGCTAATGCTTGGAGCATTCTACCTGGTGTTCTACACCTCCGAGTTGTTCGGCTTCCATGGTTTCGGAAGTGTTCTGCTATCCACAATTTGCAGCACGCTGGTCACCGCCCTGCTGGCTGTACTCTATCAACTTATATTCCTCAAAAAAGAAGAGTCATGAAACGCATGATGGCCATAACGCTGCTTCTGCTCCCCGCTCTTACGTGGGGACAACAGGCCATTGGACATTGGCGCGACTGCTTCGACTACTCCGCAGTATACCACATAGCAATTGCCGGCGACCGCATATATGGCTCCTGTCGCAGCGGCATGTACTACTACGACATTGCAGACAACTCGGCATTGGCATTCGGGAAATCCACAGGGTTGAGCGACGTAGGCATAGCCACAATAGCCTATGACGAGCCTTCCAAGAGTCTCGTTGTAGCATACAACAACGCCAATATCGACATCCTCTGCGACAGTCGTGTATACAACCTGTCCGACATTAAGCGCAGCGAAGTGACCGGCAACAAGAACATCAACCACATACGTTTCCACAACGGCACTGCATGGCTTGCCACAGGCTTCGGCATCGTGGTTGTCGACCTTTCACGCCGCGAGATAAAGGAGACCTATTACATCGGCGCCGGAGGGTCACACATAGCGGTCTACGACATTGCCTTCACCTCCGACAGTATCTACGCCGCCACAGCCGAAGGACTGAAGCGATTGCCGACCGACGAAAGCCACCCCGGAATCAGCGACCGCTGGCACACCGACAACCGCGTCGACAGCCTCACCATCACCACCCTCGACACCATAGGAGGGTCGCTGCTGCTGGCCACCTATACCTTCAATCCCGAACTGATAACCCTCTACCGCAGTTCCACTGCGGGCTACACTCCGCTGACCTCAGGCCAAATCCTCTCCATGCGTTCCGGAGGCGGTATCGTATGTGTGTCAACCGCCGAAGGGGTAATCCGATACAACTCGGCGCTGCAAACCATCGACACCCTCCGTTCCTCCGACTGGGGGCAGGTGCGGCCTTTCGATGCCGTGGCCGACAATAATGGCACCGTATGGATAGGCCATGCATGGGGCGGCATCTGGGGTGTCGACACCAATGGGAATACCCACGGCAACAGCCCATCGGGCCCGGCCTCTGCCGACAACACCTACAGCCTAACTCCAACACGCAACGGCATGCTGTTATGTCCTGGAGGGCATACATCCACCTACGCCAACACTTGGCTTGCTCCGAACCTGTTTTATACCGACGGCACCACATGGCGGGGATTGGACCTCTCCAACGGGGCTTTCGACGGACGCCACGATGTCGTCAGTGCCGCCGTCAACCCCCGCGACACAGCCGAGATTATCGCCGTCCTATGGGGCTCCGGTGTAGCATCCATCCGCAACAACATTGTCCAAGAATTCTACGATGAACAGACCACCGGAGTGTTGCAGGGTTATACCCCCGACGGAATCTACCACACCCTACTCACCGGCGCCGTAACTTTCGACCGCGACGGCGACCTGTGGGTGCTCAACTCCCATTCCGACCATGCCCTTGCCGTACGACGTACCGACGGCACATGGGAACACCTTTCCACCGCTGCCCTGTCATCGCTGCTGCAAGTCGACAAACTCCTATTCGACAGCATTGACAATTGGCTGTGGTTCGCCGGACGCGAGAATGCCATCTATGTTCACGACGGCGTGAGCCGCATGGCTTACATAAACCCCAACCGCGGCAGCAAACTGCAGACCGAGACGGTCAACGCCATGGTACAAGACCATTCGGGCAACCTCTGGGTTGGCACCAATAAAGGCATCAAAGTCATTTATGATGCCTACAACACATTCAAAAACGGCGGCCACGGCGAAGAGGCACCGGTGTCGTGCAGCAACATCACCATCACCAATGGCAGCTTTGCCGAATACCTGATGGCCTACGAGAACATCACTGCCATCGCTGTCGATGGCGCCAACCGCAAATGGGTAGGCACCGCTTCCGGAGGGTTATACCTGATTTCGTCCAACGGTCTGGAGCAACTGGAGCACTTCACCACGTCCGACAGCCCATTGGCATCCGACAAGATTGTATGCCTGGGAATACAGCCCCTAAGCGGTGAAGTGTATATCGGCACAGACCAAGGACTACAGGTCTACCGCGGCACCGCCACCTACGCCGAATCCCTACCACAGGAGCATATCTATGCCTTCCCAAATCCCGTCCGTCCAGGCTACGACGGACCTGTGGCAATCAAAGGTTTCACCCGCGATGCACTGATACATATCACCGATGCCGCTGGACATATAGTCTACAGCACACAGGCACAAGGTGGGCAGGTGGTATGGAATACACGTACAGCCAGTGGTACACCTGTGGCATCGGGAGTTTACTACGTCTTTGCCTCCGACGCACTGGGCAGCAACCGCTCGGTGGCTAAAATATTGATTATTCGCTGATGCTTGCCTCCACGCCAGGCCTTGTGCTACACACCACACCCTACGCCGAGACCTCGGTGGTGGTCAAGGTGTTCACCCGCCTGTTTGGAGTGCAGAGCTATATCATCAAAGGCGTGCGGGGTCACGGCGGCCGCATAAAACAGAACATGCTCCAACCGCTAACAAGCCTCGACATGGTGGTCTACGTCAACCCCAAGAACGAGCTTAACTACATCAAGGAAATCTCACCGCGCCACCCCAATACTCTAGCAAGCAATCCTGCCCGACCGCAAGGGAGCGGCCTTGAGCACCTTGGAGAAAAAAACAAATCTAGCGAAAAAGCAATCGACAATGCCCTGCGCTTCTTCAAGACCGAGGTGCTATATAAAGCATTGCGCGAGGATGAGCCACTGCCGGATCTGTTTGACTATGTTGAAACAGACGATGGTGAACAACGCGACGCACCTATTCGCTTTCTACTAACCGTGGCGCACCATCTGGGCATCGCGCCCATGGACAACTACAGCATCCGCGAACCCCTCTTCGACCTTCAGGAAGGCCGCTACGTATCCGTCGCCACCGAGACCACCCTCTCCCCTGCTCTCTCCGCCATGCTCCACGAATACCTCTCACCTTTCACCTCTCACCTTTCAACTTTCACCTTAACCGAGCGCCGTTCTCTCATTGACGCGCTCATAGCCTACTTCCAACTGCACCTCAGCGGTTTCCGTAACTTCAATTCGCACGAAATATTACACACCATATTAAGATGAAAAAGATACTGTTATCCCTGGTCTTTACGCTGACTCTCTGCGGAGTCACGGCGCAGCAAGTCTATTGGGTGTTCCTCACCGACAAGACAGGCACCTCCTTCGACCCCTACAGTTACTTCGATGCCAAAGCCATCGAGCGCTACAATCAGTGCGGCGCCGACCTCTATGACATCAGCAACTACCCGTTGCAGCAGCGGTATGTCGACGGTGTCGACGCGCTGGTCACTGAGGAGGTGGGCTGCAGCCGCTGGATGAACGCCATCGGCGTGGTGGCAACTCCGATGCAGATTGCCGCCATCGAGCAGCTGCCCTAC
This sequence comes from Bacteroidales bacterium, assembly GCA_045222795.1. Classification (GTDB taxonomy): domain Bacteria; phylum Bacteroidota; class Bacteroidia; order Bacteroidales; family P3; genus Colimorpha. The sequence goes on from JBGUZF010000122.1 coordinate 12,441, forward strand.
GTGCTGCGCGTACAACCCATCGAGGGCAATATGCAGCTGGCCGAGACCGACGAAGACGCAAGTCTCATCAGCAAAGAGATAGTCGACGGTCCCCTAGAGGCACAGCTAGTACGCATGGGCGGCAAGGCCTTCCGCGCCAAAGGCATCGACGGCAAGGGCATACGCATAGCGGTGTTCGATGGCGGCTTCCCGCGCGTGAACACCCACGACGCCTTCCGCCACCTGCGCGACAGCAACCGCATCGTCAAGACCTGGAACTTCCCCAACAACAAGGAGGACGTCTACGGCTGGAACAGCCACGGTACCATGACACTCAGCTGCATAGCAGGCCGCATCGGCGGCAAAGACCTCGGCCTGGCCACAGGCGCCGAGTTCCTGCTGGCACGCACCGAGATAAACTCCGAACCCTTCAAAGAAGAGGTCTGGTGGCAGATGGCCGTGGAGTGGGCCGACCGCAACGGTGCCAACATCATCTCGTCATCCCTCGGCTACGGCAAGGAACGCCACTACACCACCGACATGGACGGCACCTCCTACGTAGCCAAAGCCGGCAACCTCGCAGCCCGCAAGGGTATGCTGGTGTGCAACAGCGCCGGCAACGAGGCCGACGACAAGCAGTGGAAGACCATCATCACCCCCAGCGACGCCGACAGCGTGCTCTGCGTGGGCGGCATAGAAAACAGCCTGCGCGAGTACAACCACATCTCCTTCAGCAGCTACGGTCCCAGTGCCGACGGCCGCCAAAAGCCCAACGTCTGCGCCTTTGGCTATGCCCGCACCGCCAATATCACCAACGACCATGCCACGCACTACGTCCACGGCACCTCGTTCTCCTGCCCTTTGGTGGCAGGCTTTGCTGCCTGCGCCTGGCAGGCCACGCCCGGCAAGACGGCCATGGAGATGTTCCGCACGATTGAGGAGAGCGCCGACCTCTACCCCTACTGCGACTATGCCTTCGGCTACGGCGTGCCGCAGGCCGAATACTTCGTTGGTGAACGAAAGACCGCAAAACCGACATTCCGCTTCTTAGAGGATAGTAACATTGTGTGTGTCACCCCCTTGCAGACCGTTTTCCACAAGCCAGTCTTCTTCAAAGAGGTGCGTCCCGACGGCAGCATTGTGCGCTACGGCAAGAAGACCTTCACCGTCTTCGACACCCTCTCGGCGCTCCACTTCCCTGTGGTCAAAGGTAACAGCCTCGTAGTGCACCTCGACGGCTATACCGCCAGTTATACTCCCAGCCTCGAGGGCGATATCAACCGGTCCTGGCCCACGCTCCACGTCAATACCAGTGAAGGCGGCATCCTCGGCGATGAAATAAGCACCGAATACTACGACGAAAAGCGGCTCGAACCTTCTGAACATGGCAGCAATGCCAAATACCGCAGCAACTTCTACTTCAGCCTCGGCCTGCCAGTGATAACCTCCGACCAACTGACAAACTTTTCATATTGGTCGCCGGCAACACGCTTCGGCGGACGCGTGCTGCGCGCCTTTGGCAAGAGCTATTGCCTCGGTCTGTCCGCCGAATTAGGTGCCGAGCGATTCAATTTCCCCAAAAAGTCAGGCAACCCGTCCATAGACTACAAATACCGTTATTATAGAATAAATGAGTTCTCGTTGGAACTTTTCCAACGCATACGCTTTGTTCCCCTGGGCATTTGTGGGAATGGCCTGCATTGGGACCTTGGTATCTATGGCAGCATGGGTTGGACGCGATACTGCGCCAAGGCTGATATCTCCTCGCAAAACTATGCCGACACCTGGAGCGTCACCTACACCAATCCCACTACACTGGAAGCCTACCGCTGGAACTACGGTCTCATCACTCGTATTACATACGACTGGATAGGCATCTACGCCCGCTACCGTTTCAATGGTCCCGACCACTACACTTCCGTCACACCGCTGCCCCGACTCGAGATAGGCCTGCTATTGCAATACTAACCCCGCCAACCAGGTCATTTCTTCGGTATTTCTTCGGTGTTTCTTCGATATTTCTTCGATGGTTGATTGAAGAAACATTGAAGAAATACCGATATATCATTGAAGGTCAGACATAGTCACACACATCTGAGTCGCAATTTGACTTAGAATGGTCTCAATATAAAAAGTTTTTTGTATATTTGCATCGTGACACAAACGCACGATTATGCATAATATACTAAGTACCAAAATGAAAGGACTGCTGACATTAGTCGTTGTCCTGTGTTTTGCCACTATTTGCGAGGCGCAGAACATCACCGTTAGCAGCGCACAAGGGCAGAACATCAACACCTTCGTCCAGAGTAACCTCGTGGGCAACGGCGTGCTTGTATACAACGTGAAGTTCAACAATGCCACAGGAAATATAGCAACACCTCAGATTGGAACCTTCAACGCCAACGGCTACACACTGCTGCGCATGACGGAAGGCGTAATAATGACCACCGGCAACATCAGCGTGGCCCCGGGACCCAACAACAGCGGCAGTCAGTCTCAGAGCGTTACCCCTATGTATCAGGATCCACAACTGAGCAGCGTGGCATCGGGCACCGTCAACGGCTCCGCGGCACTTGACTTCGACTTCGTCAGCGTGTCACCTTTCATCACAGTCAACTATTGCTTCGCATCGGAAGAATACCCCGAATACGTATGTTCCAGCTTTAACGATGTGTTTGCCTTTTTCATCACCGGTATCGACCCCGCCACCGGACAGACACGTACGTGGAACATGGCCAAGATCCCCGGCACTGCTACAGCATCAAATCCCGACGGCATTGCCGTGGCTGTGAACTCGGTGAACCAGGGAATTGCTCCGTCATCTAGCGGTTCGAACTGTTACTACACATATACGCAGTACTACGTCACCAATCACCAACCGGGTGCCAGCGGAGGCCCCAACAATGCCCAAGGCGTGCAGTACGACGGCTTCACCCAAAAGCTCTCTGCCAGTGCCAACGTAGTCCCCTGCGAACAGTACCACATGCACATAGCACTATGCAACGTGGGAGACAACTCGTTCGACAGCGGCGTGTTCCTCGAGATGAACAGCTTCAACAGCCCGTCGGCACGCATCAACCTCTCCAACGAAGGTGTGGACACCGTGGTGAACGGCACAACAAAGATAGTGCCCCTATCGGTGGCTGACAACGAATACTACAGCTACGGCAGGACCAGCATTACCTTTGGCGGTACAGCCGTGAACGGCGTTGACTATTTCTGCATCGACTCGGGCGGCGACACACTGACCATGTTCAACTCTGTGGTTAACATCAGCAACCCCGGCCATCACCTGAAAATATGGGCACCCTATCGCTACAACTTCATCGAGCCCAAGACCATTGAACTGGCATTGGTCACCTCGCTGTGCCAAAGCCATCCCGAAATGAACACACGCGACACACTGCGCTTCGTCATAGTGGGCGAGGACATGGTGCGGCTGAAAGACACGGTAATCCACTGTGAGGACACTTGCCGCGAGGTAGCCGTGGAGGTAGAATATGCGACACGCCCCCTCACCTTCCGCTGGTACCCTCAGACTGGCATAGACTATCCTACTCGCCAGCGGTCGTCGGCTTGCATCTACACTACCTCGCAATACCATGTCATAGCCACCGACGACCTCGGACACCGCGACACCGCAACGGTCGACATCATCATCGACAACGAGGGTGGCGACGAGCCTGACCCGGACACCCTTGGCATCAACAGAGCCGACAGCAGAAGACTCCGCGTATATCCCAATCCCGCCGACGACCGCCTGACCGTCGAGGCCGAAGGACTGACACATGCCGAACTCTATTCCGCCGACGGTCTGATGGTGCTCGAGGCTGACGGCACCGACCGTCTGACACTCAACACGTCGGAACTCGCCGCCGGAGTGTACACTCTGCGCGTCAAAACCGCGAAAGGCAAACTATCGCGCAAGGTAATCATCGAATAATAATCAACAAACGCAATACACAACATGAAAAAGACAGCAAGAATCTTTTGCTTTGTGGCAGTCCTGCTCCTTGTGGGCGGCAGCGCCATGGCACAGAAGTACGAGTACAAGACCTTCGACAACGACCCGCTAGGCGTGCGCGAGTACACCCTCGGCAACGGACTCAAGGTGTTCATGAGCGTCTACAAGGACGCCCCGCGCATACAGACCTATATCGCTGTGCGTGCAGGCTCGAAGAACGACCCCCACGAGACCACCGGCCTTGCCCACTACCTGGAGCACATGCTCTTCAAGGGCAGCCAGAAGATGGGCACCACCGACTGGGAGCGCGAGAAAGTGGAGCTGCAAAAGATTGAGGACCTCTACGAGGTGTACCGCAAGACCACCGACGACAAACGCCGTGCGGAAATCTACCACCAGATTGACTCCATCAGCTATGTGGCTTCGACTATCGCCATTGCCAACGAGTATGACAAGAGCATGACGGCCATCGGCAGCGAGGGCACCAACGCCTTCACCAGCAACGACTATACGATGTATGTGGAGAACATTCCCAGCAACCAGCTGGAGACCTGGGCCAAGGTGGAGGGAGACCGCTTCCCCAACCTGGTGCTGCGTCTGTTCCACACCGAACTGGAGGCCGTCTACGAGGAGAAGAACATAAGCCTGGCACAGGACAACCGCCGCGTCAACGAGGAGATGATGCGCGCCCTCTTCCCCCACCACCCCTACGGCACCCAGACCACCCTCGGCACCATCGAGCACCTGAAGAACCCCTCGATGACCAACATCTACCGCTTCCACCACACCTACTATGTGCCTAACAACATGTGCGTGGCCCTCGCCGGCGACTTCAACCCCGACGAAGCCATCAAGATTATAGACAAGTACTTCGGCAGCTGGGTTCCCGGCACCGTGCCTGTGTTCCGCAAGGTGAAGGAAGAGCCCATCACCAGCCCCATCATCCGCCTCGTCAACGGTCAGGACCCCGAGAGCCTCACCATTGCCTTCCGCATCGAGGAGGGTAACGGCAGCCGCGACGCCCTGCTGGCACAGGCTATGGAGATGGTGCTCAACAACGGCTCGTGCGGTCTCATCGACCTCAACCTAAACCAGAAGCAGCTCTGCCTTGGTGCTTACGCCGGTACCTACACCCTCAACGACTATGCCGCCTTCATGCTCGGCGGCCGTCCCACTCAGGGCCAGAGCCTCGGCCAGCTGCGCGACATGCTGCTCGAGCAGGTGGAGCTGGTGAAGCAAGGCAAGTTTGACGAGAGCCTCATCGAGGCCAGCATCAACCAGTTGAAGCTCCAGATAATGAAGCAGGCCGAGAGCAACAACAGCCGCGCCTCGCAGATGGCCTACGCTTTCGTGCAGCACCAGACCTGGGACCAGGTGTGCAACGAAATCAACGAACTGGCCAAGATTACCAAGCAGGACATTGTCGACTTTGCCAACCGCATCTGCAAGGACAACAACTACGTCATCATCTTCAAGCACCAGGATACCCCCGACCCCGTGGCCAAAGTCGTCAAACCCGCCATCACCCCCATCAGCGTGAACCGCGACAACGAGAGTGCCTTCCTGGCCGAGGTGAAAGCCGACGCTGCAAAGGCCAAACCCATCCAGCCTGTCTTCGTCAACTTCAAAAAAGACCTGCAGAAGGGCAAGTCCGCCAATGGCAGCGAGATACTCTATGTGAAGAACGTTGAGAACGGCACCTTCAACTTGCAATACCGCTTCGATTTTGGCGGCACAACCGACAAGACTATTGACCTCGCCGCCGACCTGGTTGAATACCTCAACACCGACAAGCACACCGCCGAGCAGTTGCAGAAAGAATTCTACAAACTGGCCTGCTCGTGGAGTTTCAATGTGAGTGGTGAGACCATCAGCATTAGCATCAGCGGCTTGGCCGAGAATATGGAGAAGGCTATGAACCTCGTTGAAGAGATTATGGCCACCTGCCAGCCCAACGACGAGGCTTTGCAGATGCTCGTCGAGCGTGCCATCAAAAGCCGCACCGACAACAAGACCAATCAGCGTGCCGCTTTCCGCGCCCTCAACTCCTACGGCATCTATGGCGAAAAAGCCCTCAAGGAATCCACCGAGAGCGACGCCGAACTCCGTGCCTACACCGCCAAGCAGCTTACTGATGCCATCCACAATCTCTTCACTTACAAGCATCGCGTTCTTTACTATGGGCCTCTAAGCCTCAATAACCTAACCGCTACCATCAACAAGATTCACACCGTGAAGTCCACCAAGGACACTCCTGCCAAAATAATATACTATCCTCAGCCCACCGACGAGAACGTGGTGCTCTTCGTGAACTATGACGCCAAGAATGTCTACCTCACCGAATACTTCCGCGGCGCCGAGTACAACCCCGCTCTCGCACCGAAGGTGAACCTCTTCAACGAATACTTTGGCGGCTCGATGAACGCCATCGTCTTCCAGGAGATGCGCGAGAAACGCTCCCTCGCCTACAGCGCCAGCAGCTATTACAGCAGCGCCTTCCACAAGGATGACTGGTTCTACAACAGCGCCAACGTTATCACCCAGACAGACAAACTGTTTGACGCCCTTGACGCCTATGAGGAACTGTTCAACGATATGCCGCAGTCGGAAGCCAATTTCAAATTGGCAAAGGATGCCCTCATCGCCAGCTCCCGCACCGCACGCACCACCAAGTTCGGCATCATCAGCACCTACATCCAGTGCGAGCGCTTGGGTCTCAAGGAACCTCTGCGCAAACAGAACTACCAGGCCTACCAGAAGCTGACCATGCAGGACCTGGTGAACTTCCAGAAGCAGTACATCAAAGGCCAGAAGAAGAGCTACCTCGTGCTCGGCAAGGAGAGCGAGATAGATTTCAACAAGTTGGCCAAGTTCGGCAAGGTGAAGAAACTCACCCTCGATGAAATCTTCGGATATTAAATCCAAAATACTGAACAACAAGGGCGGCATAGTGGCCGCCCTTGTCATTATCGGCCTCGGTCTGCTGCTGGGAGTCCGCTCCATCGACCGTGTGCCGTCGAGCATTCACTCCTGGGCACAGTCCGACTGGTACGCCATCTCTCTCGGCTTCACCTACAACGGCTACGACCTCTTCCACCCCGAGACGATGATCTACAACAAGCAGTTCCCCTCGATGTGGAAAGAGGCAAGCGACGACACCATCACCTCGGCAGACTTCCCCGTTCACGGATATATCATTGCATTGCTCATGGGCCTCTTCGGCACCACGGCACCGTGGGTCTACCGTCTCTGGACCCTGCTGTGCAGTCTGACAGGAATGTGGTTCCTCTATCTTCTGGGGCGTCGTGTGACACGCTCGAACCTCAAAGCAATTGCCGTGGTGGCAGTGGCCATGCTGTCACCACTCTACGCCTACTATTTCGCCAACTACCTGCCATCCGCCCCTTCCGTCGCCTGTGTGCTGGCGGGTCTATGGGCCTACGTGAAACACCGTCAGGAGGGCAATGACCGCCTATGGCATCTCGCCATAGCTCTGCTCACCTTTGGCGCACTGATTCGTACATCACAGGCAGTGGTGCTGGTGGCCGTCTGCGGCTTCGAGCTGCTGCGCATATTCCGCCATGAGACCTCCTTCTGGAACAAGGTTCCTGCCGTACTGCTCAGCGCCGCCGCCATCGGCGGCTACCTGCTGTGGAACGCCCACCTGCGTGCCGAGCACGGCACCCTCTTCCTCTCCGAACTCTTGCCGCTGCGCGGATGGGACGACATCGCAACCTCATGGCAACGCTACAGCACCGTGTACTTCAGCCTACCACAACAGATTCTCATTATCGCCATTACGGTGGCGGCAACAATATTCGCCATTCTAAACCGAAAGAACCACCGCAACGACAACCATTCCCTGCCGCTTTGGCTGCTATGGGCCGTATGGCTCTTCGGCGAACTGCTTTTCCTCATCGCAATGGGCTACCAGTTCATCGACCACGAATACTATTTCCTCGACAGTTTCTACCTGCCATTGGTTGTGGGGCTGGTACTGCTTGCGACGCGCATACCGCTGCCGAAGAGAACAGGCTGGCAGGCCGTCACACTGACATGCATGCTGGCGGCAGCGTGGTCCATGTACCACGCCACTAATCTCCTGCTGAAAGAACGCTCGCAAGGCTGGGACCTGGCGCTGATTTGTCACCACAACTACGAGGGCAGCGACCAATGGCTCGACGAGCTTGGCATCAGCCGCGACGCACGCATACTCTCTGTAGCTTCCTACCCACAGAATCCACCGTTCCTGCTAATGGGGCGCAAAGGCTACACAGCACAGTGGATGGGTGACGGCCACGACATGACACCCATGCTCACCAGCGCCTTGACGTTCCCGTTCGACTATGTGGTTACCGAAGAATGGTACCTCAAGGAACGTTTCGACCAGTACCGCTTGGTATTTGAAAGACTCACGCCGGTGGCACAACATGGCTCACTATGGCTCTGCACAATGGCCGATACCGTAGTGAACAGCGGTCCCGACGACTTCTTCACTCAATGACTATCTCGTAGATGCGACCCTCGATGTCGCTGGCGTTGAATGGTATCAGCCCCTGCTTGTAGACCTCGGGGGGCCACCACTCAGAGTAGTGGTATTCCTGCGTTATGACACACAACATCTGGTTGTTGGGGATAGACGTATAACGGTCGCTCATATAGCCCACCACACGCATGTGCTCCGGGTCCGGCCCCAGACGCCATATTATCTCTTTGGGCTTCCACTCTATCTCGTAGTAGTACACCTCCTCGTCGAAGATGCTGCTCGGCACAGCCGTCTTGGTGGTGAGAGCCTTGTAGGTATCATACCACCGCATGGCCTCGAACTGCTGTCCCTGATAGGGAATGCTCGTCAAGCCGGCCTTGTATTCCTTAGGCTCGTGGCAAGCCAAATCCCAGTTGGTGCAGCAGTACACCACATCGCTGTTCCCCCGACCGTCCTCTACCTTTGTGCCACGCTCGCTGCTGCCATAATAGTCCAATGGCCAGTAGCGCGACGCCTTCACTATCTCTATGTCTATCTCCGAGTATCGGTCACGCAGGTGCCAGTTCGGCGGGTCGCTCTCGTCGTTTTTGTCAAGGTAACCGCCGTGGTAGCTGGGCCGGCGCAGGTTCCACGGACTCTCATCCTGATAGATAAGCCAGAAAGCATACGTAAGGCCGTTCCACAGGTTATCACTGTTGAGCATCTGCGGGAACTTGATTTTACCCCTGTATTTGCCATAGGAGAAGCCCACCCTGGTCTTCACTCCCGTCGACTCTTTCTTCGGATGCTGCACTCCGCGGTTGCCGGGATTGACTATCGAGATATAGTCACCCTCCTTCGAAGGCAACACAGTGCTGCCAGGCACATCGGTGATGTGCGGGTAGTCATACACCAACTGCGAACTGTCGTAGCGCACGGCACCTGCGTCGTAGTCGGCCATCGTGTAGTCGGCTATGTCGCACACCAGCGGTATGTTTCGTAGCGTGTATTGTTGACTCACCGCCGGGAAGAACTGCTGGTACAGCGCCTTGCGGTATAGCAGACTGTCGCCGCCCACACGGCCGTATTCCTCGTGTTTGTGTCGGTAAGCCTTGCGTATCTGCGTCTCGTCGATATATACGCCGTTCCTCGGCGCAATAACGGCGCGCGTGCGCAGCGTCTTGCTGCCTTTGGCTATTGAGATATGTTTGTTGGCGTTGGCAAAAAGCCACCTGTAGGGGTTCACAAAGTGACTGTCGGCATCAGTGAGATTGATGTGCTGTATATAGTCGGGTATCTGCCGCAACCCTTCCTCGTCGCACACCACCAGCAGAAACGAATAGCAGCCCGTGCGCGGATTGCGCTTCCAACGGTGATTCACCGTACCCCCTTCATGACGCCGCTCGTTGAGCACCCACCGGGTGTCGAGGAACAGCTGCTCCTCCAGGGTGCGGTTGTTCTGCGGCGCCGCCACCTGGCTCACATAGCGGAACCAATGGGTGTCGCGCCTTATCTCGCGCTCTATGGACGCCAAAGCCTCAGCACCGCAGTCGTAATGCTCCAAGTCCACGCCATAGTAAACACGCTCGTCGCGCGGATTGCCGACAATACGGAAACTGTCGGCGATATGACCGTCTTCGGGGACCTCTTTGAAACCCACCGAGACATCCTCCCACGAACCATAGAAATTCTCGTGGCACAGCGTGTCGCTCTCGTCAAACTTGTAGCTCTCGTTCTGGTAGAATATCTTGTAATAGAGCCGACGGTCGCTCACGGTATCGTACACGAAATGGAAATACTCGTCTCCGCCGGGCAAAACAACACCATTCAGCACGGCGTTCTCCAGGTTCATATCAAAACATACGGTATCGCCCTCATGACCCGACATGGGGTCGAACGGGCGCACCCTGTCGGTATTACAGGCAGCGAAAAGCAGAAGGCATAAGACCCACGCGGCACCCCTCTTCATCACATCACCTCCAGTATCGTTTGTGTCTGTCCGTTGATGGTAATAGTATCACCCACTTTTTTGCCCTTCAAGGCCATATAGATGGGTGTCTGTGCCGAGATGGCGAAAAATACCTTGTTGCCAACCATGAACTTGCCCGCACCTATACTCAGCAAGAAGTTCTGCTTGTCGGTCACCACTACGGCACCGTGCTGCACGCTCTCAAAGGGTGCCAACTTCAGCAGGTCCTGCAATGCGCGTATGCCTGCCAAGGCGTTGCTGTACTGACGGGCATACATGTCGCGGCTGCGCAGCATCTTGGTGCGGTACGAGTCGTAGCGGTCCACATTGGCGCCGTAGTCGTTGCTCTGCTGCTGCGCCGAGTCCATTTCCTGCTTGGCAATAGACGCGATATGCTCCTGCTGTTCGATGCAGGAGCATATCACTTGTTGGCGTTTTTCTTCGCGTGTCATCTTATCTCAAGCGACCAGGATACACCTTCAAGGCTTCCTCCAGACACTTGATGGCGGCCTTGAGGTCGTCGATGCAGATGCAGTAGGTGATACGGGCCTGATGACGGCCGCGTTCGGGGTCAACATAGAAGCCTGTGGCGGGAGCCAGCATGACGGTGGCACCATTGTAGCTGAAGTCGGTCAGCAGCCACTGGCAGAACTTGTCGCTGTCGTCCACCGGCAGGTCAATCACGGTGTAGAAAGCGCCCTTGGGCATCGGGCAGAAGCAGCCGGGAATCTTGTTGACACCCTCGACAATGACATTGCGACGGGCGATGTACTCGTTGTAAACACCGTCGAAGTACTCCTGAGGAGTGTTGACGGCGGCCTCGCCGAATATCTGTCCGAACGACGGGGGAGACAGACGGGCCTGAGCCAGACGCATGGCGATGGCGTAGACCTCGCTGTTACGGGTCACCATGCATCCCACACGGGCACCACAGGCGCTGTAGCGCTTAGACACCGAGTCGAACAGGATGGTGTTGCGCTCCAATCCTTCGAGCTGCATGACGCTGAAATGCTTGTGACCGTCGTAGCAGAACTCGCGGTACACCTCGTCGGCAAAGAGGTACAGGTCGTATTTCTTCACCAATCCGGCCACCTTCAGCAACTCTTCCTGAGTATAGAGATAACCCGTGGGGTTGTTGGGGTTGCAAATCATGATGGCGCGGGTGCGCGGTGTGATGGCCTTCTCGAAGTCCTCGATGGGAGGCAGGGCAAAGCCGGTCTTGATGTCGCTGGGGATAGTGACAATTTTGGCATCGCACAGCTTGGCGAAGGTGTTATAGTTGGTGTAGTAGGGTTCGGGGATGATAATCTCGTCGCCGGGATTCAGGCACACGGTGAAGGCCATCTGCAGAGCCTCGCTACCACCGGTGGTGACGATAATCTGGTTCGGCGTAACATCGATACCGTGGCGGTGATAGTAGTTGCACAGGGCACGGCGGTAGCTCATGATACCGGCCGAATGGCTGTACTCGAGCACGCCGTGGTTGTCGGCCATCTCATTGACCACCTTGGCCATGGCTTTCATGGCACCGGCGGGAGTCTCGATATCAGGCTGACCGATATTAAGGTGGTATACGTGGATGCCACGCTCCTTGGCGGCATCGGCAAAGGGGACGAGTTTACGGATTGCCGACTGCGGCAGTTCGGTTCCTTTCTTGGAGATATTGGGCATTGCTGTTGGTGTTTTATGGATGTTCTCTCTTATTTGCGTACGGGCTCGGCAACCTTGACGGGCTCAGCCTTGGCGGGCATAGCCTTGGCGGGTGCCGCAATTTCGACCTTCTTCGCGGGCTCAATCTGCTTGGCCGGCTCTTCCTTCACAGCGGGGGCTGCCTGCTGGGGAGTAGCATCCTGCTTCACGTTACCCTTGATGCGCAGCACCACACGGGGATTGTCGACAGCGTTACTGGTCACAGTCACGGTCTTCGAGAAGCCACCCACATTGTTGGTGTTGTAGTGCACATCGATGACACCGCTCTGGCCAGGCATAACGGGCTTCTGGGTGTACTTGGGCGTGGTGCAGCCGCACGAGGCCTTCACGTTCTGGAGGATGAGGGGCTCGTTGCCGTCGTTCCAGAATGTGAACTGGCAATCACCGTTTCCACCCTTCTGGATGGTGCCGTACTGATGCTCCATCTCTTCGAAACGGATCTTGGCGCCGTTGGCGGGCACCTCTTTTTTCTCCACATCCTGTGCACCGGCGATGTAGGCCATGGTGGCAAACAGGCAAATCAATGCAAACTTTTTCATGTTATTAAGTGTTTTTTTGTTTATATTTCGTTGTTTTACAATATCCTTTCATCTCTCACCTCCCACCTTTCTCCTCACATTTGGCCTGCAAAATTACTAAATATTTAGTACATACAAGATTTTTTTTCTTGCAAATAAAGTTAAAGCATCATATTCATCCCTCATTCTCAGCGGAATATCACCTCCAAACCCTCATCTCCCGAACGGGCTCGCAGCCATTGTACGAGGCGGTCGCGGTCAGCGGCAGGGATCGTGCCGTTCAGCGTCACCAGCGCCACAGCATCGCCGCCCATGCGCCCTGCCACGATGCGCTCCACCTGCGGGAACAGCGGCCCCACTTCGGCGGCCAGATGCTGCGTGAGGGTGTCGTACTGCGTATAGGCCTCCAATTGCCGTTCGAGGTCGGACACCTGACCCGTAAGCCGCCGCGTGGCAGCGTCTGACGTCGAAATGATATTGTTTATCTGGCGCGACAGCGCCTCGACGCTCTCGCCGTCGGTGCCCTGAATCACCGCCAGGCCGAAGTCCTTCAAACCATATTCGCCCATACGGCCTCTTGCAGCGTCAATCTCAGCGTCGGTGATGGTGCGCCCCACGGCCACCACCCTCAGCGTGTCGTGCACCGCATGCGTGGCCAGTATCTGCGTGCCGCTCTGCGCCAGCTCGCGGTCGACAAACTGTTGCACGTTGCGCTCGAAGACATTCTTCTTCACAATATCGACAGTCATGATGGACGCCGGTATCATGGTGACCACCACCACTCCCCACACCAGCCGCTTGCCGCGCCGCGCCAGCTCGGGCATCAGGTTGGTGTGCGCGTGGAAGCGCAGCAACTTCACCCCGAGGAAGGTGCTGAGGGCAATGAAAACAGTATTGATGAAGAAGAGGTAGAAAGCGCCGAAGAAGTAGCTCCACTGCGCCGTCGCCAGGCCGTAGCCTGCGGTGCACAGTGGTGGCATGAGGGCTGTGGCTATGGCCACACCGGGAATCACCTGTCCCTTGCTCTTGGTGGTCAGCGCCAGCACACCCGCGGCGCCGCCGCAGAAGGCTATCAGCACATCGTATAGCGTCGGCGACGTGCGCGCCAGCAGCTCGCTCCTCGCCTCGCTGATGGGCGACAACATGAAGTATACCGTCGCCGTCAGCACCGAGATAAGCGCCGCCACACCGTAGTTCTTCAAAGCCCTCTTCAGCAGGTCGTAATCGCCTATGCCCACACTCAAGCCCATGCCGATAATAGGTCCCATCAGCGGCGAGATAAGCATGGCGCCGATAATCACCGCAGTCGAGTTCACATTCAGGCCCAGCGAGGCAATAAGTATGGCGAACATCAGGATCCACAGGTTGGTGCCGCGAAACACCACGCCCGCACTCACCTGCTCTATCACCTGCTGCTCGTCCTCCTTGTCAGCCATCAGGTTGAAATACCGCCCGATATGCCGCAACACTTTTCTCATTATTCCTTTCATACAAACATATAACGCCATTCCCCCCGTTTTATTATTCCCCCCCCCGTTCCTCATTCATCATTCACCACTCATCATTACATCATCACATCCTACTCACATCCCACTCACATCCCGCTCTCTTACTGCACAGTTTCGGTTGAGTTTCGGTTGAGTCTCGGTTAAGTCTCGGTTCCTCTTCGGTTCCCTCTACTTCCGACTCCCCACCCAACATCAAAATAAAATACACCTGAAATACTATCGAATTGTCCCCCATCGACTTACATCACCCCTCATTCTCCAATCCTTACTGCAAATATACAACTTTTTTCGCAATCCTACACAATAAATATCATTAAATATTTTTTTCTCCCCGCAATATGAAACTTTTTTCTTATATTTGCATCCACATGAAAACAATATAATTATCAACAATAAACTAATTATCAATATGGTTACAAAACTTGACGACCTGCTTGAGCTGGTCAAATCCAAAGGTAAAAAACGTATGGTGGCCGCCTATGCCAACGACAGCCACACCATCGCCGCCGTCAGCGCCGCTATCGACCGCGGTATCGTCGAAGCCACCCTCGTGGGCGACATCGAGACCATCAAGAAGGTCTGCGCCGAAGAAGGCATCGACCCCAACAAGTTCGAACTCGTCCAGGAGGCCAACGACAACAAGGCCGGCGCCCTGGCTGTGAAGCTCATCAACGAGGGTAAAGGCGACTTCCTCATGAAAGGCCTCCTCTCCACCGACAAGTACATGCGCGCCATCCTCAACAAGGAAAGCGGCCTCATGCCCGGCAAGAAGAACGACATGCTGACCCACATGGCCGTCATGGAAGTCCCCGCCTACCACAAACTCCTCATCTGCTCCGACATGGCCATCATCCCCGCCCCCGACTTCAAGCAGAAACAGGCCATCATGAACTTCGAGATCGCCGTCGCCAAGAGCCTCGAGAACCCCAAACCCAAAGTGGCCGTCCTCGCCGCCACCGAGCAGGTCTCCACCGGCATGCTCGCCTGCGCCGAAGGTGCATGGCTCGGCATGATGAGCCAGCGCGGCCAGATCCCCGGCGCCATCGTCGACGGTCCTCTGAGTCTCGACTGCGCCATCGACAAAGAGAGCGCACAGACCAAAAAGCTCACCAGCGAAGTGGCCGGCGACGCCGACTGCCTGCTGTTCCCCAACATCGAGGCCGGCAACATCTTCTACAAGGCTTGCACCAAGTTCGCCAAAGCCGAACTCGCCTGCATGGTCATGGGTGCCCGCGTCCCCTGCGTCCTCACCAGCCGTGGCGACAGCGCCAAGACCAAACTGTACAGCATAGCCCTCGCCGCCCTGCAGTGCAAATAA
>JBGUZF010000123.1:0-7008 GCA_045222795.1 Bacteroidales bacterium
CTCGGTGGGCAGGGGGCGCCGCTGGTTCCAATAGGCGACGAATTGCTCTTCGGCGACTATGAGGCCTGCCTTAACCTCGGTGGAATAGCCAACATTAGTTATAGGTCGGAGGTCGGAGGTCGGAGGTCGGAAAGGGTGGCCTACGACGTTTGTCCGTGCAATATGGCGTTGAACCGTCTAGCGGCTATGCTTGGGTATCCCTACGACAAAGGCGGTGTGAACGCCCGCGGAGGACAGGTGCAGACCTGCCTGCTGCACGCGCTCGACTCCTTGGAATACTATGCTGCAACAGGTCCCAAGTCGCTCGGCAAGGAGTGGTTTGTCGGCCAGTTCTGGCCGGTGGTGAAGGAGTTTATCGGCGTGGTGCCCTCGCTGTCTACGGTGCGCGACGCATTGGCCACCGTTTCGGCACATATAGCCATGCAGATTGGCCGTGTGCTCGAGGCGCAGAAAATAGGCTCGCTGCTCGTCACCGGCGGAGGTGCATGGAACAGCTACCTGATAGAGCAGATGGGCGAATACAGCCCGTCGACAGTCATCACTGTTCCCGACGAGTTGATAGTCAACTACAAAGAAGCCCTTATTTTCGCATTCCTGGGCTATTTGCGGCTCGGCGGAAAGGTGAACACATTGGCTTCGGTGACAGGGGCGAAATGTGACTCGGTTGGCGGCAATATTGCAGGAAAGGTGAAAGGTGAAAGGTGAGAGGTGAAAGTTTTTTGCTGTTATAACTAATTGATTGATAGTTTTCAATTTTCAATTTTCAACTTTCAACCTAAAAAAGTTTTGCCATATCGGAAAAAGTTAGTACTTTTGCACCCGCTTTTTCAGAAAAGATGGCGGGATAGCTCAGCTGGTTAGAGCGCTGGATTCATAACCCGGAGGTCATCAGTTCAAGTCTGATTCCCGCTACAAGAGGCACCACCGAAAGTGGTGCTTTTTTTATATCTCGTTGCAATATCTCGTGCGTTTCCGCGTTAATAATTTTACTTAATGTTAAAGTTAAGGTTAACGTTAACGTCAAGGTTTATATGGACGACAAGCATCTTTACAGCAACTTCGAATATGACTCTGCACTGAGTGTGCAGGAAGGCGTCAAGCAGCCTGAGCAGGTGAACAACAGTTATGTGGAGCTGATGCGCGCCAAGCGGCGCCAAGGTCCCTCGACCGAGGAGCTCATCAGCGGCATCTTGCACGGCGACCGCATGCTGCTCAGTCGCGCCATCACGCTGGTGGAGAGTTCGCGCTACGACCACCAGCAGCAGGCGCAGCAGGTGATAGAGCGCTGCCTGCCCTACAGCGGCAAGAGCGTGCGCCTCGGCATCACGGGTGTGCCTGGTGCCGGCAAGAGCACCGTTATCGAAACCCTTGGCAAGATGCTCACCGCCCACGGCCATAAGGTGGCTGTCTTGGCTATCGACCCCAGCAGTGAGCGTTCGAAAGGCTCCATACTTGGCGACAAGACGAGGATGGAGGAGTTGTCGGTCGACCCCAACGCATTCATACGTCCCAGCCCCTCTGCGGGCTCGCTTGGCGGCGTGGCACGCAAGACGCGTGAGATAATTACTCTCTGCGAGGCCGCAGGTTTCGATGTGGTGATTGTGGAGACCGTGGGCGTGGGACAGAGCGAGGTTGCGGCGCACTCGATGGTCGATTTCTTCCTGCTGCTGCAGCTGGCCAACACCGGCGACGAACTGCAGGGCATCAAGCGCGGCATCATGGAGATGGCCGATATGATAGCTATCAACAAGTGCGAACTCGACCGCAACCGTGCCGAACTGGCGGCCACGCAGTTCCGCAACGCCCTGCACCTGTTCCCCATGCCAGAGAGCGGATGGACGGTGAAGGTCTCCCTCTGCTCGGCCTACACCAAGGAAGGCGTTGATGCACTGTGGAACTCGGTGATGGAATACGTCACCTTCACCAAGCAGAACGGCTACTTCTACCACAAGCGCCAGGAGCAGAACCTGCGCATCATGACTGAGGCCATTGAGAATGGTCTGCGCGAGCGTTTCTACAATGCCCCCGGCATCGAGGAGCGCATCGAGACCTTGAAGCAGGAGATAATGGAGAACAAGATCAGCCCATATGCGGCAGCCGACAGCCTGCTGGATATGTAAGATGTTTTATGTAAGGTGTAAGATGTGATTTACGTTCATGTTCCTTTCTGTCACCGCAAGTGCACCTACTGCGCCTTCTATTCAGTTAGGAGTGAGGAGTTGTCGGCCGAGCCGACGGCACACCAAGGAGTGAGGAGTTATATTGACTCTCTTATGGAGGAGATGGAGAGGCGCAAGGAGGAGCAGGCTCATCCGATAAAGACTGTTTACTTCGGTGGCGGCACGCCGTCGATATTACCGATTGAACAGTTGGGCCGTATCGTTGACGGTCTGCATCGTTGCTTCGACCTCTCGGAGGTGGAGGAGATGACCATCGAAGCCAACCCCGAAGACCTTTCGCCCGACTACCTCGCCGCCCTTGTACAGCTTGGCTTCAACCGTATAAGCATCGGAGTGCAGAGCCTCGACGACAAGGTGTTGAAGATGCTCAACCGCCGCCACACAGCACAGCAGGCCATCGAGGCAGTGGAGAACGCCCACAAGGCAGGCTTCAGCAATATTACTGTCGACTTCATCTACGGCCTCCCTGTGGGGCATGAGACGTTAGAAACTCTCACGTCTCACGTCTCACGTCTCATATCTCATGTCACCCATGTCTCTGCATACGCCCTCACCGTCGAGTCTGGCACGGCGCTCGCCGTGCAGGTGGAGCAGGGTAGGGTGGTGCTGCCGTCGGACGACGAGGTGGTGCGTCAGTACCACGAACTGCATGCGTTGTTCGAAGCCGAAGGCCTCCGACAGTACGAGGTGAGCAACTATGCACGTCCTGGCTTTGAGTCGAAGCACAACAGCCGCTACTGGAACCGTACGCCTTACCTTGGCCTCGGTCCCGGGGCGCATAGTTTCGATGGTGTGCGCCGCAGATGGAACAACCCAGACGGCACTGTCGGTGAAGAGACGCTCACAGCTTCCGATGCTTACAACGAGATGCTGATGACGGCCCTGCGTACCACCGAAGGTCTTCCTGTTGGCTCAATAATAATGGAAAAGATGCAGCGGTATATCGACTGCGGATGGATAGTGGTTGCCGACGGCCGTTACCGTCCCACCACCGAAGGCTTGCTGCATGCCGATGGCATGGCAGCAGAACTCTTTGTTTAGAATTACTGTTCCTCCTCGCTGATGTCGCCGTCGTCGGGAGCGTATTCCTCGACGGTGGGCGGCTCGGGGAAGATGTTGTCTTTGATGATATAGCCCTTGTAGAACTCTTTAATCTGTTGCAAAAAGGCGTAGGCTTCGAGGCGAGAGCGGAAATCGCCGACCTTCACCTTGAAATTAGGCTCGTCGAAGACGATATATACCTGCACGTCGGGGTAGTCGATGTTGAAGCGGTCGCGCAGTTCAAAGGCGCTGTTTTTGGAGTTGACGCCCGAGAAGGATGCTATCTGCACGCGGTATCCGGGGATGGTCTTCACCTTGCTGTTGAGCTCCACATGCTTCTCGACCATCTGACTGACTGCCACGTCGCCCACAACATTCACACGACCGCTCTGCGCCATTACGGGAATGGCGGCAGCAAGGCATAGTACGATTGCTATGGTGCGGATGTATCTCAAGGCAGCTTGTTGTTTAGTCGTTGAGGTCGGAAACCACACTCTTTGGACGTACAGAAAGGACGGGAATCTTGCTCTGAGTGATCATCTGCTGGGCAAAGGTGCCGAGGAACATGCTTGTCAGACGGGATTCCTGCTCGGTCATGATGGCTATGAGGTCGGCACTGACGGAATTGGCGTATTCCAGCGTAGACTCGGTGACGTTCTTCGGCGCTTCGAGCATCTTGGTGATGTAGGGTACACCGCTGGTTGACAGATGGCGCTGCACGTTCTTGACGTAGTTGTTCACGATGCGGCGTATGTCGGGAGTCGAGGAGGTGTAGAGACCGAGAAGGTGGATGGTCGAGCCGAATGCTTTGGCGAAGCGGATGGCCTCGGCTACTTTTTGGCGGGTGTCGTCGCTGCTGTCAAGCGGCACAACAATCTTTTCGAGTTGCTTGTTGAAGTTGAAGTCCTCGCGGATGATAATCACAGGAGCCGGTGAAATTTCGATGGTGCGGTAGATGTTGCGGCCCAGCATGCTGGTTTTCAAACCGCTCATGCCGTGGGTGCCGACAACAAGGAGTTGGGCGTTGTCTTCCTTCACCTGTTTGGCCAGCTCTTCGGGAGGATTGCCTTCGCGCAGCACGTATTCCAACTTGATGCCGTGCAGCAGGTGAGCCACGCCGGCATTGCGCCTCTCAATTTCTTCCCTGATAGGTGCCTCGTCTTCTTTTTTCTCTTTGACGTAGACTAGGCGTATGTCGCTTTCAAAGCGGTTGGCAATGTCTATTGCGAAGTCAACGGCGTATGCCGAGCCGGAGGAGAAGTCAAATCCAACAACTATTTTGCTCATAGTATCTATACTTTTATTTGCGGTGCAAAGATACGAATAAAAAATGGAATTAGAGCGAAAAAATATATAATAATATTTAAACACAGGCGGTTGAAAGATACTTTGTGTGACGATAAGTTTCTGTTGCTGCGGATGTTGTGGGCGTTGTGGCTGCTTGCTTGGTGAAATATATTTCCGCGGGCACAATAATGTAATAATATATACGTTTTAAAGAACGAGATGATTCAAGAGAACATAGAACGCATACGGCAGTCGCTTCCCGAAGGGGTGCGTCTGGTTGCCGTGAGCAAGCTGAAGCCCGTGGAGGATATCATGGAGGCTTACAATGCCGGTCAGCGTGCCTTTGGCGAGAACTATGCCACGGAGTTGAGGGATAAAGCAGCAGTGCTGCCGAAAGACCTCGAGTGGCACTTCATCGGTCACCTGCAGGGCAAGCAGCTGAAATACTACATACCCTTTGTGAGCATGATCCACGGTGTGGACAGCATCGCGCACCTCGAGGAGGTCGAGAAGGCTGCCGCCAAGGTGGACCGCACGGTCGACGTGCTGCTGCAGGTGCATGTGGCGCAGGAGGAGACCAAGTTCGGTTTTCTGCCGGAAGAGCTAGATAATCTAGATTTTCTAGAGGATCTAGGGCATACAAGAATCTGCGGTGTGATGGGTATGGCCAGCAACACGCCCGACGAGGCGCGTGTGCGTGCCGACTTCCGCCGTATCCGTCAGGTGTTCGAAAGCCTGAAGTCTGGCGAGTTTGCCGACAGACCTGAGTTCAAGGAGGTGTCTATGGGTATGAGCCACGACTACCAGATTGCCGTCGACGAAGGCAGCACCATGGTGCGCATTGGCAGCAGCATCTTCGGCGCCAGAGATTATAGCAAGTTGAAAGCTTAAATTATGAACAAAAAAAATATCAAACACGAAATCCTGTCGTACCTGCTGATAACGGTGGGTATTTTGACCTACACCTTCGGGTGGGCGGCCTTCATGCTGCCCGCCAAGATCGTGGGCGGCGGCGTGAGCGGTATCTCGTCGGTGCTCAATATCGCCGTTGGCATCCCGCTGCCCATCGGTGTGCTCAACTTCATCATCAACGGCATCCTGCTGGCCGTAGGCTTCAAGGTTCTGGGTCCCAAGTTCGGCATCGGCACCATCTTCGGCATCGTCATGTCGTCGCTCTGCTTCATCCTCTGGCAGCAGGTGCTGCATGTGGAGAACCTCTTCGACGTGTCGCAGTTCGGCGACTTCATGTGTGCCATCATCGGCGGCGTGCTCTGCGGCGGCGGCATAGGCCTCACCTTCATGATGGGTGGCAACAGCGGCGGCACCGACATCATAGCCCTTATCATCAATAAGTACCACAACGTGTCGCCCGGCAAGGTCATCCTTTACCTCGACATCTTCATCATCGGTAGCTCATGGTTTGTGAGTCACAAGCTCGAGAACGTCATCTTCGGTTATATCGTGATGGTTGTGATGACCTACGTGCTCGACATGGTGCTCGACGGCAATAAGCAGAGCTACCAGGTGCTGGTCTTCTCGCCCAAGAACGACGAGATTGCCGAGGCCGTGACCAACGAGGTGGGCCGCGGCGCCACGTTGCTCGACGCCGAAGGCTGCTACACCAAGCAGCAACAGAAGGTGCTGCTTATGATGGTGCACCGCACCGACAAGCCGCACGTGATGCAGATAATCCACCGCATAGACCAGAACGCCTTCATAAGTGTCAGCAAAGCGCAGGGCGTCTATGGCAAGAACTTCGAAAAACTGAAACTATAGTTAGCTGTAAGCTGTTAGTTTTAAGTTTTAAGTGCTACGCAGTATGCGGCAGCCAACTTACAGCTCACAGCTAAAAACTTAATACTTGAAAGGAATGAAATTAATATCCCCTTCTCTGCTCAGTGCCGACTTCGGCAACCTGCAGCGCGACATCGAAATGCTTAACGCCAGCGAGTGCGACTGGCTGCATGTCGACGTGATGGACGGCCTCTTCGTGCCCAACATCAGCTTCGGCCAGCCTATCGTCAAGCATATCAAGAAGCATGCGCAGAAGCCCCTCGACGTGCACCTGATGATTGAAGACCCCGGCCGCTATGTGCAGGACTTCCGCGATGCCGGCGCCGACATACTGACCATCCACTACGAGGCCTGCCGCCACCACGACCGCGTGCTCCATGCCATCCACGACGCAGGCATGAAGGGTGGGGTGGTGCTCAACCCCTCGTCGCCCGTCAGCCTGCTCGAGGACATCATCCAGCTCTGTGACCTCGTCCTCCTCATGAGCGTCAATCCCGGCTTCGGTGGACAGAAGTTCATCGAGAACACCTACGCCAAGGTGCGTCAGCTGCGTGAACTCTGCAACCGCAAGAACCCGCAGTGCCTCATCGAGGTCGACGGCGGCGTGAACCTGCAGAATGCCCCGTTGCTTTTCGAGGCCGGTGCCGACGTCCTCGTGGCTGGCAACGCCGTCTTCAAGAGCGACGACCCCGCAGCCACCATCCAT
>JBGUZF010000124.1:0-5057 GCA_045222795.1 Bacteroidales bacterium
CCCGAGGGCAAGAGCGACGAGCAGGTGGCCCTGGAAGGCCTCGCCTGCCTCGAAGGCTGGATGAAGGAGATAGGCGTGGTGATGCACAGCAGCGAGCTGGGCGTCAGCGAGGAGAACCTGCAGAAGGTGACCGACGCCGTCAAGATACTGCCCGTCGGTTACCGCACCCTCACCCGCGACGAGGTGGTGGAGATACTGCGCGAAAGCATGTAGGTAAGGTGAAAGGTGAAAGGTGAAAAGTGGTAGCCACGAAAGTTGAGCGCAGAGAAAGCTCGCTTTCTTTGCCGAAATGAAGGGGCGTAGACGAAGTCAAAGGTGAGACGTGAGACGTGAGAAATAATGAATAACAACTATCAATATAACAGCGAGCCACTGCCATACGCACTCTATGTACACGGTATGGGCAGCGGCGCCAAGAGCGGCACCAAGTCGTCGTTGGGACACTACCTCGACGGCTATGAGTGGCTCTCGCCAGAATTGCCCGTGGAACCAGAGGCGGCAATGGCGATACTCGACGACTATGTCGGCGTCTTCTCCCCCACCCTCATCGCCGGCACCTCGCTCGGCGGCCTATACCTCTTATACCTGAACGCCCCCGAGACCACCAAGGTGGCCATCAACCCCACCTATAACATCGAGACCACCCTGCACCGCATAGGCTACGGCAAGCACCCGTTCCACTGCGAGCGTGAAGACGGCGCCACCGAGTACACCATCGACGAGCCGCTGGTGAAACGCTACGCCGCCATCCGCGACAGCCGCACGCCGATGCCGTCGCGCCGCATGGTGGCACTCTTCTCATCGGACGACGAGCTGGTGGGCCACGAGCCCGCCAAGCAGAACGCCGCCGCCCTCCAGCGCCTCGGCTACGAGATACACTGGAGCGACAAATTCGGCCACCGCCTCAACCAGCCAGCCGCCAAACTGCTGGCAAAAATACTGTCGGAATAAAAATATTTTGCCGCGTCAGATAAAATGTGTATCTTTGCAGTCGTATTTTAGAGCAAAGATGACACGTAGGCTCATAATAGTATTAGCACTGCTGCTGGCGTTGCTGCCTGCCGCGGCGCGCAACCAGCGCGACACCCTCGGCGTGGGCACACAGGTGCTCTTCACCGAGAACGCAGGCCAATGGAACGCGCAGGTGCGCTATGCCGCACAGCTGCACAACGCCGCCCTGTTCCTCGAGGACGGCGGCATCACGGTGGCGCTGCGCGAGCCCTCCTCCCACCCTTACCCACAAGCCCAACCGCTCCATTGCCACGCCTACCGCATGCTGTTCGAGGGTTCCTCGGTGCAGCCGCAGGGCGAAAGCCGGCAGAAGAGCTACAGCAACTACTTCCTCGGCAGCAACCCCTCACAGTGGCGCAGTCGTGTGCCTTCCTTCGCCGTAGCACGCTACACAGAGGTTTATCCCAATACCGACCTTGAAATATATACCGCCAGTGCGGCACTGAAGTACAACTGGATAGTGCGTCCAGGAGGCGACCCGCGGCAGGTGGCGCTTGTATACGAGGGCACCGACGGCGTGGAACTCTCTCGCGACGGCAACCTGCGCATACGCACTACGGTACGCGACGTCATCGAGCTGCGCCCCTACGTCTTCCAGATGCGGGGCGATAAAGAGGTGGAGGTGGAGAGCCGCTGGAAGGTAGAGAAGGTGAAAGGTGAAAGTGGAAAGTGGAAAGTGTGGATAGAGGTGGGCGACTACGACAAGGGCAAGGACCTCGTCATCGACCCCACGCTTATCTTCTCGACCTACACGGGTTCGACGGCCGACAACTGGGGCACCACGGCGGCTTACGACTCACACAAGAATGTCTACACCGCCGGTCTGGTGTTCGGCATCGGCTATCCCGTCTCCATAGGCGCCTACGACGAGAACTACAACGGCAACGCCGACGTGGGCATCTTCAAGTTTGACTCTGCGGGCACCAACCGCATCTGGGCTACCTACCTCGGCGGCGCGGCGGCGGACATGCCGCACAGCATGTTTGTCAACATGTTCGACGAGCTGCTGGTCTTCGGCACCACGGGTTCCGACAACTTCCCCGTCACCGCCGGAGCCTACCAGACCTCGCACGGCGGCGGACAGGCCATAGGCTACGAGGGCTCCTCGACTATCAACTTCGCCCATGGCAGCGACATCTTCGTCAGCCGCCTCAGCGCCGACGGCACACAGCTCGGCGCCTCGACCTACATAGGCGGCTCGGGCAACGACGGCCTGAACTACAAGCACTACTTCAACAACAGCTACCAGATAATCATGGCGGGCAACGACTCGCTGTACTACAACTACGGCGATGGTGCCCGCGGCGAGATAATCTCCGACAACTTCGGCAACGTCTACGTGGGCTCCACGACCCTCAGCACCGACTTCCCGACCACCACCAACGCTGTGTATCCCTCCTACGCGGCCCGTCAGGAGGGGGTAGCCTTCAAACTCGACTACAACCTGCGCAACCTCATCTGGAGCACCTACCTCGGCGGCACGCAGGACGACGCCGTCTACTCCATCGACCTCGACAGCAACTATAACCTGCTGGTCTGTGGCGGCACCAACAGCAACAACTTCCCCACCACCCCCGGCACCTACCGTTTCACCTACCAGGGCGGCACCGCCGACGGCTTCGTGAGCAAGATATCGGCCGACGGCAGTACGCTGCTGGCGTCGACCTACGTAGGCTCGTCGGCCTACGACCAACTCTACTTCGTGCGCACCGGCCGCCACGACGAGGTCTTCGTCTTCGGACAGACCAAAGCCGCTGGGTCGACGATGATATACAATGCAGGCTACAGCGTTCCCGGCAGCGGCATGCTGCTGGTGCGTCTGCGGCCCGACCTGCAGTCAGCGCAGTGGAGCACGGTGTTCGGCACCGCGGGACGCGTGAACCTCTCGCCAACGGCCTTTGCCGCCGACATCTGCAACCGCGTGTATGCGGCGGGCTGGGGACGCGATTTTGTGAACTACAACGGCGTGCAGTGGTACACCGCTGGCACCACGGGGATGGAGACCACCGCCGACGCCTATCAGGACTCCACCGACGGACAGGACTTCTACGTCATCAGTCTCGACGCCGACGCCAACAACCTCGACTA
The DNA here is from genome assembly GCA_045222795.1 of Bacteroidales bacterium. Classification (GTDB taxonomy): domain Bacteria; phylum Bacteroidota; class Bacteroidia; order Bacteroidales; family P3; genus Colimorpha. Next base: position 3,100 of record JBGUZF010000124.1, read on the forward strand.
CGCCACCTTCTTCGGCGAGCTGCACCCGAGCGGCGGCAGCAGCTACGGAGGCGGCGACCACGTGGACGGCGGCACGTCGCGCTTCGACCGCCTGGCAACCCTCTACCAGTCGGTCTGCGGCTCGTGCGGCGGCACGCAGGGGTTCCCCACCACGGCTGGAGCCTGGAGTGACAGCAACCACTCGTCGAACTGCAACAACGCCATCTTCCGCTTCAACGTCACCGACGACTTCCCTGTGGCCGAGTTCATACCCCCCACCTCGGGCTGCGCGCCCTACACGGTGCACTTCCAGAACACAGGGCGCGGAACAGCCTACTACTGGGACTTCGGCGACGGCACCACCTCCTCGCAGACCAGTCCCACGCACACCTTCGCCGCGCCGGGTGTCTACACCATACGTCTGATAGCCTCGATGCCGGGGGGCTGTGCCGACTTCGACACGGCCTACCACACCTTGCAGGTGCTTTCGTCGGGCGGCTACCGCCATACGCCGCTGGTGGGCTGCGGAGGCGGTACGCAGATAGGTGTGCCGCCGACACTCGGCATAGCCTATTTCTGGACCGGCGACCCCGTGAGCGACCCCTCAGTGTCCAATCCCTGGGTCAACCATGAGGGCACCTACGTGCTCCATTCCGTCGTCGCAGGCTGTATGCAGACCGACACCTTCGAGGTGCATACCGTCAGCCTCGCGGGGCAGCCTCTGGTGACGGCCATCCACTGTCATGACTCGGCCAACGGCAGCGCGCTGCTGCCCTTGGGTCCAGACATAGATGCCGACTCGATAACCTACAGCATCACTCCCAACGTATCCTCGCAGCTGCAGGACAGCGCCATCCTCTTCACGGGACTCGGCGCAGGCAACTATATCATCACCATCAGCGGCTACGGCTGCAACGTGGAGCGTAGCTTCATCCTCGACAATCCCGAGCCGCCGGCCTACGAGAAAGAGCTCTCGCCTGCCCTCTGCGACGACAGTTGCATGGGATGGATACACCTCACCTATGAGCTTTCAGCCGTTCCCGAGATATCACCCAAGGACACCATGATTACAGGCCTCTGCGCGGGTACGTATGTCACCGAACTGGTCTCCCTAGGCTGTCCGCTGACGGACACTAGCGTTATAGTCCGCGAGCACCTGCTCGACAGCCTGCGTGCCGTCGCCGATGCCGACCGTATCTACCTCGGCGAGAGCGTGCGGCTGCATGCCGAGCTCGGCCACGAGGTGGGCGGCATCAGCTTCCGCTGGTCGCCGGCTGGAGAACTCGACGACCCCACGTCGCAGCAGCCCTTGGCGACGCCCACCGACACGCTGGCCTGCTACACCGTGGTGGCCACCACGCCGTCGGGCTGCACGGCCACCGACTCGGTGTGCGTGAGCTGCACCGAGGTGGTCTGCGGCGCGCCGCTCTTCACCATCCCCAACGCCTTCACGCCCAACGGCGACGGGGTGAACGACCGCGTGTGCTTCAACAGCGACGAGCTGGTGGAGTTCAGCATCGCCATCTTCAACCGCTGGGGCGAGAAAGTCTATGAGAGCACCGACCCCAGCGAATGCTGGGACGGCACCTACCGCGGCCACCAGTGCCTCCCGGGGGTGTACACCTACACCTGCCACATCCGCTGCCTGTCAGATATAGAGAATGACTTTAAAGGAGACATTACTTTGATAAAGTGAAAAGTGAAAAGTGAAAAGCGAAAAGCGAAAAGTGAAAAGTGAAAAGCGAAAAGTGAAAAGTGAAAAGTGAAAAGTGAAAAGTAATACAACTGCAAACTACCAACTACCCACTACAAACTACCCACTACCCACTACCAACTAAATAATGAAAGACCAGTACGTCATAGCTTGTGTCGAGTCGCCCGAGGGAGCGGAGCTGCTTATCCCGTGGGCGCGGCATTATGCCCAGAGCCTCAACGGCAAGGGACTGATGCTGCTCAACGTTACGAAAGTCGAGCGCAGA
>JBGUZF010000125.1:0-10490 GCA_045222795.1 Bacteroidales bacterium
GGCGTGGTGGTTCCTGCGGCATGTGGCGGACAACGAATGGCGCGGCCGAATAGACGCCGGAGAGAGCACCATGGAGCTTACCGCAGAGCTGGTGGGGCGCTTCCCGGAATACCGCGAGGCCATAGAACTCTTCGACCAGTGCTACTTCGACATGCTCACCGGCGAGGTGCCGGGCATGCGCGAACTGCTGGGGGAGGTCATGCGGCATTACGAGGTCTACGGCCTCACCAACTGGAGCATGGAGACATTCCCAACGGCACGCGAGCGTTTCACAATACTGCAGATGATAGACCGCTATGTGGTGAGCGCTGCCGAGCGGCTGATAAAGCCCGACCCACGTCTGTTCCAGGTGCTGCTCAACCGCTACGGCCTGCGGGCCGAAGAGTGCACCTTCGTAGACGACAACCCCGACAACGTGGCCGCCGCCCGCAAAATGGGCATGAAGGGCATCGTGTTCACCGGTGCCGACGCCCTAAGAAAAGAGCTTATTTAGATTTACTCAGACTTACGCGTTGAGCGGAAGCCGCTCATGAGGCCTGTGTTGGCGCTGCCGATGAAGGCCAGCACCTGCTTGCCCTCGTCGGTGTTGCCGTATTTCTCCTTCACTATCTCGACAGCTTCGCTGAGGGGTATGCCCTTGACGAAGATGTAGCGGTAGATGTCGGTGATGTTGTTGATGGCCTCGCGCGAGAAGCCACGGCGTTGGAGGCCGAGGCTGTTGACGCCGCAGTACTGTATGGGGTAGCGGGCACCTTTGACGAAGGGCGGGATGTCCTTGTCGATGAGGGCGCCACCCTGGGTGATGACGTGCGAGCCGATATGGATGAACTGCAGGCAGGCCGTCTTGCCGCCGAGGATGACCCAGTCGCCGAGGATGATATGTCCGGCGAGGGTGGCGTTGTTGGCCAGCACGCAGTGGTCGCCCACCACGCAGTCGTGGGCTATATGCACGTAGGCCATCAGCAGGTTGCCGTTGCCGATGACCGTCTTGCCGCTGGCGGCGGTGCCGCGGTTTATTGTGCAGCACTCGCGGATGACGTTGTTGTCGCCTATCTCGACGGTGGTGTATTCGCCTGCGAACTTGAGGTCCTGCGGCACGGCAGCGATGACCGAGCCGGGGAATATCTTGCAGTTCTTGCCGATGCGGGCACCGGGGAATATCGTCACATTGGGGCCCACCCAGGTGCCGTCGCCGATGACGACGTCGTCGCAGATGGTGGTGAAATTGTCAATCTTTACGTCCTTGCCTATCTTGGCGTTGGGATGGATGTCGTTCAGTATCATTTATTGCTTGTTGATGTAATCGGATAAGAAACGCGCGAAGGCGTTGTTGGCCTTGTGGCCGGGCTTGTGGATGTTGAACTTGGCGTTGAGGGGCGTGCCCACAAGGCGTATGTCGCCCACGAAGTCGAGCAGTTTGTGGCGTGCCGGCTCGTTGGGGAAATAGATGTCGGTGGTGTTGAGGACGCCGTCGTGCACCTTGAAGAGGCGCTCGTCCTTGTTGAAAATCTTGGCCAGGCGCTTGAGCTGGCGCGAGGTGAGCTCTTTGTTGACAAACACCAGCGCGTTGTCGAGCGAGCCGCCCTTGATGAGGTTGAGGTGCAGGAGGGGCTCCACCTCGTGGAGGAAGACGAAGGTGCGGCAGGGGGCTATGCTGGCGGCGTATTCGCTGAAGTCGTTCATGTCGGCTGTCTGGTGACCGATGACGCTGTCGGCGAAGTCTATCTCGCAATGCACGGCGAAGTGGTCGCAGGGCTCCACGTCGTAGACGGAGCCTGTCTTCTCGTATTCGAAGTGCAGGGGTTCGTTGATGGTGAAACTGCGTCGCTCGGCCTGCTGCTGGCGGAGACCCACGCGGATGAGCTGCAGCATCCAGGGGCGTGCCGAGCCGTCGAGGATGGGCACCTCGCCGCCGTCGAGGTCGACGATGGCGTTGTCGACCTGAATGCCGTGAAGTGCCGACATCAGATGCTCGATGGTGGCTATCGAGTTGCGGCCGCTGCCGAGGGTGGTGCCGCGCGAGGTCTCGCCGACGCGGTCGGCGAGGGCCGGCTGGGTGATAATGTTCACGTGGTCGGTGCGGCGGAAGGCTATGCCGAAGTTCTCGGGGGCGGGCTTCACAGTGACGGTGACCGTGCGGCCTGTGTGCAAGCCGGGGCCTGTCACGCGGAATTCTTTGTTGATAGTGGTCTGTTGTGGCATTCGGCGTCAGTCTTTTTTAGTGGTGGCGGGCACGAAGCGCAGGGCGTCCATGCGGAAGAGGGTGGCGCGCACGTTCTCGAGGCCTGCCTGACGGCGCAGGAGGCGGAGGGGCTGCGTGAGGTCGTCGCCGCCGATAGTCGGGTTGCTCCAGAAATCGGCGCCTTTGCGGTGCAGGCCTTCGACGATATAGAGCGTGAGGTCGTAGCCTGTGGCTGCGAGGCTCGAGGTAGGCTCGGTGGCGTACTTTTCCCGGAAGGAGTGCAGGAAGTCGACATGCACCTCGTTGGTCATATCCCACGAGGTGTAGTAGGTGTGGTAGTTGAGGAACTGGAGCTGGGCGTAGTCGATGTCGTTGTATTCGCGTGTCCAGTCGTTGAGGGTGTAGAGCGTCGGGGTGTTGGTCTTAAAGGCCGACAGGCGGTTGAGCAGGTTGCCTGCGAAGACGCGGTTGAGGTCCTTGCCCTGGTCGTAGATGCTCAGCACGCTGCAGTTGGGGGTGCCTTTGAGCACGTTGGCCAGCTTGGCGTTCTGGCTCCAGTTGAAGAGCGTGTACTTTATATCGCCCCGCTCATCGAGCTGGCTTTTCAGCTCGTCGAGCAGCGGTTTCTCGGCTTTGGAGCCACTATGGATGATGTAGAGATGGCCGTTGGGGCGCTCGAGTTTCATGTTGGTGAGCATACGCCCCAGCATCTCGCTGGTCGAGGGCTGTATCTTCACCATATAGGGGTTCTCTGCGCAGAGCTCGCTGCGGGTGGCCATCGGGTTGACGATATAGATGCCTGCCTGCTGTGCCAGCTCGGCGGCTTTGTCGAAGCATTCGCGCAGCAGGAGGGCTATCACGAAGTCGCTCTGGGCCACGTTGTGGCTGATGAAGGCCTCCTCGACTTTGGCGGCGCTGTTGTCGCTCACGTCGACCACATTCAGCTCCACATGTATGCCTTTCTCGCCCAGCTTCTCGAGGGCCAGCATGATGCCCTCGTAGAACTCGATGAATTCGAACTGGCGGTAGGTCTTCTTGCCGCGCTGCTCGATGTCGAACTTCGAGGTGGAGATCTCTTCAATCTGGTTGAGGTGCAGTGGCATCATCAAAGCCACCTTGATGGTGCGGCCGGTGGTGCGCACCTTGGGAAGTGCCATAGGGGCCTTGGGCTCTGCGGCGGTCTTCTGGGTGCGCGAAGCATGCTTGGATGTCTCGCTCTTCTTTGGCTCAGCCGATGTATTCTTCTGCTCTGAGGTGCTCTTCTGCTCGGTCTTGGCGGGTGCTGCGGGTTCATCGTCGCCGAACTGGCCGCGATAGGGCAGCCACACGGTGTCGCCCGGATGGAGGAAGTGGATGTCGACATGCGTCACGGCGTCGAAGCTCTCCACCTTGTAGGCCCGCGCGATGCTATACACCGTCTGTCCTTTCTCGACAATATGCACGTAGTACTTGCGGCCGTGGAGCAGCTGCGTCTCCTTGCTCACCGTCACAGGTGCGGTGCCGGGAGCCTGCCCTTTGGCAGAATTGAAAATTGAAAATTGAAAATTGAAAATCACACCCACACATACAACTATGCGGAGCATCGTTTTCCAATTTACGATTATCTTTTCCATTTTGTCGATTTACAAGATTTACAAGATTTCTGCCCGCAGGGCAAGGAGATTTATTCCCATTCGATGGTTGCGGGCGGCTTGGAGCTGATGTCGTACACCACACGGTTGACGCCGCGGACGCGGTTGATAATCTCGTTCGAGACCTTGGCCAGGAAGTCGTAGGGCAGGTGACTCCAGTCGGCGGTCATGCCGTCGACGCTCTCAACAGCGCGCAGGGCCACGACGCTCTCGTAGGTGCGCTCGTCGCCCATCACGCCGACACTCTGCACAGGCAGCAGCATGGCGCCTGCCTGCCACACCTTGTCGTAGAGGTCGTTGTCGCGGAGACCCTGGATGAAGATATCGTCAACCTCCTGCAGGATGCGCACCTTCTCGGGTGTCACATCGCTGAGGATACGGATGGCGAGGCCGGGGCCCGGGAAGGGGTGACGGCCGATAAGGCTGTCCTTGATGCCCAGCTGACGACCCACACGGCGCACCTCGTCCTTGAAGAGGCTGCGCAGCGGCTCGACGAGCTGCAGCTTCATATAGTCGGGCAGGCCACCCACATTGTGGTGACTCTTGATTGTCTGGCTGGGACCTTTGACGCTCGACGACTCGATGACGTCGGGGTAGATGGTACCCTGGCCGAGGAACTTGGCGTCGGTGATAAGTTTGGCTTCGGCGTCGAAGACGTCGATGAAGGTCTTGCCGATGGCCTTGCGCTTCTTCTCGGGGTCGGTGACGCCGGCGAGCACGCTATAGAAACGCTCCTTGGCGTCGACCCCCTTGACGTTGAGGCCCATATCCTTGTAGCTCTCGAGCACGCTCGAGAACTCGTTCTTGCGCAGGAGGCCGTTGTCGACGAAGATGCAATGCAGCTGATGGCCGATGGCCCGGTTGAGCAGCACGGCGGCCACTGTGCTGTCGACACCGCCGCTGAGGCCCAGCACCACCTTGTCGCCGCCCACTTTGGCCTTGAGTTCGGCAACGGTGGTCTCGATGAAGCTCTCGGGTGTCCACGACTGCTGGCAGCCGCAGATGTCGACCACGAAGTTGCGCAGCAGGGTGACGCCGTCCTTCGAGTGATGCACCTCGGGGTGGAACTGTATGGCGTAGGTGGGCTCGCCCTCGATCTGATAGCCGGCGTACTGCACGTGGTCGGTCGAGCAAATGGTGCGGTAGCCCGCGGGCAGCACCTCGATGGTGTCGCCGTGACTCATCCACACCTGGCTGCCTTCGGGGATGCCCTTCATCAGGGGGTTGCTGTTGTCGATAAAGGCGAGGTTGGCGCGGCCATACTCGCGGATCTTCGACTGCTGCACACGTCCGCCGCCCCACTTGGCGAGGTACTGGGCACCGTAGCAGACGGCCAGCAAGGGCAGGCGGCCTTTGATATTAGTCATGTCAGGTACCGGAGCATCGGCGGCATTGCAGCTGAAGGGGCTACCTGAAAAAACGACACCCTTCACGTCGGGCGTGAGGGCGGGAATTTTGTCGAAAGGATGGATTTCACAGTAAACATTAAGCTCGCGGATTTTGCGCGCGATGAGCTGAGTGTATTGAGAGCCAAAGTCTAAGATGATAATGGTATCCATATATTGTATTATTTTAAAGTGCAAAGGTACAACTTTTTTCCGATACGGCAAAAAATATATTTATTTTTGCCAATATGCTTTTTTTGTGTATCTTTGCAGTGTGTAAGCATCAAGCGCTTACTGCGTAACACGCTATGATAACGATAATTATATACATATTAGCACTGGTAATCGTCTTCATCGGGCTGCCTTTCGGAGTGGTGATGGCGGTGAGTTCGTATGTATATAACAAGAAAGAGCGTGAGTTGCGCAACGAAGCCGAAGCCCACCGCAAGATACTGGAGAGCACCTACGACCATATCTGGAGCGAGATAAAGCGGCATTGCGGCATCAGCGAAGAATACCGCCGCTCGTTCAACAACGTCTACCCCAACCTGTTGGACCGCGATATGGACGACGACACGATGCTCAACTGGATACTCGACTGCAACCTCGACTTCGACCCCGAGGAATACCCCGTGGTGCTGGAAAACATCGAAGAAGACCGCAAGAAGTTTGTGGCCCACCAGCGCCGCATGATGACTATCATCCGCGAACACCGCGACCTGATGCAGAAGCGTCTGGGCCGCATGGTAATCAAGAACAAATCGGCCATACGCTATGTACCCATCGAGACGAACCGCGACCGCTGGGGCAAGACGCTTTAGGCTCCTCTTATTTATTTTAACGACGACGCTGCTGGGATGCACAGAACCAGTGGCCTACGGACCTGTACCCACCGAAGCACAGCTTGCCTGGCAGCGCATGGAAGTGAATATGTTCTGCCACTTCGGCCCCAATACCTTCACGGGCGCCGAATGGGGCACGGGCAAGGAAAGCAAGAAGGTGTTCGCGCCCAAAGCTATTGACTGCCGCCAGTGGGTCGACGTTGCCCGTCAGGCCGGTATGGGCGGCATCATCCTCACCGCCAAGCACCACGACGGCTTCTGCCTCTGGCCGAGTGAATACAGCACTCATACGGTACCTGACAGCATGGACGTGCTGCGACTGTTCACCGACGCATGCCGCGAGGGAGGACTGAAGGCCGGCGTATACATCTCGCCCTGGGACCGCAACCACCCCTCCTACGGCACTCCCGAATACAATTCCGTCTTCGCCAACACCCTGCGCGAGGTGCACACCACCTACGGCCCCTTCTTCGAGCAGTGGTTCGACGGCGCCTGCGGCGAAGGCCCCAACGGCAAGAAGCAAGAGTACGACTGGCCACTGTTCGAAGGCACCGTCACCGACATCAACCCGCAGTGCGTGATGTTCAGCGACGTTGGCCCCGGCTGCCGCTGGGTGGGCAACGAAGAAGGGCGTGCCGACGAGACCAACTGGAGCCGACTGAAGGTGGAGAGTGGAGAGCGGAAAACGAAGAACGGAGGATGCGGCGACAAGGATGGCGACCAATGGATACCCGCCGAGGTGGACGTAAGCATACGTCCGGGCTGGTTCTGGCACAAGAAGGAGCACCCCAAGAGCGTCGACGAGCTGATGGAGATATACTACAACTCGGTTGGTCGCAACGGCCTGTTGCTGCTCAACGTGCCGCCCGACAACCGCGGCCGCATCCCCGCCGAAGACAGTGCCGTGCTGGTGGCTTTCCGCAAGGAGCGCGACCGCATCTTCTCCAACGACCTGGCGCAGGGCGCCAAAGCAAGCGCCTGGCACCGCAGGTGGCACCGTGCCAAGAACGTGCTCGACACCGCCTATCACACCTACTGGGCCGCCAGCTGCAAAGATGCCGAGCTCACACTGACACTCGACAGCGTCACCGAATTCGACATCATCGTCATACAGGAATACATCCCTCTCGGACAGCGCATCACGAAAGTCAACCTGCTTCTTGACCCTAACGACGGACTCTACTCCTACACCCTCGGCGACAAGCCGCTGTGCACCACCGTAGGGTACAAACGCATCATCCGTCTCGACCATCCGATACGCTGGCAGAAACTGGTGTTTCAGTTCGAAGGTATGGCCCCGCCCGTCGTCAACCGCATAGCCCTCTACAACTCGAAAGCCCAATGAAACGCATACTTACAATACTTTTCACTTTTCACTTTTCACTTTTCACTTTGTCGGCGCAAGAGTATCCGCAGGGCTATTTCCGCAACCCAATGGACTTCGACATAGGCCTCAGCGCCACCTTCGGCGAGTTCCGCACCAACCACTTCCATTCGGGCCTCGACATGCGCACCGGCGGTGCCATAGGCAAACCCGTCTACGCCGCTGCCGACGGCTATGTGGCCAAGGTGAGCATATCGCCCTGGGGCGGCGGCAAGATACTCTACATCAAGCACCCCAACGGCTACACCACCGTTTACATGCACCTCGACAGCTATGCAGGCATTATAGGTCGCGTGGTGGAAGGCGAGCAATACCGCACCAAGAGTTACAGCATCAACCGCACCTTCGACCCCGGAGCGATGCCCGTGAAGAAAGGCCAGCTGGTGGCCTACAGCGGCAACAGCGGCGGCAGCGGCGGCCCTCACCTGCATTTCGAAGTACGCCTCACCGACAGTCCCGACCTGCACACCGGTGCCCGCATCATCAACCCGCTGCTCTTCGGTCTCCCCTATTCCGACAACATCAAGCCCGTAATCCGCGGCCTGCGCGTCTACCCCGTAGGCGGCGAGCCAACAGCCGTAGGCAAAGACAACAGCGTCTCTGTCGACGGCCCCTTCTACCTGGGCATCTACGCCACCGACGCCGCCGAAGGCTCGACAGCCAAGAACGGCGTGCACCGCGTGGAGGTGTATCTCGACGGCAAACTTTTCTTCAAGTACTCGCCCGAAAGTCTCGTCACCGACTCATCCCGCATGGTCAACGCGCTGATAGACTTTCCCCTCTTCCGCCGCACACGGCAGGGCTATCTGCTCACCCGCATCCTGCCGGGTGCCGATGGCGAATGGGTGACGGAAAGACAGGGCGACGGTGTATTCCGCCTCACGAAAGGGGAGCACAAGATACGTGTGATGGTGTACGACATCAAAGACAACCTCGCCGAGCAGACGCTCAAGGTGCAGGTGACCGGCGAGAAGGTTTGCCCGAAGCCCAAGACCGATATGCGCTACACCGATCCTTACGTCCACAACGGCAACAATGTGCGTGTGGAGATGCACCCCTACACCCTCTACGCTGACGACCGCATGCGCATCGTCGATGGCAACACCGTCACCGTGGAGCCTACCGTCAACCCCTTGCCGCCACACAAGAACTACAACCTCAGCCTCAAGGGGCGTGGCAACTACGGAGTGCCGCCCGAGAAAGTCACCATAGTGCGCCTCGAAGGCGCCAAACGCTTTGCCAGCAAGACACGCCACCGCGACGGATGGTACACCTCGCAGGTGCGCGACTTCGGCACCTTCACCCTCGCCGTCGACACCACACTGCCCACCGTGAAGCCCGTCAACTTCAGCGAAGCCAAACCCCTGAAGGGCAACAGCATCAGACTGAAGATAGCCGACGACCTGAGCGGTGTGGAGACCTACAACTGCTACCTCAACGGCAGCTGGATACTGGCCGAATACGACGGCAAGAGTGCCACCCTCACCATCAACGCCTCCGGCAAGCTGAAAGCCGGCAGTAACGAACTCTCGGTGGAGGTCACCGACGCCTGCGGCAACATCTGCCAGAGGCGCTACGCGATAAGAAAATGATTTTATACACAATAAAAACAAGACACTTGCGTTATTGCAACAAATATTAACCCAATTAAAACCCAAACATCATGAAGAAAATTTCATTATTTGCAATGGTTCTTGCAGTTGCCTGCCTCTTCGCAGCCTGCACCAAAGAGGGTGTCTACACCCCCAAAGAGAAAATCAGCAAAGTGTACGAGTCTTCGTCCACCACAATCAGCGGCGGTGACTATAGCAGCACTGACAACACTCCCAAGCACATGACCGAGAGCTGGGTGTGGGACGGCAAGCTCATTAGCAGCATCACCGAATACGACAACGATGGCGGCATCGAAGGACTCACCACCTTCACCTACGACGGCAAGCAGCTCACCGAAATCAAGCAGGGCACCTATGTCTCGAAACTGACCTACGACGGCAGCAAACTCCAGAAGATTGAGTCGTACGATGGCGACGAGCTTACGTCGACTACTACAGTAACCCACGATGGCAAAAAGATTGTCAAGCTCGAGATTGAAGGCTCCGACAACGGGGAAAAAGATGCCAAGGCCTTTGCCTTCATGCAGACCCTTATGAAGGTTGTTATGCCCGTCTACACCGAGAACACCACCAAGGTGCTCAGCACCGTCGCCACCAAGGGCAGCTCAAAATACACCATCGACTTAGAATGGGACGGCAAGAATGTCAGCAAAGTTACCATGGTTTATGGTGACGAAACCGCTACCCTCACCTACACCTACGACGAAATGAACAACCCCTATCAGGGCTTCATCTATGCCATTAGCGACCCCGCCGAGTTTGGCAGCAAGAACAACGTCGTCAGCGAGACCGTGACCGCTGTCTATGATGGCGAGCCCACCTCTTATACTTCCAACTACACCTACGAGTATGATGGCAAGTGGCCCACCACCAAAACCAACACCACAACCACGAGCCAAACTATTCTCGGAACCACCTACACCTACTCCTCCTCTGAAGTCACCTACTTCGAGTATGCCGACTGATTAAGGCTTTCGAAGCAACAATAAGAAAAGCCCGGGGCGATGCCTCGGGCTTTCTTTTGTACCTTAACGGTAAACTTAACCGTTGCGGCGTGCTTTGAGTTCTTCGTAGAACTTGGCGTGCGAAGCCTCGATGTAAGGCTGCAGCCACAGCAGGCCGATACCAAGCGTGAAGATGCAGAGGATGGCCCAGCCGATGAAGCTCAGGTCCAAGCAGAAGAGTTTCCACTTGTAGCCACGCATCATCATGCGGCTCTCGTGGATGCAATCGTCGGCATCCAGGTCGGGACGGTCGTTCATCACGTAGGGAGTCATCGCGTAGGCATAGCTCTTCACGATGCCGGGGATGATGAACAGCAGGCACCAGAGTAAGGTATAGAGCATCACCAGCAGCGAAGTGCCGAGCACACGGCCGTACTTGTTGAAGACGCTGAACTGGTCGCCCACCATCTCGCTGCTGTCCTCTCCGCGCACCAGGCGCAGGAAGCAGA
>JBGUZF010000126.1:0-3150 GCA_045222795.1 Bacteroidales bacterium
GAAGGCGTGGCCCTTTAAAGGTGAGAGGTGAAAGGTGAGAGGTGAAAGGTGAGAGGTGAATAAATAAAAGATACCGATGCCATTGACGTATGACCTTATAGCATCGTGCGGCGATGCCCGTGCCGGCGTGATACACACCGACCACGGCGACATCCTCACGCCCATCTTCATGCCCGTCGGAACGGCAGGCAGCGTAAAAGCCGTACACCAGCATGAACTGAAGGAAGAGATCGGTGCACAGATTATCCTGGGCAACACCTACCACCTCTACCTGCGGCCCGGCTGCGACATACTGCGTCAGGCCGGCGGCCTGCACCGCTTCAACGGATGGGACCGTCCACTGCTCACCGACAGCGGCGGCTTCCAAGTCTTCTCGCTGGCCGAGAACCGCAAAATCAAGGAAGAAGGCTGCACCTTCCGCAGCCATATCGACGGCAGCAAGCACCTCTTCACACCGGAGAACGTGATGGACATACAGCGCATCATAGGTGCCGACATCATGATGGCCTTCGACGAGTGCGCCCCCGGCGACAGCGACCACCGCTACGCCCAGAAGTCCATGGAACTGACCCACCGCTGGCTCGACCGCTGCATAGCGCGCTTCAGCGAGACGGAACCCCTCTACGGCCACCACCAGGCTTTGTTCCCCATCGTGCAGGGCTGCCAGTATGAGGACCTGCGGAAGATATCGGCGGAATATATAGCCTCCAAGGAGCCCGAAGGCTGCGCCATCGGCGGACTGGCCGTGGGAGAGCCGACCGAGGTGATGTACCAGATGATAGAGGTGGTCAACGCCATACTGCCCAAAGACCGTCCGCGATACCTCATGGGCGTAGGCACCCCGCAGAACCTGCTGGAGGCCATAGAGCGCGGCGTGGATATGTTCGACTGCGTGATGCCCACCCGCAACGGCCGCAACGGCCTAATCTTCACCGCCGAAGGCACCATCAACATCAAGAACAAGAAATGGGAGACATGCTTTGAATGTTTGAATGCGATATTGCCTGATTGCTTGAGTGCCGACAACTACACCTTGGCCTACCTGCACCATCTGATAAGGGCCGAGGAAATACTGGGTCTACAGATTTGCTCAATCATCAATCTAAAGTTTTACTTGTGGCTCGTAGGCGAGGCACGCCGCCATATCATCGACGGCGACTATGCCGCATGGAAAGCCTCCATGCTGCCCAAACTCGGCCGCCGATTATAAACTAAACACTGAACACTAAACACTTAACACTGTTTATATGGATTTACCAAAGATTCACTCCATCACGAAAAAGATTATGGTGGCATTGCTGGGAGGCTTCCTGCTGATATTCCTCCTCTTCCACGCCACCGCCAACCTCTTCATCCTCCGTCACGACGGCGGCGAGTGGTACTCGGCATTCTGCCACTTCATGGGCACCAACTGGATAGTCAAGGCCTTCGAGATAGTGCTGCTGGGCTTCATAGCACTGCACATACTGCTCACGCTGTGGCTGGCGCTGACCAACCGACTGGCGCGCCCGGTGCGCTACCATCAGGCACAGCGCAGCAAGACGCACACCACCTCGAAGCTGATGGTGTGGACCGGCATCCTCATCTTCGTATGCCTACTGCTCCACTTCTCCGACTTCTACTTCGTGAAGCTCGGATGGGTGAAGGGCGAGTACATGGTGAAGGTTGAGAAGGTGGAGCAAGGGCTGTACACCATCCAGAGCGAAGAAGAAGCCGATGCTCTGATACCCATGCTCCAGCGTGCACAGGAGGAGGGCAACATCTCCGAAGACATGAAGTGGATACGCCACCTCACCTACGACGAACGCCAGACCCTGCGCGAGGTGCTGCCCGAGAGCGACCCGGAGCCCGACTTCTACTACATGGCGCGCAGTAAGTTCAGCAGCCTCTACCTCGTGGTGATGTACCTGCTCTTCTTCGTGGTGGTCTTCTTCCACCTGCGCCACGCCTGCGCGTCGGCCTTCCAGACCCTGGGCCTCAACAACTACAAGTACAACCCAATCATCGAGCTCCTCGGCAAGATATACACCTGGGTGGTCTGCCTGATGTTCGCCGTAGTGCCGGTGCTGGTTTATCTGGGCTTGTAATAAAACGAACCAATGAGAAACACATTTTCAAATATCTGTATCGCGGTTGTTGCACTCTTGTCTTTCTGTGGATGCGCCAATCTATACCAGCCACAGTTGGCAGATGTTCCCTTGATTGACCACAAAGGCGATGTCAGGCTTTCGATGCAAGGCAACCTCTTTCATAATGCCGGATTACAAGCCACTATAACCTCTGGCTTGACAAATCACTTGTCTGTTCAAGTTCATAGTAACCTCCAACTCAATAATTGTTACTATGGGCACTTGGCCATGGGATTCTTTTTCCCCATCAACGAGCACATGGTTTTTGAAACATATTTTGGTTGTGGCCAAGGCTATGGAGAAAAAAAAGACGTTGACCATTCGTTCAAAACAAGTGGCACATTCTCCTTGCCTTTCCTTCAATGCAACTTAGGTCTCACCAATCTCACCAAAGCCCATATTGATTTGGGGGCTTCTTTGAAGGGTGGTATCCTGGTGCCGGACTTTCATATCGTCTATTCCGACAACACGCCCACACACCATTACATGCAGGGCAACTGGCTCATAGAGCCACAACTCTTTTTCCGCATAGGAGGGGAGCCTATCAAATATAATCTCCAACTGGGTTTCTGCTGGCTGAACGATATGCGAGACTACCAGGATCCTCATTTTGGTTGGGGATTTCACACCATCACATATACCCCAATTTCTCTCTCAATGGGAGTATCTTTCTATTTTTAATTAATCCTTCGAAAAAAAACATTTTATGAAATTAGATTCCAAGATACCCGAAGGTCCGCTTTCACAAAAATGGACCAATTACAAAGCCAGTCAAAAGCTGGTGAACCCCGCCAACAAGCGCAAGCTCGACATCATCGTGGTGGGCACCGGCTTGGCCGGTGCCTCGGCCGCCGCCTCGCTCGGCGCCCTGGGCTTCCATGTGGACATCTTCTGCATCCAGGACTCGCCGCGCCGTGCCCACTCCATCGCCGCCCAGGGCGGCATCAACGCCGCCAAGAACTATCAAAACGACGGCGACAGCGTGGAGCGTCTGTTCAAGGACACCATCAAGGGCGGCGAC
>JBGUZF010000127.1:0-9565 GCA_045222795.1 Bacteroidales bacterium
CATCGTAAGTGTTGAGCAGGCCAAGGTTGTAGCCGCCGAAGAAACGGATGCCGTTGTACTGCAGGTTCACACCGACGGTGGCGCCGAGGTCCAATTTCTTCATGTCGGTATTATCGCCATACCAATCGGTCTCCGTGGTGGTCTCAGTACCAAGAACGGTGTAGGTGGATGTGGTCTTTCCGCTGAGGGCGAAGTTGATGGTGGGACCGGCAAACACAGAGAGCTTCAAGGCATCGCTGAGTTTCAAGCCATAGTTGAACAGGATGGGCACATCGACGAGGCTCTGGTTGTAGGTATCTTTGGCGGTGACACCAAGGACGGTGGTCTCTTCAGAACCCATGTTCATGCGATAGTTGACACCAAGGCTCACACCGAGGTCGCCGGTGAGGTTGATGTTGTAGTTCACGCCGGCGAAGAAGCCGTTGAGGTTCATGGTGTTGGTGCTGCTGGTGCTACCACTGGTGACAGTGGTCTTGTAGGTCTGCGGGGCAAAACCCACGTTGATACCCAGCTGGGCATTGGCAATTCCTGCGAACAGCACGGTGGCTGCTACAAATGCGAATACTTTTTTCATTGTTTTGATATTTTGGTTAATAAAAAAGTTTTCTGTTTATTTCTCCAGGCGGATACGGGCGTCGACGGCGGTGACGTAGCGCGGGTTGCCGAGGAGCGGGTTGAGGTCCATCTCGGCAATCTCGGGAGCGGCCTGCACGAGGGCGCTGACGCGGGCCACCTGCTCGGCGTAGAGGTCAATGTTGACGCCCTCCTGACCACGCACGCCTTCGAGAATCTTGTAGCCCTTGAGCTGCTTGAGCATCTCCTTGGCCTCGGCGGCGGTGATGGGAGCCAGTGCGCTCTGCACGTCCTTGAGCACCTCGATGAAGATGCCGCCCAGACCGAAGAACACCTGGTGGCCGAACTTCTCGTCGCGGATGGCACCGATGTAGACATCGAGACCGTCGAGCATCGGGTACATCTCCACAGCGTAGGTCTCGGGGATGACGATGAGGCGATCGAACTCCTTGGCCACGGTGTCAAGGTCCTTGACGCCAAGGGTCACGCCACCCACGTCGCTCTTGTGCAGCGGACCGACAACCTTCATCACGAGGGGCACATCCTTCGAGCAGCCCACCTCCTTGGCGAAGGCGAGGGCATCCTCTTTCTTGGAGACCTCGACGCTCTTCTTGCGGCTGATACCAGCGGCGTCGAGCAGCTCGTTGTAGTCGGCAATCTCCATATAGCCGTCCTTGCAGCGGTCGATGGTCTTGCGGATGCGGGCCACGTCGATCTTGGGCGTCTCCACATGCTCGGGCTGCGGCTTGGGAGTGTTGTAAACCTTCACGAGGGCATTGCCCAGCACGCACTCCTCGGGGAAGTTGATATTGCCCTTGGCGATGAAGTCGTTGATTTCGTCCTTGACGTTGATAATCGAAGGCAGCACGGGGAAGATAGGCTTCTTGCAAGTGCGCATCTTCTGGTCGAGCAGGTCGTAGACCTCCTTGTTCGAGAACAGTCCCGGCGAACCGAAGATGACCACCGAGAAGTCGATGTCGGTGTATTCGTTCTCGACGGTGTCGATGATATAACCCAGCTGCTCGGCGGTGCCGGTGGCGAGGAAGTCGATGGGGTTGCCCACCGAGGAGCCTCCGAAGAGTTTCTCCAAGAGGGCGGGGCTGGCGGGGTGTTCCTTCAGCGAGGGCACCTCCATGCCGCCGTTCGACAGCACGTCGGTGAGCATCACAGCAGGACCGCCGGCGTGAGTGATGACGGCGCAGCGTTTGCCCTTCAGTTCGGGATACATGAAGACACCGCAGACGGTGGTCAGCTCCTGACGGTTCTGGCAGCGCACGATGCCGGCCTTGCGGAACAGGGCGTCGACGGCAGCGTCGTTGGTGGCCAGGGCGCCAGTATGGCTGCTGGCGGCGCGACTGCCTGCGGCCGAGCCACCGCTCTTGATGGCGGCGATATGGCAGCCTTTGTTGATAAGGCTGCGGCTGTGCTTGAGGAGTCGGGCGGGGTCGCCAATCTTCTCCATGTAGAGCATAATGACATGCGAGGACTTCACGGGGTCGAAGGTCTCGTCGAGGTGTTCGAGGACGTCCTCGATACCCAGCTGGGCGCTGTTGCCAACAGCCCACACGCTATTGAACTTGAGACCGTTACTCATGCCGTACTCCTTGATAAACACGGCGGTGGCACCGCTGCCGGTGATGAAGTCGACACCCTTGGGGTCCAGCGGGGGAATGGGGGTGTCGAAGCAGCCGGCGTAGTTCACGTTGAGGAAACCGGTACAGTTGGGACCGATGAGCGAGCCGCCCACCGAGTTGATGGTATCGACGATGTGCTTCTCAATCTCAGCACCCTCGTGGCTCTCCTCCGAGAAGCCGGCGCTGACGATAATGAAGCCCTTGCAGCCCTTCTCCTTGGCCAGCACGTCGACCGTCTGGGCGCAGAACTTGGCGGCGATGCAGAGGATGGCGCAGTCGACCTGCGGCAGGTCGTCGACCTTGGCGTAGCACTTCACGCCCTGCACCTCGGTCTCCTTGGGGTTCACGGCATAGACCTGACCCTTGAAGGGGCTCTCCAAGAGGTTCTTCAGCGACTTGCCGCCGGGTTTATGGATGTCGGACGAAGCACCGCAAATGACGATGCTGCGGGGATTGAGTAGTTCTTTTGCTATCATATCTTTACTTTTATGTTTTTTTTACATTAATATGCTTATAACGCCAAAAGCATATATTTATTGTTGCATTATTAAAAAATCATAAAAAAAAGACCCAAACGCCCCATAAACGTCCATTGATTTTCAATCGATTCCCAGTTGTTCTTCAGTCGTTCTTCTGTCATCCACTGAAGAACGACTGAAGAACAACCGAAGAACAACCGAGAAACTGAGGGTGCTGATGGCAATATAAAAGCACCTTATACGTTATTCTATACATGAATCGTACCATTCGTCCCACCACCGAAGCCGACATCGAGGCTGTGATGCAGATGTACGCTTACTCGCGTTCGTTGATGCGTGCCGCTGGCAACACCGTGCAGTGGACCGGCTACCCCACCGAGGAGGACATACGCGACGACATACGCCGCGGCGTGTCGTACATCGTCGAGCAGGCGGGCCGCCCCGTGGCAACCTTCGCACTGGTGCCAGGCGTGGAGCCCACCTACGACTTCATCGACCACGGTCGCTGGATAGATGAACAGACTCCTTACGTCACCGTGCACCGCGTGGCTAAGACCGAAGGCGTCAGCGGCATCGCCGAACTGGTGTTCCGCATCGCCAAGGAGCGCCACAACCACCTGCGTGTCGACACCCATGCCACCAACGCCGCCATGCGCCACATGATGGACAAGGAGGGCTTCGTCTATTGCGGCATCATCTATATGCCAGACGGCTCACCGCGCGTGGCCTACGAATGGTGGCGCTACGACGAGGTGCCCACCAGCCTCAAAGACTACGTGGAACATGAGATACTGCCGCGCCACGAGCACTACGACACCGCCCACCGCCCCGACCACATACGCCGCGTCATCGCGCGGGCGATGACGATAGTGGGAAACGGAAAGTGGAAAACGGAAAGTCACGCATCCGAGAGACTTTCCTCTTTACACTTTCCACTTTACACTTACGCCGCCGCCGCCATGCACGACATCGGCATCTGCGAAGGCCGCGAGGTGCACCACCTGGCCTCGGGGCGCATCATCCGCGCCTGCCGCGAGCTGCGCCAGTGGTTCAGCGAAGAGGAGATAGAGCTTATCGCCCAGGCCGCCGAAGACCACCGTGCCTCGGCCACCTCGAAACCGCGCTCGCTGCTGGGCTGCATCATCGCCGAGGCCGACCGCGACGTGGAGCCCGAGACCATAGTGCGCCGCACCATCGAGTACGGCCTCTCGCACTACCCCGAGCTCGACCGCGAAGGCCACTGGCAGCGCACCCTCCAGCACCTCGACGAGAAATACTCCGAGCACGGATATATCAAGCTGTGGCTCGACGACTCGCCCAACGCCGCCCCTTTGGCCGACCTCCGCGCCCTCATCCGCGACCACGCCCGCCTCCGGCCCCTCTTCGACGAATTCTATACCGATAATAGATGAATACTGTACTGATAATACTGGCCTTTGTCTGCCTCATTGTAGGAATCCTCGGTGCCATCATCCCCGGCCTGCCGGGACCGCCGGTGAGCTGGGTGGGACTGCTGCTGGCAAGCCTCACGCCGTGGGTCGAGTGCAACACAACGCTGCTGGTGGTCACCGCCGTGCTGGCCTTGATAATCACCGTGCTCGACTATGTGGTGCCGTCACTCTCCACCAAGCGCAGCGGCGGCTCGAAATACGGTGTCTGGGGCTGCAACATAGGCCTCGTCATCTCCATCATAGGACTTCCCTTCGGCCCTCAGGGCCTGCTGGGCGTCATCTTCTGGCCCTTTATCGGCGCTCTCGTGGGCGAATATATTAAAAGCCGCGAAATGGCCCCGGCGCTGCGTGCTGCCTGGGGCGCGTTCCTCGGCTTTCTCACCGGCACATTGCTCAAACTTGCCTACTGCGTGGCGCTGCTGGTCATCGTCATTGTTGACCTCTTCTAGTCCCGCAGGGGCCAACAGCTTTTAAAATGAATAGCCAACCTTAAAACAAAACAAATGCTTTAAGATATACATTACTCTAACGTCTTCAAAAAGTGGAGTAATGCCACCATTGGCAAAATGAGCAGCTATAAATGGGTTAAATTGAACTTCAAGACTGATGCCTTTCCACTTGCCTCCATTAACACCAATTCCATAGATAGGGCAGAAGCGATGTTCGCTATAATGATATGCATTCGTATGGATGTTCCACCCATCGCTGCCTGCGAAAATGTCGTAAGTTCCCCATGCATAAACAAACGATACACCTCCTTGGGCAAACATCCTGACAAAACGGGCGTCAAGGAAATACCAACGGTAGGTCAGCGACGGGAAAAGCATGTTTGTTGGATATAGCTGGAAATTCCCTACATTAAGTTTAGGGGAAATACCCACAGACAATTCGATGGCGTGGCGACGGGCAAAGCCTAATTCGTAGGAAACAACCGGACAAGCAATAGCCCATAAATTGGCTTTCACCACCTGACGGAAATTTTGATTTGCCGTTGTCTGTATGGTATCCTGTGCACAAATAGAGGCACCGTATACCAGCAATAACAGTATGATAATACTCTTTCTCATTTATCCCTCCAATCCATACCGATATATAGCGATAGGGTATCTGGTGGCCTTAGATATTTAAATCTACAAAGAGTATCTTCCTGATGGAGGATAGACACCTCAGCGTATTCTATATGCATTTTGGCGTCACCTCGGGCTATCGGGTCAATACCAATATTGTAGGCAAAGCCAAAGCGCCCTTGGCTGTCGGTGCGTACCATGCCAAGAGTATCACCATACGCAGACCTGTATGTGAATGCTAGGTCTTCTCCCGGCATTGGGTCAGTAAGGGTGCTGTCGCTATACAGCGTACCACGGACATAGTATGTTTCCGTATCGGTACACGAAACCAATAGCAGTACACTTAACAGCGCAAGGGCAATCTTTTTCATAGTCTTACAGTTCCATGCCGATGCGGATGCCAGCGCCGGAGTGGTTGATTGTGGTGCCACCATTGTAATAAGGGTGCTCGGTGGGCTCATAGAAGGTGCCGGTGAGCATCACATTGATGGCGAAGTGGCGCTTGGATGCGAAGCGCAGGCCAAAAGCCAGGTCGGCATAGAGGCCGGTGCTCTCGGAGAGGTAGGAGCCGGCACGGAACGACAGCACGGGGGTGATGTTGCTGCGGTAGCTGAAGTTGTAGCGGATTGCAGCATAGACGGGCATCAAGAAGTCGCTCTCGTTGCCAATCATGGTGAAGCCGAGACCCACGAAGCAGTGGTCGTTCATGTAGAAGCCATGGGTGGTGCCGACGCCGAGGAACGAGTGCTCCTTGCTGACAAGCTGCAGGCTGTTCTCCTCCTCGATGAAGGCGCGGTAGCCGCTGGGGATGGTGATGTTGGCGTTCTCCTCCTGTGCGGAGAGACCGAAGGCCATGACTAGCATGGCGACGATAAGGATGGTCTTTTTCATTGTTGTATTGTTTTTGATTTGTTATTTGTCTGTTTTCTCTTTCATGGTAACATCGAGCTTGATAAAGCCTTCTCCATCGTACCAACCGTCACCGCCTATGGTTGGAACGCCGCTGGTCTTGACTGTCACGATTGTGTCTTGATAGTTGCCATTCTCGGTGCCGTCGGTATCAAAGAAGCCAACATCAATATTTTCACCGGGGAACCACCAACTGTATGTAACACTATAGCGTCCGTCGGCGTCTGTCGTGTCATGATACCTGGCAGACATCAAAGTGTCTGCCTCTTCGTCCCATGGGTTGTAGCGGCCCACACCGATGCCCGGAATGGGTTGACCGTCGGCATTGGTGACTGTGCCGAGAACATGGTAGGTTGCTTCAGGGGTGCCGTACTCGCAGGCGGTGTTGAATATCTTCTCACAACCAACAAGATTGATGCCCAGCAATCCACCAAGGGTAACCAGCAGCCAGGTCTTCAGTTTAAGGTACTTTATCTTCATACTTATGTTTTTTTTATTAGAATGCCCAGCCGAGGCGAATTGAGCACTGGGTTGTAGCGTAGTTGAACGGATCACTGTCATTTAGCAGCGCATTCCGCGAGGCACTGAAGTCATAGGTGGGAATGATGATTCCGATTGTCTCTTCTATTGTGAGGCCGAAAGGAATGTTGAACTTGACACCGAAGGCTATCGCCGGACGCAAGGCCCAGTCGTGGACATTGTAGCTTACAGTATGGACGTCCCAGCCGTCGTTGCCAGTGAAGCAATTGATGGTGTTCCATACCACGGTGCAGTTGAGTCCGGCACCAATGAAAGGCATGGCCCCCAAACGCCGCTGCTCGCAGAGATAGAAACGGAACTGGGGTTGAAGGAATACGGCTTTTAGCGTAATGGTGTTGTCAAATATTGACTTATTATACACTATGCCACCAAGGTCGCAAGCCGCCGCCATGCGGCGCGAAATGCGGTATTCATAATTGAAGTCCACACTTGATACAAGCGGAGAGAGCAAATTGAACTTCACTGTATGGTGGGCAACATCATCCTCGGGATGCTGGGCGTGCAAGGTGAGAGGTGAAAGGTGAAAGGTGAAAACCAATACTGCCGCTATCAGAATATTGCGTTTCATAGCAAGCCTCCTATCCGTTTGGTGGTGTCGGCAGCCGTGGTGTCCGACATTGGATTCTTCCAGCATCCTGGCCAAAGTTCTATTGTGTCCCCATCGCAATAATAGACATCGTCCCAATAAAGGGTATCGCTGTCATAAGTGATTAAAAGGAAATATTCTGGCCTTGTCATTTTTTCACCGGCAGGCTGCATATCGGGACTATCAAAATTACGGACGTATTGGAAACCCCAGCGACCTTGAGCATCAGTAATGGCGAAACCAAGATATGTACCGTAATTCATATCGTCCCTCCCGAAACCTTTTGTTTCCCGAAATATCAATGTGTCGCCAGCGATAGGCGTAGTTTTAGTGCTGTCTGTATATAAAGTGCCGCGGATGATATGCTCGGAATAGCCCTCACAGGCCACTGTAAGCAGTGCAGCAAAGAGCAGGGGGAAAAGTCTCAGGTGCCTTTTCATATCTTCTGTTCTTATTAGAACGCCCAGCCGATGCGGGTGGAGAACTGGGTGGTGAGGTAGTTGGCGGTGCCGGTGTTGTAGAGCGGCGACCGCCATGTGTTGTCATCGTTGAAGAGGAGCACACCCATTGTGCTCTCTATGGTGAGGCCGAAGGGTATGTTGACCTTAAGACCGAAGGCAAGGGCGGGCCTTAGAGCTTGATCGTGGACGGTATAGCGCTGGGTGTGTATCTCCCAGCCGTCGTTGCCGGTGAAGCAGTCGAAGTGTTCCCAGGCACGGGTGTAGTTGAGGCCTATGCCAAAGAAGGGCATGACACCGTTGCGGCGCTGACGTGCGAGGTAGAAACGGTACTGCGGCTGCAGGAATATGGCGTGCGGCTTCATGGTCTGACCCATGGGCCTTAGAAGGTTTCCGCCGAAGTCCACGGCCACCGCCGAGCGGCTGGCGATGCGGTACTCGTAGTTGAAGTCGAGGCTCCTGGCAAAGGGCGACAGGAGGTTGAACTTCACGGTGTGGCGGGCCACGTCGTCCTCGGGGTGCTGCGCGTGAGCAGAATTGAAAATTGAAAATTGAAAATTGAAAATTAGCACTGCTGCTACCAGAATAATGCGTTTCATAGCAGACCTCCTATCTTTTGGGGAT
Organism: Bacteroidales bacterium; assembly: GCA_045222795.1. Taxonomy (GTDB): domain Bacteria; phylum Bacteroidota; class Bacteroidia; order Bacteroidales; family P3; genus Colimorpha. Next base: position 8,322 of record JBGUZF010000127.1, read on the forward strand.
TTTCGACAATGGTGTCAGCTGGCTCAGGGTTCCACCATTCGGGGTGCTGCCAGCATCCGGGCCATACATCTATGCCTTCATCGTTGCCGCCGATATACTCCCAGTAGAGAGTGTCGTCGCCGTGGAGGATTAGCAGGAAGTACTCCCGTATGCTAAGTTTGGCACCTGAGGGTTCCTGCATGTAAGGATTGTCGAAGCCTCGGATGTACTGGAAGCCCCAGCGGCCCTGGGCGTCGGTGACGGCAAAACCGAGGTATTTGCTGTCGGCAGTGGGTTCTATGTAATCCGACTCGCGGAAGACCAGCGTGTCACCTACGATGGGCGTTGTCTTGGTGCTGTCGGCATAGAGGGTGCCGCGGATGATGTGCTCCGAATAGGGGTCGCAAGCCGCAAAGAGCAGCGCGACGAGGAGCAGGGGAATTAGCTTCAGTTTCATAGCAGTGTTATTTCTTTAATGCCTGTAGTTTGTACACTTTGTTCTTCTTGTCGTAGGAGACGATGACCACATAGCCCTCCTTGCCGCGCTCGCTGGCCCATTTCTCGGCCTCGCGGCGGTTGCCGGTCTTGAAGGAGAGCGGACGCTTGGCATCAAGCGTGTCCGTCACCTGTTCGTAGGTGGTGGAGGTGCACTGGAAGAGCACGGGATAGCCCTCGCCGACCTTGTCGAAAAGCATGACTATGAAGTCGTCCCACTCGGTGTCGCCACGCAGCACGAGGTCGAACGATTCGCCGTTAACGGCATAGGTCACCATGCGGACAGGAGTGCCGTCCTCAAAATCATGTTTCATGCTACAGCCCGCAAAGGTGGCGGGCAGGACAAGCAGCATCAGTAATGGCAGTAGTCTTTTCATATACATATATTATTATTGTTCAAGATTGTCGAATTGGTTTTTCAGCAGGCGGTCGTACTGAGCCTCGGTGGCGATGTGGAATATGCAGACGGTGCTCTCGGCGGGCCACAGCACCACGAGGTCACAGAGGCCGGGGGCGAAGGGCACACGCTGGTCGGGGTGCTCCTTGGCGGCAAGGTAGTGGACGAAGAAGTCATCGTCGGCCTCGACGTCGAAGTCGGGCATGTCGAGGTCGCGCAGCAGAGTGGCCCAAGAGGTGCTGTCGGTAGCTTGGAGGAGGGTCACATCTACCTGCTCGTTGCCGCCGATGTGCTTGTCCTTGATATAGGTGGCCTCTACACCCTCGACCGCAGCATAGTGGCGGTAGACGGTGCCGCATTGGTCGGGCGACAG
>JBGUZF010000128.1:0-7667 GCA_045222795.1 Bacteroidales bacterium
CGAGGTGAGGGAGGAGACGGGCCTGGAGATAACCCGCTGGCACTACCGTGGCATCGTCACCTTCATCTCCGACACATGGCCCAACGAATATATGCACCTCTTCACCGCCACAGAGTGGAACGGCGAGCCCGACATGGGCATCGACGACGAAGGCGAGCTGGCATGGATTAAGAAAGCCGACCTTCCTCTATCACCTTTCACCTCTCACCTTTCACCTATACAACTCTGGGAGGGTGACCGCATCTTCCTCCGCCTGCTCCTCGACGAAAGCACCCCCTTCTTCTCCCTCAAGCTCGTCTACGAACAGGACGAGATGGTAAAAGCCACGCTCAATGGAACGGTGCTTTGACCAGTGGCAGCAGGAGGCGATAGCCATCAGCGGCGGACGGCATCTGGTGCTGGCTCCGCCGGGATGCGGCAAGACCGACATACTTACCGAGCGCGTGGTACATGCCCACGAACAGGGCATAGAGTACCGCGATATGCTGTGTCTGACCTTCACCAACCGCGCCGCCAAAGGCATGGCGCAGCGCATAGCCGACCGCACGGGCAACCCCGTGCCAGACGACCTCTTCGTGGGCAACATACACCGTTACTGCTCGCAGATGCTCTTCAACGAGGGTGTGGTGAACCACAACAGTGCCATCATCGACGAGGGCGATGTGGAGAACATCGTCCAGGAGGAGCTCTGCAAGAGGCTCAACATACAGAGCCACACCACGGAGCTGATGCGCTATCAGCATGCGCTGTGGCAGCTGACGCTGGGCGTGCGCGGCGAGCTGCTGCTGCACGGCGAGCTGCTGCACACCGGTGCCATGGCCAAGCTCTGCGACGTGCTGGGTCGTCCCTTCGACGAGGAGTCCCTCGGCGCGATATACGACGACATAGAGCGCCTCGCCGACCGCTACACGGTGCTTCACGAACTGCCCGCAGCCAACACCATGCTGCTGGCCAAAGCCTATCAGCAGTACAAGGCCGACAACGACCTGCTGGACTACGACGACCTGCTGGTGCTGACATATCAATATCTAGTGAGTAGTGGACAGTGGGCAGTGGGTAGCACCAGTGGTCAAATGCTATCCACTACACACTACACACTACCCACTAAATACAATTGGATAGAGATTGACGAGGTGCAGGACCTCAACGCGCTGCAGTTCGCGCTGGTGGACCTCCTGGCCACCGACGACGCCACCATAGTGTACCTGGGCGACGAACAGCAGGCCATCTTCTCGTTCATCGGCGCCAAGCTCGAGACCCTCGAAGCACTGAAACGCCGCTGCAAGGGACACATACACTACCTGCACACCAACTACCGCTCGCCGAAATACCTCCTCGACCTGCAGAACGACTTCGCGAAGAAGAACCTCGGAAGTGGCCAGTGTGTCGTGGGGAGCACAAGTGGACAAATGCTATCCACTATCCACTACCCACTGTCCACTAATCGTGCTCCGCACGATTTATGCCTCCTCGACGTGGGCGACGCACAGCTGGAGGCCTACTATACCGCCCGCTTCGCCAAGCGCTACGGCGACATGGACGCGGAGGGGCGCGTGGCCATCCTGGTGAGCACCAACCGCGAGGCCGACGAGGTTGGCGAGACGATGACGGCGGCAGGCATACCGCACTTCAAGATCAGCGGCACCGACCTCTTCTCGCTGCCCGCCATACGGCTGCTGCTGGCGCACCTGACGGTGCTCACCGACGAGACAGTGTTCATAGCCTGGGCGCGACTGCTGTGGGGCCTCAAGGTGCTGCCCACCTACACCGCCGCGCGCAACTTCATGCGCGACATGCGGCGCGAGGCCCTGCTGCCGAGCGACTTCCTGCGCTACGACAACTCGTCGTACCTGCAGGAGTTCGTGCGCGTATACGACAACGAGGAGCTCGTCATCTTCGACACCGAGACCACGGGCCTCGACGTGGAGAAGGACGACATCATACAGATTGCTGCCGTGAAAGTGCGGCAGGGCAAGGTCGTAGGCAAGTCCTTCAACATCATCCTCGAGACCGACCGCGAGCTGCCCGAGACCGTCGGCGGACATCCCAACCCCATGCTCGAGGTGTACCGCAACAGCAAGCGCCACCCCCGCGCCGAAGGTCTGCGGATGTTCATGGACTACTGCAAGGGCAAGGTGCTGGTGGGCCACAACGTGGAGTATGACTACCAAATCCTCAAGTATAACTTGATTAAGGAGACAGGAGGTAAGGAGACAGGAGATAAGACAAATGTATTGGAAGAGGTCTGTCCACGCTATTTCGACACGCTGAAGTACATACGTCTGGTGCGGCCACGCCTGCGCCACTACAAGCTGGGGCACCTGCTCGAAACGCTGCACCTCGAAGGGCAGAACAGCCACCAGGCCGACGATGACATCATGGCCACCCTCTCGCTGCTCAATTTCTGCCACCTCAACGCCATGCAGATATGTGCCGACCAACAGGCATTCATGAGCGGCCACAGGAAGCTGATAGACAAGTTCCGCGAACGGTACGCAGAGCTGTACCTTCACGGACTGGGAATGCAAGGAGTGCGAGGGAGTGCGGAGGAGTGCAAGACAAATGTACCGGAGGGAATTGTCTCTGAGCTACAATACACCTACGAAAAGCTTCTCGACGCAAAACTCATCGAGCCTGTCGACAAATGGCGCCACCTGCTGCACTACCTCGAGGCCGACGTCATACGCACCGACCTCTACCCCACCCAGCGCAAGCAGCTGGAGCGCTACGTCACCGAGCTATGCACCTGCAAGGAGGCCGACATGTGCGGCTCGTCGCTCGAGGAGCGTCACATCATCTCGACGGTGCACAAGGCCAAGGGCTTGGAGTTCGACACTGTTATAGTGTACCGTGCCATCGACGGCAGCTACCCCGGCACCCACAGCTGGACGGAGAAGCAGATACAGGAAGATGCGCGACGCCTCTTCGTGGCGCTGTCGCGCTCAAAGAGGCGTCTCTGTGTGATATACGACGACTATTACGGTCGTTCGCCACATGCCCTCTCGCCCTTCCTCGAGAAGGTCAAGGAGCATTTCACCCTCTACCGCCGCGGCGTCGACGGCAAGATAAGGGAGGTGTTCTAGTTATTCTTATAGTTACGCAGACGCTGCTCGGCGAGGGTCTCGTACTTGGTGCCGGGGCGGCCGTAGTTGGCGAAGGGATGGATGCTGATGCCTCCGCGCGGCACGAAGAGGCCCAGCACCTCGATATAGCGCGGGTCCATAAGTTTGATGAGGTCGTCGAGGATGATGTTGACACAGTCCTCGTGGAAGTCGCCGTGGTTGCGGAACGAGAAGAGGTAGAGCTTGAGGCTCTTGCTTTCGACCATCTTCTTGTCGGGGATGTACATAATCTTCATCTCGGCGAAGTCGGGCTGGCCGGTGACGGGGCACATGGCGGTGAACTCGGGGCAGTTGAACTGCACCCAATAGTCGCGCTCGGGGTAGCGGTTCTCGAAGGCCTCGAGCACCTCGGGGGCGTAGGTCTCGGGTATCTGGCTTTTGCGGCCCAAGGCCTGCAGGTTGTCTTGTTTTCTATCCATATATCATCTAATGTTTAGTATCTTGTGTATCTGTAACGAGAGGCGCCACTGCGGATGACTCTTGACGTATTCCACCGTGGCGGCGGTGATGGCGGCGTTGCGTGCGGCGTCACCGGTATCCAAAGGTTGGAGAAATTGAAAGTTGAAAGTTGAAAGTTGAAAATTAGGTTCGTACTCACCATCGAATAATACTTTGACCTCGTCGGCGTGGGTCAGCACCACCTCGGCGTCGTCGACATAGGCGTTCTTGGGCGAGAGGGTTATCCAGTCGACATTCGGCGGCAGTGCGTGAGTGCCGTTGGTCTCGACGGCAACGTAGCGGCCTGCGCGGTGCAGGGCGTCGACCAGCGTTGCGGTGAGCTGCAGCGACGGCTCGCCGCCGGTGACGACGACATGGGTGGCCGGATACTTGGCTACCTCGGCAACAATCTCCGCCTCGCTCATCTCGATGCCGCTCTCGTGCTGTGTGTCGCAGAAGGGGCAACGCAGGTTGCAGCCGCTCAGGCGCACGAAGACGGCCGGCGTGCCGCTGTAGTAGCCCTCCCCTTGGAGACTGTAGAATATCTCATTGACTTTCATAATATTCTTTCTCTTAAAGGTAGTTATCGTTCGCTACGCTCGCTAGTAGTTAAAGACAATAGTGCCGTCTCTGTTGCAGGATAATACATTTGTCCTTTTACTACTTTAACTACTCTAACTACTTTAACTACCTGGTATCAATCCACTTCGTAAGTGGCAGTGTTGCCGGTGGTCTCCTGCACGTCGACGCGGTAGCAGTTGGGCACCTGCTGCTGGCACCAGCGGGCGATGTTCTCGGCCGTGGGGTTGCAACCGATAACGTCGTTGACGACCTGATGGTCGAGGCGGTCGACAATCTGGTTCTTTATCTTGGAGAAATCCACCACCATCCCGTTATGATCGAGCTCGCGGGACTTGCAGTAGATGGTTATCTGCCAGTTGTGACCATGCATCTGTGTGCACTTGCTGGGATAGTCCAGCTCCAGGCGGTGTGCGCCGGAGACTTCTATATGTTTGGTAACGTAATACATTTTTATATTGTTTGATTGTGTTATTGCTTGATTGCTTGAGTGAACCAACGTAATTGTTTTACTGCGTAATACTCAAGCATTCAGACAATCAAGCATTCAGGCATTCTCATAAACCGTTGGGTCAATAATCCCGGCTTCGCGGAAGGCTTCGCGGCGTTCGGTGCAGGTGCCGCAGGTGCCGCAGTGGTGCTCGCCGCCACGGTAGCACGAATAGGTGTGGCCGTAGTCTATGCCCAGGGCTGCGCCGCGCCGCACGAGGTCGGCCTTGGTGAGGTCGGTGTAGGGTGCCGCCAGCTGCACGCCGTCGTAGGTGCCGGCCTGCATGGCGCCGTCCATGGCACGGACGAATTCGGGCCGGCAGTCGGGATAGATGGCGTGGTCGCCACCGTGGTTGGCTATGAGCACCCGCTTAAGCCCGCGGCTCTCGGCGAGGCCGCAAGCCACAGAGAGCATGATGCCGTTGCGGAACGGCACCACGGTGCTTTTCATGTTCTCGTCGTCGTAGCTGCCGGCAGGGATGGCATCGGCGCCGCTGAGCAGCGACGAGTTGAAATAGCGGCCCATGAAGCCCAGCTCTATCACCAGATGCTCCACGCCCAGCAGGGCGCAATGATGCCGCGCGCAGGCTATCTCGCGCGCGGCATGGTTGCTGCCATAGTCGAAAGTGACGGCCAACGCCACCCGCTCGCGCTCCTCGTAGAGCAGCGTCGTGGAGTCGAGTCCGCCGGAATAGATGATTACAGAATCTTTCTCTGTCATTGGTCTTGTTTTGATAAAGGGGGTTGGCAAGAAGACCCCTAGTTTTAGTTTTTAGTATTAAGTTTTAAGTATTAAGTGGGCTAGACATAACCCTACTTAAAACTCACAGCTCACAGCTTAAAACTCTATTTCAGATAGTATTCAACGGTGGTGACGACACGGACCTTCTTGATTTGCGGGGTGTTCTCGTCGAGGTCCTCGACTTCGAAGTAGCCCTGCGAGGCGGTGCGCATCTTGCCGATCTTGCTGTGGCTGTTCTTGGCGAACTCGTCGGCGGCAGTGCGGGCATTCTCGAGACTCTCGGCAATCATGACGGGCTTGATGTCATTGAGGCCATGGTACTCATAGCTCGAATAGCTGCTGCTGATAATGTTCTGCTTCAGCAGGTCGCCGTCAATGGTGCGCTCCAGGTCGTGCACCACGTCCATCTTGTCGGTAAAGACATTGATGGTCTGGTTGGCATTGTAGCGGAAACGGATGTTGCTGGTGTAGTAGCTGTCGTAGCGGTCGTTGAAGTGGGCCGAGGTGTACTTGATCTCTTCGTCGGTGAAGCCTGCCTTCTTCAGCAGGTCGACCACGGCCTTCTCGTTGCGCTCCATGGTGGCACGGAGGTCGGTGAGCTCGTTGTCCTGGCCGCTGAAATTGATGCGCAGCACCACACGGTCGGCGGGCACCTCCTTCTCGCAGAGGCCGCGCACCTTCACGGTGTCGTCGTATGACTTCAGCGTCTTCACGGCGAAGACCAGCATAAGGCCCAGCACAGCGGCTGCCAGCACGATGCTGACGCCAATGATGTAGTTCTTCTTGAACGGTATTTGACTTTCTTGCATGGCTATATCGTTTTTCGGGGTATTACTCTTTATTGCACCGTGAGCAGCACACCGTCAGCGAAGCGGAAGGTGCCGGCGGGCTGCAGCGTGTGGTTGGTGTCGGGCACCATGTGGATTATCTCGCTCTCGCCGTCGCCGTCGACATCAGCCAATTCGGTCAGGTCGAAAGGAATCTGATAGAGCGACCACGGTCCTTCGGGGGCCATCTCGCGGTAGCACGGGTAGACCACAAACCAACTCTCGGCGCCATAGGTCGAGCTGAGGTCGGCGGTATACACTATATAACAGTCGACGCCGGCCATCTGAACGGTGTCGAGGTAGATGGCGCCGGTGCTGTCGCGCACGAGGCTCGCATTGCCGATGCCGATGAAGTCCTGCATCTCGTCGCCGTAGGTGATGGCCACCATCACGGTACCATCGCCTTCAAAGAGATGCAGACCCGCCGATTCCGACAACTGGAACTCGGCCTGCTGTTCCATAGCACCCAGAGGGTTGAGATTCGCCGTGGTGTTGTTCTTCGCGGGGCAGCATGCCACAGCCATCAACGCTGCCAATGAGATATAAAGCAACTTTTTCATATCAATAATATTTTTAGAAAAGACCTTCCAATACTTCGTCGTCGACCAGGTTGGGCATGGTGACCTTCAGCTCGGGGCAGATGTCCATGGCACGACGGATGGCGAACATGGCACCTTCGTTGCGGGCCCAAGAACGGCGTGAGATACCGTTGTTGACGTCCCAGTGGAGCATCATGCGCAGACGGCGGTCGCATTCGGGCGAGCCGTCGAGCACCATGCCGAAGCCGCCATTCATCACCTCGCCCCAGCCTACGCCGCCGCCGTTGTGGATGGATACCCACGTGGCGCCACGGAAACTGTCGCCGATGACATTCTGCACTGCCATGTCGGCACAGCGGTTGGAACCGTCGTAGATGTTCGAGGTCTCGCGGAAGGGGCTGTCGGTGCCGCTCACGTCGTGGTGGTCGCGACCGAGGACGATGGGGGCGCTGATCTCACCTTTCTTGATAGCCTCGTTGAAGCGGGCGGCAATCTTGGTGCGGCCTTCGCAGTCGGCATAGAGGATACGTGCTTGGCTACCCACGACGAGGTGGTTCTCCTTGGCGCCGCGTATCCACTGGATGTTGTCGTGCATCTGCTGCTGTATCTCGGCGGGAGCCGTGGCGGCAATTTCGCCAAGCACTTCCATAGCGATATGGTCGCTCTTGTCGAGGTCCTCGGGTTTGCCGCTGGTGCACACCCAGCGGAAGGGACCGAAGCCATAGTCGAAGCACATCGGGCCCATGATGTCCTGCACGTATGAGGGATAGCGGAAAGCGGTGTGGTCGGCATTCCAGATGTCGGCGCCGGCGCGGCTGCTCTCGAGTAGGAAGGCGTTGCCGTAGTCGAAGAAGTACATACCCTTGGCGGTGAGTTTGTTGACGGCAGCCACATGACGACGGAGAGACTCCTGCACCTTCTCCTTGAAGAG
>JBGUZF010000129.1:0-3972 GCA_045222795.1 Bacteroidales bacterium
TCGGCCAATACAGCCACCATACCCGACACGTTTACAGTGCATTACGCGATTTTAACATTTCTAATACACTGAAACTCAGACTTTAAACCCCACCACCTACACATCATCTACACATCATCTACACACCAACAACACATCATATACACTACAGGGTGTATATGACACGTGGATGTATTTTATGTATTATTTTAAGCTTTTAGCGGCTTTCATAGGCCTTGGCAGAACGATTTTGACCTTTTCGGCAAAATGGGCTTATATTATATGCCGTTGAACATTTAAAACCAAAGATCATGGCAACATTTAAAGAAGGCTACATGGGTGCATTCAGCGGCAAACTGGGAACGGCCATAGGCTACATGTGGAAAGGTCGGCCTTGCCTGCGTTCGCATCAACCACGTCCCAAAAACCCACACACAAAGGAACAGGTTCACAACAGAAAGGTTTTCGGCACTGCCTCGCGCTTGGCGGCCGACATGGCCGATGCCACGGGGATAGGGCTGCGAGGCATTGCCGCCGAACGCAACACGAGCGTGCACAACGTCTTCGTGAGCCTCAACCGCCATTGCATCGGCGTGACGGAGGGCGAAACGACGGTCGACTTCACAGCGCTGCGGGTGGCCGAGGGCGAACTGCCGGGGGTGGCGTTCAGCACACTGCAGCATGTCGGCGCGGGCGAGATAGCGGTGGATTACGAAAGAACGGGCAACGAAGGCAGTTATGGCGACTATGTGTACCTCTACGCATATGTGCCGGAGCTGGGATACGGAGCCCTGTCGCTGCCGGCGGCGCGCGGCGGCGACAGGGTGTGCCTGCACCTGTCGGAACGGTGGAGAGGGCGCGAGGCGCACATCTACGGCTTCGTGTGGGACCACGAGAGCACGGCCTCGCGCTCTACATATATAGGAGAGACTACGCTGTGAGCGGCCTGCTATTTGTCCATGGTGTAGAGGAACTCCTCGTTGGTGGTGGTGTGCGACATCTGCTTCTGCAGGAACTCCATGGCCTCGATGGGTGTGAGGTCGGTGAGGTGGTTGCGCAGCACCACGGTGCGCGTGAGGATGTCGGGCTTGACCAAAAGCTCGTCGCGGCGCGTGCTGGAAGCCGTGAGGTCGATGGCGGGATAGATGCGCTTGTTGCTGAGCTTGCGGTCGAGCTGCAGTTCCATGTTGCCGGTACCCTTGAACTCCTCGAAGATGACATCGTCCATCTTGGAGCCTGTCTCGGTGAGGGCCGTGGCTATGATGGTGAGGGAGCCGCCATTCTCTATCTTGCGGGCTGCGCCGAAGAAGCGCTTGGGCTTCTGCAGGGCGTTGGCCTCGACACCGCCGCTGAGCACCTTGCCGGAGGCGGGCTGCACGGTGTTGTAGGCGCGCGCCAGACGGGTGATGGAGTCGAGGACTATCATCACGTCGTGGCCGCACTCGGTGAGGCGCTTGGCTTTCTCGAGCACGATATTGGCGATGCGCACATGGCGGTCGGCGGGCTCGTCGAAGGTGGAGGCTATGACCTCGGCCTTGACGGAACGCTGCATGTCGGTGACCTCCTCGGGGCGCTCGTCGATGAGGAGCACCATGAGGTAGACCTCGGGGTGGTTGTAGGCGATGGCGTTGGCAATCTCCTTGAGGAGGGTGGTCTTACCGGTCTTGGGCTGTGCCACGATGAGACCGCGCTGGCCTTTTCCGATGGGAGTGAAGAGGTCGACGATACGGGTGGAGAGGGTCTCCTGCGGGTGGCCGGTGAGTTTGAACTTCTCGTTGGGGAAGAGCGGCGTCATGGACTCGAAGGGGATGCGGTCGCGTATGCGGTCGGGCGCGAGACCGTTGATTTCGAGGAAACGCACCATGGGGAAGAACTTGTCTCCGTCACGCGGAGGACGCACGCGGCCGCGGATGGTGTCGCCGGTCTTGAGGCCGTAGTTGCGTATCTGCTGCGGACTGATATAGATATCGTCGGGCGAAGTGAGGTAGTTGTAGTCGCTGCTGCGGAGGAAGCCGTAGCCGTCGGGGACCATCTCGAGGACGCCTTCGGCCTCGATGACGCCGTCGCGCTCAAAAGCGTAGTGCTTGTTGAACTCGGGCTTGGGCTCCTGCTTTGGTTCTGGCTTGGGTTCCGGTTTGATTTCAGGTTTGGGCTCCAGCTTGGGTTCTGGCTTGGGTTCAGATTTAGGCTCGGCTTTGGCGACAGGAGCCGTTTCGACATGTTCCACCTTTTCCGTTTTACGCTCACCACCCTCCGCCTCAGGAGCGGGGACGGCGTTCTTGCGGGGACGGCCGCGCTTGCGCTTTGCGGGCTGAGGTTCTGGCGCAGGCTCGATTGCTTGATTGCTTGATTGCTTGATTGCTTGAGTCTCATCATCCTGCTGCTTCGGAGGATCTTGCTGCTTTGGGGGTTCTGTCTGGCGGAGAATGAAGCGGCCGTCGGGCGAGAGGACGTCGGGCACCGTGGGGACGGTGGGCATCTCGAGGTCGAGGATGGGCAGGTTGAGCTGCGGACGCTCCTCCTTGGGCTCCACCTTGCGCTCGGGGGCCTCCTTCTTGCTGCGGTCGTTGCGGAGGTGCACCTCGGGGTTGTGCATGGCCGACTCGGCAAGGAGCTGCGGTTTGAGGCGCTGGCGGCGACGGCCGCCCTCCTTGCGGGCGGAGTCCTCGGCCTTGCGGTCCTCGGTAGTGGGGTTGGCCGACTGATAGTCAATGATGTCGTAGATTAGTTCCTGAGCGCTTTTGCGTTTGGCTCGCGAGATGCCCATCTGCTCGGCTATACCTATTAGTTCGACATGGGCCTTGTTTTCAAGTTCAGATTTGCTGTACATTAAAGTTGTTTTACGTTATACGTTTCACGTCTAGGCGTTGAACGTTTCAATAATATTAAACTGGATTTCAAAGATATCGGCTCTATCAGAGCCATCATATCCTCGATTAATGACGATGCAAAGATACACATTTTTCATGAATTGGATAAAAAAAATTGCATCGATGGTTTGTAATTAAAAAAAAAGATGTATTTTTGCAGTCTGAATTGGAAGAAGAATTATTCACTTAATAACATAAAAAACATGAACATTCCTGCAAATCTGAAGTACACCCAGGACGACGAATGGGTGCGTATTGAAGGCGAATTTGCTTTCGTTGGCATTACCGACTATGCACAGCACGAGCTGGGCGATATCGTCTTTGTGGACGTCACCTGCGAAGGTGAGACCGTGAACGCCGGCGAGGCCTTCGGTTCGGTCGAGGCTGTGAAGACTGTTGCCGACCTGCAGATGCCCGTCACCGGCGAGGTGGTGGAGTTCAACACCGCCCTCGAGGATGCCAGCGCCATCAACGCCGACCCCTACGGCAATGGCTGGATTATCAAAGTTAAGCCCGAGAACATGGCCGACATCGACGGCCTGATGGACGCCGAGTCTTACAAGGCCAAAATCGGTGCCTAATCTTTCGCTGCACGAAACAAAAAAAGGCCGCTCGGATGAGCGGTCTTTTTTTTAGTTGGTAGTTGGTAGTGGTTAGTGGGTAGTACTTGCAGAGGGTGCTCTGTGCTACACACTAACCACTACACACTAACCACTAATTAGTCCATAATGGTGTTCCAGTTATGCTTGTCTTCAGCCTCGCCGAGCTGGATGGCGCGGAGGGCGTTGTAGAGTTTGGTGCTGTAGGGACCAGGCTCCTTGCCAAAGACATAGCTCTTGCCAGTCTCGGGGTCATCGAGACGCTCGATGGGGCTGATGACGGCGGCAGTGCCGCAGGCACCGGCCTCCTGGAAGGTGCTGAGCTCCTCGACGTCGATAGGACGACGCTCAACCTTCATGCCCATATCCTCGGCCAACTGCATGAGGCTCTTGTTGGTGATGGAGGGCAGGATGGAAGTGCTCTTCGGGGTGATGTAGGCACCGTCCTTGATACCGAAGAAGTTGGCGGCGCCGGCTTCATCGACATACTTCTTCTCCTTGGCGTCGAGATAGAACTCGCAGGC
>JBGUZF010000130.1:0-8850 GCA_045222795.1 Bacteroidales bacterium
TGATGGTGTCCACACCGTCGAGGAGGTCGGCATCGTAGAGCGACTCGCTGAAACCATTGTTGTAGTAGCTGTAGAACGGCACATAGTTGCTGGTGTTCGTGCCCGTCACCTCGGCGCATGCCGGCGCATGGGGCATAAAGTCGATCGATACAACTGCAGAGCTATCGTCCGAGCCGCAGAGCGTGAGGAACGTGACAGTGTAGTTGTGGTTCTCAGTCAGGTTGGAGAAGGTGTAGTTGGAGGCACCCACAACGGACACGTATACGGGAGCGATATTGGTGTCGGTGTTGTCGGTAAGCACAAGGTCGACACTGCTAGGCTCAATGCCCATGCCAGTGAAAGTCCAGGCAAGAGCAGCAGCGTTGGCTGTCAACGCCACACAGGCGGGATCCTGCACAGAGTAGCAGCGCTTGTGGGTGGTGAAATTGGCTATATGGACATAGTTTGTGGTGTCTGTGCCGCAAACGGTGGCAGCGTATGCCGCGAAGGGGGTGTTGGCAGGAAGATTGTCGATATAGACAGTGGTATCCGTGGCCGCATGGTGCGTGGTCGCATTCGTCAGTTGGTTCACGAGCATCACATCAGATTCAGCACCATCGTAACTGGGCACTTCCCACGACAAGAAGACACTCTCGTAGCTCAGGCTGTCAACATTCCCGCTGCCCAGTACCGGCGGCAAGCAGCTACCCATAGCGTCGACGGTCACGTCGTCGATGGCAAGATAATAATAGCTGGCCGATCCACTGATCAAACGGAAAGCGACACATGCGGAATCGCCGTCGGTGAAGTCGGTGAGCGAACTGGTATAGAATTCATATTGGGTATAGCTATCGGGGAATTCTCCTGTGACGGTTGTCAGCGGGATAAAGGTGCTGGCATCGTTGAGGTTGGTCATGATACCGCCCTGTAAAGCGACATCGTTGGGGGCGTAGTCGACATACATCCAGAAACTGACATGCAGGTCGGCAGGGTTGTGGGTAAAATACGGTGTCGCGACAACGGCAGTGTCGCTCACCACACCATAGTAGTTGCTGAAGTAAAAATAAAGCGAATTACTCCCACTGTGGCTATAATAGGAAGAATTGTATACATAAGGATACACATTGGTGTCACCGCTATATTCGGTAAACATCAACGGACGTGTCAGCGTCCAGCAAAGCGGCGTGTTGCCGTTGGCCTCGCCTTCAAAATCACAACTCCAAGGCAAGTTTGCAATCGAAGCACATTCTGTCTGCATAAGTACAGCTCCCGTCCAGCTGCTGGTGTCGCCCGAGTTACACAGCGAGCGGAGCTGCACATTGTAGCGTGTCGAGGCGTTCAGATTCGTGACGGTGAGGAAAGTATCGGTGACATTGCTGATGATACTGTCGCCAACCTTCACTTCCCACATCGTCTCACTGCCACCGGGAATCCAGTGGATGCTGATGCTAGAAGTGGTGCTCGTGTCAAAGGTCAAGCCCATCGGGGCGTTGCAGAAAGTCTCGTCGCTGTAGATGAAGTCGGCTTTCGGCAGGAAATTCTGCGTACCACCGTTACCATTGTAACTGTAATACGAGGCGTTGTTTCTACTGATACCATAGGTTGTCGTAGAAGCATAAGAGCCGCCAACAGTCTGGATGTCCACCAACAGGTTGCCACCCGTATAGTTAAAGGCGTTGGTAAACTCCATATTGAAGTTACTGGTAATTGAGCCAGACCATACCTCAACCATCATAGCCGAAGTATTAAGACCCGACAGCGTCGAGTCGCTGACAATAGCCATCCTGACCACGCCCGTGCAACCGAATCCACTCGAGCCCATGTAGAAATTCATGCCAATGATGTTTTGGCCAATCATCTCAGTCAGCATACTGGCAGGATAGACAATCTGGTTGTGCTGGTCGGCATCAGCCCAGAACCCGTAGATTGGGATGTAGCTGTTGGTCGTTGTGCCGTCAGCCACCGTGATGGTGTCTGTCGTGGCACTCGCACCTATCGGCACTGCCATCAGTACCATCAGGGCGAACATTTGTAAGAACTTTTTCATAATTGTGTGTTTTAATTAATTTGTATTCACTTATATAGTATCGTTATCGTCGTTTTTCTTGCGTTTGAAGTATATCTCGACGCCTTTGAGACCCCAGTTGATGAGGATTATGACGGCGACGGCGATGAGTGCTTCGACCCAGAAGCCGTAGCCGCAGAGGCAGCCCACGGCGGCGGAGCACCAGATGGTGGCTGCCGACGAGAGGCCGTGGATGGTGACGCCGTTCTTCATGATGACGCCGGCACCGAGGAAGCCGATGCCGGTGACCACCTGCGACAGCACGCGCAGGTTGTCGTTGTTCACAGGACCGCCCGACAGCTGTGCCTTCATGATGACGCTCTCGCTGATAAGGATGAAGATGCAGGCTCCAACGGCCACGAGGGCGTTGGTGGTGAGACCTGCCTGATGCTGGCGCAGCTCGCGCTGCGTGCCGATGATGATGCCGGTCAGCAGGGCGCAAGTCAAGCGGAAGATGAAGATATCTATTGGCATATTTTTAGTTTTAAGTTTTAAACTGTAAGTTTTAAGTGACTGACGCGTTCATCTGCCTGCGTAGCTACTTAAAACTTAATACTCACAGCTTACCACTTACAATGACTACTATCTCGCCTTTGACCTCTTTGGTGCTGAAGTGGGCGAGCACTTCAGCGAGGGTGCCGCGCGCCGTCTCGGCATGCAACTTGCTGATTTCACGACTGACGCTGACCTGCCGCTCTGCGCCGAGCACTTCCATCAGCTCTTCCAGTAACTTTACGAGGCGGTAAGGGCTCTCGTATATCACCATGGTGCGTTGTTCCTCGGCGAGGGCACGGATGGCTGTCTGACGGCCTTTCTTGTGCGGCAGGAAGCCGAAGAAGACGAAGCGGTCGCAGGGCAGACCGCTGTCGATGAGGGCTGGCACGAAGGCTGTGGCTCCAGGCAAGCACTCCACGTCTATGCCCTCCTTGACGGCTTCTCGCACCAGCAGGAAGCCCGGGTCGCTGATGCCGGGGGTGCCGGCATCGGTGATGACGGCTATAGTGGTGCCACTTTTCAGCCGTTCGACCAGTCCTGCAACAGTCTGATGCTCGTTGAAGATGTGATAGCTCTGCAGCGGCGTTTCGATGCCGTAGTGCTGCAGCAGCACACGCGAGGTGCGTGTGTCTTCGGCGAGGATGAGGTCGACAGAGCGGAGAACCTCGACGCCACGATAGGTCATGTCGCCGAGGTTCCCAACAGGTGTCGGTACTAGGAACAATTTCATTGCTCTTCAGTGGGTAGTTGGTAGTTGATAGTGGGTAGCATTCATGGACAAGTGCTACACACTACCCACTAACCACTACAAACTAACGATTACTCCTCCTCGAAGTCCTCAGGAATCTCCATGTCGTGGTAGACGTTGGTGACGTCTTCGTCCTCCTCGAGGATGCCGATGATCTTCATGACCTTGCGGATGGTCTCTTCGTCCACCTGGCGCAGGGTGTTGGGGATGCGCTGCAGTTCGGCGCTCTCGCACTCGATGCCTTTCTGCTCGAGCATCTTCACCATGTTGCCGAAGTCCTCGTAGGCGGTGTAGAGGGTCAGGTATTCGTCGTCGGCCTCCATCTCTTCAAGGCCGCCGTCAATGAGCTCCATCTCCAGCTCGTCGATGTCCATGTCGGGCTTGCGGGGCACCACGAAGACACCCTTTCGGGTGAAGAGGAAGGCGAGGCTGCCGTTGGTCTCCAGCGTGCCGCCGTTCTTGTTCATGATGCTCTTCACGTTGGCCACGGTGCGGTTGTTGTTGTCCGAAAGGGCTTCAATGAAGAGGGCAATGCCGTGGTTGACATGGCACTCGAAGGTGAGCTCCATCATCTGGGCGGCATCCTTGTCGTTGGCCTTGTTGATAGAACGCTGCAGGGTGTCCTTGGGCATGTTGCAGCCGCGGGCATTCTGCACGAGCAGACGCAGACGGGGGTTGCTGTCGGGGTCGGGGCCGCCTTCGCGCACGGCGATGGTGACTTGTTTCAGAATGTTACTCCATTGTTTCGAGCGCTTGGCATCGGCGGCGCCTTTGGCGCGTTTAATCTTAGACCATTTGTTGTGTCCTGACATAATGATTAGTGTTTATTATTGTTTGATTGTTTAATTGTTTGATTGCATGATTGCTTGAGTGGGTTTATTTAGTTTTCCACTGGATATAGGTGATGGGCTTGCCTTCGGCGAGGAACATCTTCTCATAGAAGGTCTGCGTCATTCTCGCTTCGGCGAGATTAGTGGGCAACTCTTGTCCATCGTTGTAGAGATCGTCGGTGTGGGCGATGATTTCCACGTTGCGTGTCGGCAGCACCTCGTTCAGCGTGTAGTCGTACAGCTCCTGCGAGTCGGTCTTGAGGTGCATCATGCTCTGTGGGGCCAGAAATCGGCTGTAGGTTTCGAGGAAGCGTGGGGAAGTGAGCCTCTTGTTGGGTTTCTTCAGTTGCGGGTCGCAGAATGTGAGCCATATCTCGCTGACCTCGCCCTCGGCGAAGAAGCGGTCGATGAGCTCTATCCTTGTGCGTATGAAGGCCACGTTCTTCAGAGGTTCCTCGACGGCAGTCTTGGCTCCGCGCCACAGGCGGGCGCCCTTGATGTCGACGCCGATGTAGTTGCGGTCGGGGTGGATGCGTGCCAGCGCCAGCGTGTAGTCGCCTTTGCCGCAGCCAAGCTCCAGGGTGATGGGGTTGCCGTTGCCGAAATGCTCCGACCAAAGACCTTTAAGAGCGAACCCATCCTGTTCCAGTTGGTCGAAACCAACTTGGAACAGGTTAGGGAACGTGAGGTTCTCGGCGAAGCGTTGCAGTTTATGATGCCCCATCGGCTTTGCGCTTGCTTACCACTTCTTGATGACAGCGTCGCCGTCGTACCAGCTCTTGATGTGCTTGAGCAGGGCGTCGGCCGAGGTCTGGCTGCTGGCGCTGCCCATGCTGACGTAGTAGAGGTCGTTGAACTCGATGATGTAGGCATCGCAACCCAACTCGTGCAGGCGGGCAGTCATCTTGGCGGCGGTGGCCTTGTTCAGGTAGAAGCCGGCGATGATGTCGTAGCCCTGCTTGCTGCCCTTCTCGACGTAGACGTAGACGGGGTTCTCGCCAGTCTGAGCGGCCTTGCGCTTCTCAATGATGCGCTGTTCGGTCTGCTTCACCTCCTTCACCTCCTGGGCGGTCTTGCGACCTTCGCCGTCAGGCTGCAGGCCGAGTTCGTCGACCATCTGATAGAGGATATTGTCGAGGGCGCGGTAGTCCATGAGTTCTTTCTGCACGGTTACACGGGCGCGGTTGGCATAGATACCCTTGAGGCAAGGCACATTGTACTGGTAGATGTAGTCCTCGTAGGGGATGAGGCGCTGTACGGCGAAGCGGTCGCCCATGAGAGTCTCGAGGCGCTCGCCGGCGTACTGGCGCACGCGGTCCATCATGGATGCGCGGGCAGCGGTGTAGTTGCGGTCGGCGAGGAACTGGTTGATGTATTCGCGCATGAAGTTGCACACCTCGTCGCGGTTCTGCAAGACCTCGCGGTTGCTGTAGCTCAGCATATCGGTGTTGTAGGTGAGGGCGTTCTCGGCGGGCACGTCGAGGTGCTTGCCGCTGACGGCTGCCACTTCCCCACCCTTGCCGGGCAGGCCACCCTTCAACAACATGTAGGCGCCACCACCGATGAGACACAGCAGCAGCAATATCAACAGTATGGGCAGCAGGCGGTTTCTCTTTTTCTTGCCCTCTTCCTTGGTTTCGGTCTTGACAGGTGCCGGGGCGATGAGTTCGTCGGCCAGGGCTTTGTTCTTCTTGGCCTGCTTGGCGGCCTCCTTCTCGGCTTTCATGCGCTCCTTCTCGGCACGGGCAGCTTCCTTCTTGGCTGCTTCGGCTTCGGCCTCGGCTTGTTTCTGACGCTCCTTCTCGGCGCGGGCAGCCTCTTTTCGGGCAGCTTCGGCTTCGATCTCGGCCTGTTTCTGACGTTCTTTTTCTGCGCGGGCAGCCTCCTTCTGGGCACGGGCGGCCTCCTTCTCGACTTCACGCTGCTGCTTCTCGGCCAGGGCGGCGGCGGCAGCGGCCTGCTTCTCGTTCTCGGCGCGGGCGGCAGCCTCGGCTTTGGCGGCCTCGCGAGCGGCTATGGCAGCAAGGGCGGCAGCCTTCTTGTCGGCTTTGATGCGCTCCTTGTCGGCATTCTTCTCGGCCTTGATACGGGCGGCCTCGGCCTCCTTTTCGGCACGACGACGCTCCTCTTCGGCTTTCTTCTCGGCACGGCGCATCTCCTCTTCGGCACGGCGACGCTCCTCTTCGGCCTTCTTCTCGGCGGCGGCGCGTTCCTTGGCATAGCGTTCTTCGGTTTTGCGCTTCTCCTCTTCAGCGAGTTTCTCAAGGCGCTTGCGCTCCTCTTCGGCCTTCTTCTCGGCTTTCAGACGCTCCTTCTCGGCCTTCTCCTTGACTTTGGCTTCTGCCTTGAGCTCGGCAGCGGTCTTGGGCATCTCCTCGAGTTTCTCGAGTTCCTCGTGCCAGGCCTTGGAAACGGCAGGCTCGGGTTCGGGTGTAGGCTCGGGTTCCGGTTCCTTGACGGGCTCAGGTTCGGGAGCGGGTTCGGGCTCAGGTTCGGGCTCAGGCTCGGGTTCAGGTTCAGGCTCAGGCTCGGGCTCGGGTTCGGGCTCAGGTTCGGGCTCAGGTTCGGGCTCGGGTTCAGGCTCGGGTTCGGGTTCGGGCTCGGGAGCGACCTCTTCGGCGGCCACAGACTCATCTTCGAACTGGGCGAACGGGTCTTCCTCGTTCTCATGGCTGTATATCTTCACTTCTTCTATCGGCACCTCGCCCTTGCCGTCGGCGTCAAGCACGAGACCTTCGGCCATCTTGAAGCCGAAGTTCTTCTTGTCGCTGCATGTGAGGTTGCCTAGGCGGCCCAGAGTGTGGCTGCCTGAACGGCGTATCTTGTCGGAGAGGGCATCCACGTAGTTAAGCCACATCTGTTTGGCAACATCCTCGCTTATGCATTCGCGCTCGGCGATGACCTTCACGATGCTGTTGTCGCCGATAGTGTCGCTGTTGAAAGCAATTGTACGGCTGGCGGGATAGAAGGTGCCTGTGGCAGGGTCGTGGTGCGCGTTTCTCATCACGCTGTCAAGAGTTCCGATGCCGGGGATTTCTACTTTGAGCCCCTTTTCCAGTTGTTCGACGATTAAATCTGTAATATTCATAATTTTAATACTTTGTTCATTTCTTTTCGACAAGATAACGTTCGGCGGCGGCGAGGTCGTCGGGCGTGTCGATGCCTATGTTGGCGTGATCGGTGATGCGCACCGCAATGGGGTAACCGGCATAGAGCCAGCGCAGCTGCTCGAGCTTCTCACATTGCTCAATGAGACAGGGTACGGGGCTGCACACTTGTGCAAGCACCTCGCTGCGGAACGCGTAGATGCCCACGTGCTTGTAGTAGGCACCGCAGCCGAGCCATTTCTCGACGGGCACATCCCGCACGAAGGGGATGGGTTGGCGGCTGAAATATAAAGCTTTGAAATTGCGGTCGAAGACCACCTTCACGTTGTTGGGAGAGACAAGTTCCTCGGTAGTGGCGATAGAAGTAGCCAGTGTGGCAATCTGAACCTTGGGGTCGTTGAAGCAGTCGATAAGAGTCTGGAGTTGTGCTGCTTCAACGAAAGGCTCGTCGCCCTGCACGTTGATTACCACATCGTAGTGTTCACCCTTTTCGGCGAGACGTTGCACCACCTCGCCGCAACGGTCGGTACCGCTCTTGTGATCAGTCGATGTCATCATGGCAGCCTCACCGCCAGCCAGATGGTTGACATGAGTGTATATGCGTTCGTCGTCGGTGGCCACCACCACGCGGTCGACACTGTCGATACGACTGGCGGCACTCCAAACCCATTCTATTATGCTTCGACCGCCCAGCATTGCCAGAGGCTTGCCGGGGAAGCGCGTCGATGCGTAACGGGCTGGTATGACAACTAATACGCTCATTTCGTTATTGCTTGAAGAGGCTGTTGAATTCTGCGTCGATACGGTTGATAATCATGCCGAGATCTTCGCGGTCCTCAACAAAATCATATTCGTCGATGTCCACAATGAGCATCTTGCCCTCGTAGCTCTCGGCCCAGGTCTCATAGCGGTTGTTGAGGTTGGTCAGATAGTCGAGGCGGATACTGCTTTCAAGCTCGCGGCCGCGCTTCTGTATGTGACGCACCAAACTGGGCACATCGCCGCGCAGGTAGATGAGCAAATCGGGCTTAGGCAGGAGCGAATAGGCCATCTCGAACAGTTTGGTATAAGTGTTCAAATCGCGAGTAGTCATCAGTCCCATTCCCTGCAGGTTTGGGGCGAAGACGCATGCATCGTCGTAGAGGGAGCGGTCGCGCACAAAACTCTCGCCCGTGGCCTGCAACTCAGACAGTTGCTTGATGTTGGCGTAGAGTGAATGCACCATCATGTTGAACGACCAGCGGCGCATGTCTTCGTAGAAACTGTTCAAATAGGGGTTTTCCTCGGTAGGGCCGTAAACGGGACGGTAGCCATAATGCTTGGCCAAAAGACGTGTTAGTTCGGTCTTTCCTGCTCCAATATTGCCTGAAATCGCTATCTGCATATATTTCTAATATTCTATTTACACGCCTTTCATATTGAAAATGAAAGGTATGCCCATTAAAAGGCATAGTTAATCAAAAAGCAAATATACATAATATTTTTGAATTTTATAAAAAAAAAGTTAAGATTCAAGGATTTTTTCTTTTAGGAAGTGAGACCTGGGTGAGACTTATGTGAGACCTATGTGAGACCTAGGTGAGACTTAGGTGTTAGTTTTTAGTTGGCAGTTGCAGGCATTTTTAT